>CAYPBR010000012.1:5447-10421 GCA_964409005.1 Candidatus Woesearchaeota archaeon | reverse complement strand
ATAAATCCTTTTTTGTGTTTAAATCCTTGATAAACCTGGGGAAGAAGGGCATAGCTAAACGCTATTATACTTATTGTTATTACTATATCTTGCCAAATCATCTTAAATTATTTTTGTCCAATCTTTAATTAATTTTTGATCTAAAACTTTTTTAAAGTTTTAAAAGCCTGTGAGGGGAGTCGAACCCCTGACCTACGGTTTACAGGACCGTCGCTCTAAACCAACTGAGCTACACAGGCACAGGTAAGACACCTACGGTTTCTTCAGAAGCCGATATCGGCTTCGCGATGCAAAGCTTTGCTTTGACATCTGGACCATCATCTTCCATTATAAATGTTAAGAAAATAAACTATTTAAAAGATTTCCTATTTTTCATCTGTTATCTTTTCAATTTCAAAAATTCTTATTTCACAGAGGGACAACGGGTATATCTTTTTAAGTTTTAAACTCAGAGGTTTTTGTATTTGATTTTTTAATAATTCATCGAATAAAATTTCTGAATTTTTATCTTTTATATATTTTGTAAGTTCTTCACGAGCTTTTTCTCTCAGAGCTTTTCTGACAACTCTCGACACCCTTTTTCTTGAGATGAGAAGTGGTTTTATTCTTACCTGTGCATTTTTACATTTCGCTGAAAATGAATCCTCTATATAATTTGTTCCTTTCCTGACCATTCTCCTTAAAAAATAAGGCATTAATTTCATTGCCATAGGAATAGCAGTAGCTTTTTCCCCTTCTACTTTGACTTTTAATTTGAGCAGTAAACTTTTTCCACGAAGAATTCTGGTTAAATCATATTTGATAGTTTTACCATCTAGCTCTTTAAGTTCGTATGCTTGCAATTGCGTTGTTTTTCCTATAATTGGAATTTCAACATCGAAAAATTTTTTCTTCTTTTTTGCTATTGCCATTTTTTAAATGAAAATTGTCTGCTTCGCAGAATCTAGTTTATACCTGTTAATGTAAAAACCTTCCTTAATATTGTTATTTAGCATTTTATTTTTTATTATTTTTACCTTTGAGCAATTTATTGCGAGTGAATTTTGTTTCATCATCTTATTCCTGCAGAACTTTGCCTGCTCTTTGTCCTTTTTTTTGATATTTTGATTTTCCGCATTCATCACAGGTGTACATAATGTTTGTCTTTTTAGTTGTCTTGGTTTTTCTCTTGAATTTTGAAACAGCTGGTTTGGAACCCCATTTTCCTTTATTGCCTATTCCCCTTCCTAATCCACGCGCCTTTGCTCTTGAAATACTCCCTCTCGTGAGGGTTCCTCTTTTTGCTCCTGTTCCAATTAATTTTATTTTCTGCTCTGTCTTTTTTCTGCAATATGGACAATAACGATTTGTCGTTTTTGGTATTTTCATGATGAGAAAAGAAAAAACGAGTTTTTAAAGATAATGGATTAAAGTAATCTTGGAAGAATATCTGCTACTTTTATATGGTGTAACATGGTAATTGGCATAGGGATAGTTCTATTATCATATAATTCATAAGGTCTTGCTTTTATATTATGTCTTAAAAATTCAATTCCATGAGATTCAAGAACTTCATATGCTTTTGATTTTTTCATAGTATGAGGTTCAGTGGAAATATTATCAAGAATATCATAACTTCCCCCACTATCCCCATATAAATATAAGGACATTGGAATGCCTATTTGACTCTTATTTGCACTTTTTAATATCTCATATACTTCATTTGCAAGAGTTCCTTTTTGAAGAGGAATTTTATAAAAAACATTTAATTCATCTAGCTTCTGTTTTAATTGATTTAAAGAAGTATAATTTCTTTCTAATAAATTCATATCTGTTCTATATTCTGGATTCAAATCCCTTATTCTTTTTACCTTTACAGGCATTACGTGAGTAAGGCCACTGAGGATTATTCTTTTAGTTGGATTTATATCCATCTCTCTTTGACATCTTTCAATTTTGTCTAACGAAGGAGTTCTAATTCTGGTTAGAGGGAATCTCATTTTAGTTTAAATAAATTAGCCTATATAATTTTTTCTGTGTTAAGATATATGCTTTCAAAAAATGGTCCTGCGCAGAATCGAACTGCGATTACTTCCATGTCGAGGAAATGTCTTAACCATTGGACTACAGGACCTACTGGGCACCTACGGTTCCCCTTTGTAAAACCCCTCCCTTAAGAGAAGTTCTTGGTTATAACATACTAAATTTTGATTTCTTTTATAGTTTATGATAATAAAGCATATTCTTAGTAACTAAATTAGTAACTAACTTAATAAGAAACATTTATATAGAAACTTTTTTTATTCTGAATGTAAGATGAAAAAATATTTACTTCTTATAGAAGATGAAAAACTTTGGGAAAGATTTAAGTCTAGTATACAAAAAGATATTAATACAGAAATTATAGAATTAATAAAAAAGAAGTTAAAAATGGAGAAGAAAAATGGACAATAAGAGAGGTAAAAAGCTTAACAGCTCTTTTCAGTCTGATTTTTTTACAAAAAACCAGAGGGGGCAGGTGACTATTTTCATCATAGTTGCAATTATTCTCATTGCGGCAGTTGTGCTTTTTTTCACATTCAGAGAAACTTTGAGCCTTGTTAAAATTCCTGTAAATATAGAACCGGTCTATACTAGTTTTTTGACATGTTTAGAAGAGGATATTTTGACAGGCATAGATGTTTTAGAGAGTCAGGGAGGATATATCTCTCTTCCAGAATTTGAGCCTGGCTCCAGATATATGCCATTTTCATCACAATTAAATTTTGCAGGCAGTGCTATTCCTTATTGGTATTATGTTTCTGGAAATAATATTCAGAGAGAGCAAGTGCCTTCTAAGACAGAAATGGAAAGCCAGCTCGCAGAATTTATAGAAGACAATGCTAGAGGCTGTATTTTTAATGAATATTATGAACAGGGTTTTGAAATTAACCAGGGAGAGCCAAGAGCGAGGGTAAATATTAAAGAGAATAATGTTGATGTGAGTTTGGATATGAATCTCGATATTGAAAGGGCAGATGAGAAATCATTAATCAGGAATCATAAAATCTCTGTCGATTCAAATCTAGGATTGCTTTATAATTCTGCAAAGAAAATTTATGAGCAAGAGCAAGAAAATCTTTTTCTGGAAGAATATGCTATGGATACATTAAGATTATATGCTCCTGTCGATGGTGTTGAAATAACCTGCAGCCCAAAAGTTTGGAATGCTGATGAAATCTTCAGTAACTTGGAAGAGGCAATTGAAGGAAACACATTAGCTTTAAAGGTTCGTGGAGGCAATTATGTCTTGCGCAATGAGGAAAATGAATATTTTGTTACAGAATTTGATGTAACTTCCAGCGTTGAAGTGAGATTTATCAATTCTCGAAATTGGCCAAACTCTTTTGAAGTTGAGCCATCTGAAGATAATTTCTTAATGGCAGAACCAATTGGAAATCAACCTGGGCTTGGGGTTTTAGGATTTTGTTATGTGCCATATCATTTTGTTTACAATGTGAAATATCCTGTTTTGGTTCAAGTTCAGCAAAAAGATGAGATTTTCCAGTTTCCAGTAGCAGTTATTATACAGGGAAATAATGCTAGGGAAGCTTTAAATGCAACTGCTTCGGCTGTCGGAACAATTGAATTATGCGAAAATAAAAATACACAGGTCAAGGTCAATACTTATGACACAAACCTTAATATGATAGAGGCAGATATTTCTTATGAATGTTTTGCTGAAAGATGTAGTATTGGAAAAAGTCCATTAGAACAGGAATTTCCACAATGTGTTAATGGCTATGTTCTTGCGAAAGCAGATGGTTTTGCAGATTCCAGATTTTTATTTTCTACAACAGAACCGGGAAGTGTCGAGATGATTATGGACAGAGTTTATGAGAAAGAAGTTAGGTTGAATTTGAATAATGTCGCTTATAACGACAATGCAATAATTTACTTTATTTCTGAGGACGAGGGAACAAAATCAGTTATTTACCCAGAACAAAAGACTGTCAAATTAAGTGAAGGTCAGTATGAGATTCAGGTTTATATTTATAGAGATTCTTCTCTGACTCTTGGGGAGACAACAATTGAACAATGTATCGATGTAGTCAGAGGTGGGCTCCCTGGATTTTTCGGATTGACACAGGAAAAATGTTTTGATATTCAGGTGCCAGAACAGATTATTTCCAGTGCTCTGGCAGGGGGTGGCAAGCAGACTTATTTTGTTTTAGAATCTGAATTAAAAAGTTCAAATTTAATTGAAATAAACGTAGAATCTTTGCCTTTGCCAGAAACACTCACACAATTGCAGGATAATTATGCATTATTTGAAAATAAAGTTTTAGAAATCGAGTTTAAATGAAAATAAATAAAAAATTAATGCTGGGAATCTTTTTAATAGCCGGAGTTTTATTATTCTCATTGTCTTTTCTCTCTGCATATCTTCGTTCTAGTCCACAATATTTTCCACCAGGGACTTTTTTTCCAGGCCAAACTGGAACCGGAATTATTTTTGATCAATCAATGTGCCAGGCAGGGCAGGATTTTGTTGTTCAGATTGCACCTTTTGGTTGTTCACCACCTGTTGTCAGGTCTGATCTTTTAGAAGAAGAAGATGCTCAGGTTTTTTGCCAGTTAGCAGCCACGAAACTTAACCCTTTAATAGAGGTTGAAGCAATTGATACAATCTCAATTCCAAGACCATATCCAGAAGGAGTTTTAACAATTGGTTTTCATCCTGCAAGTGCTGCCTTAGGAGTTCGGGGAAGATTGAATTCTCCTGTCTTGGGAAACATTGGTTATATTGTCATAAAATTAAGAAGACAACCGAATGAGAGTGCAATGCCTGAATTTGTTGAAGGAAATTTGACAGCAACCATAAGATATGATATAAAAAATGCATTTGGTGTTGGAGATGCAACTTATTATCTGCCAGAACTTTCTGATTCAGAGTTTGAAAAGAGATTTAATGAGTATAGTTTTTGGGACGGCCGGGGATTTTTAAGAGTGGAT
>CAYPBR010000012.1:3250-5347 GCA_964409005.1 Candidatus Woesearchaeota archaeon | reverse complement strand
AAAGAGATTTAATGAGTATAGTTTTTGGGACGGCCGGGGATTTTTAAGAGTGGATGGGATTACTCCGGATGGTGCCATAGTTTCTGTCTATTCTAGTGAATCACTCTCTGTTTCAACAGGACCTGGACAGCGAAGATATCTACAGAGAAAAGTGGCGAGTGTTAATTTAAGAAAAGGTCAAACTTCACAACAGAAAATCTTACTTCCGGGATTTGATTTTTGCTTGGCAAGTTTGCAGTTAAGATTAAATTCCTTAGAAAGTGCAGATACAAGGGCAAGATTAAAAATAAATGCAGATGTAATTGAAGTAGCTGATAATGAGCAATTCCTGGAAAATAAATGTAGGATTAGAAATATTGAAAAACGAGGGCTTGTTGAAAAAGTTAGAATAACCTGTACAGAAGATGACGTCTCTGGAGTGAGAGGAACCACATTTGATTTAACAATCAGTCCAAAAATAAAGTTAAGCATTGATGATGAAACAAGAGAGGTTGGTATTGGAGATTTTCTTTACAAGACATCTGACAATAAAAAATTTGTTTATTTAGGTTATGTCGGAACAGAAGACAACTCAAAGAATAAGGAAAAATTATTTACTTATTTTGTTGCAATTCCAAAAAAGAAAGATAGATTAAGTGAAGACGAAATCAGTTCTATATCTACCCTGGTTGAAGCTTATCAAACTTCCCAGACAGGTATTCCAATATTTGATTTTCTTAGTGGTATTGGAAAGTTTTATGTAGGAGTGACAAGACAGCTTTATAACCTGATTGTTGAAGGAGAAAATTTAATTTTTCTAAGTCATACTGTGACTGAGAATATAAAAGGAAAAAATGTGAAAATTATTGATTTTGCAGACCCTGTCGATGCAGAAATTTCTGTAACTTCTGAAGAAGAGAAATTATTCAATACATATTATGGAAGAGCTAATCAGGATTACGATACGATTATAGAAAGTTTTACTCAAGATAGATATCCTGAAGATTCAAATACAACTCTCGGTGAAGAAGCCTTATATGAAAAAATAAAATTATTAAATGATGTTGGACAGAAGAGAAGTGTTGTTGAATTTTGTAATGAATTTAAAGAGAGATATCCTGGTTCCAATAAAGATCTCAGTATTTGCAATGAAGAATATAAACTTGCAAACTCTGAAATTTCAACAAGAGATGTCTCAATTAACGGGGTGATTAAGAGAATTTCTTTTGAGGGAATTTATCATCCAAGTTTCGAAGATTTTGGTGCAATAGTGTCAGTTAGATTTCCAGATGGAAAAGCATCCACTTTTTATATGAGGAAAAATCAGATTATTACTTTGAATAATGAAACAGGAGAATATATGAAATTGATTGGTCTTGATGAAGATTCTGCAAAGTTGGAGATGAGACTTGATTCAGATAGTTTTTTAGATTCTCTTGGAAGAACATTTACTTTTTATGAGAAAACGCTTAGGAAAGGTATTGATATTGAGGAAACTTTTAGAAGTAAATACTCATTTACCCTGACAGATATTCAACTGAAAAAATTTGCAAAAGTTTCTGTTGTCTCAAATATTGATTATGCTCAATCAAAAGCAAATTTCAGTTTCAAGATTGGAATTGAGAAAAGAGCAATAAGTCTTGCACCGGATGAGATTAAAAAGAAAATTGGAAAATTAAATAAGTCTATTGCAAAATGGCAGGAAATTTCAGATGGTCTTTCAGGAGTTGTTGAAACAGGGAAAAAAGCCTGTCTTGCAACAGGAGCTGTCTTAACTATTAAAAACTTTTTGGAAAATGCAAAGGGAAAAGGAATTGCACGCCAAAAGGTCATGCGTGGCACTGGTGGGTGGTATGAACTTTGTTCTGATGCTCTGGTTTCACAGGAAAAATGCTTACTGGAAAATGCAGATAAAATTGAGACTCAGGTGGATAAGATAGATGAAGAACTCCAGGAGATAAATTCTAATATTAAACAACAACAGTCAGAACACATAACTTCTGGTGGTTTATTTTCAGAAGATATGGTTGATACGAGTGCATTTATGCAGGATTACTCCCAATCTGTTACAGGATTTTTAAGTGATAGTCTTGGAAGTGAATTTGAGGATCCATCTGG
>CAYPBR010000012.1:0-3150 GCA_964409005.1 Candidatus Woesearchaeota archaeon | reverse complement strand
AAAAGCATCTACATTAACACAGAATGCTGTTAGAGCTATTGAACAAGCCCAGGTTCAAAGGGCACGTACTAGTGGTATAAAAAAGGTTAGAATTTTAGGACAGACAATTGATGTAGGCCCCCCGGCAGCAGATATTCCAGACATACAGTGTCAGGATTTTATGTCTGTGAAAGACTGCAACTTGATTTTTAATGTTTGCGACCCTGTCATCTGCCCAAGTTCTAGATGTGATTTTGGAGGAGCATATCCTGTCCAGGATGTTATTCAATCAGGGATAATTGGTTCTACACTGCTCTGTTTGCCAAACTTCCAGGAGGGAATTGCAGTTCCTGTTTGCCTTACAGGAATTCAGGCAGGACTTGATTCTTGGTTAAATCAAGTAGAAAAACCTTATCAGCAATGCCTGCAGGAAAAATTAGAAACAGGTAGAACCATTGGAATCTGCGATGAATTTTACAGTCGTTTTCAGTGCGATTTCTTTTACAGACAAGCACTCCCGTTGGCAAACATAGCTATTCCAAAAGTTACAAGTTCATTATTTGGACTTGGCCAGAATGTTCGTGGCGGTGGAGAATATTTAACAGTGGCTGATTCATGGGATAAGGCAAAATCTTCTGTAGATTATTTTACACAATATTATGCTGCAAATTCTTTTGAAGCATTTAAAGCAAGAACAACAGGTCAGGTTGGATTGGGGGGTGCGATTTGTAAGGAATTTATTTCTGCAGTAGTTCCTTCTTGGAGCGGATTTATAGACGCATTAACAAAACCTGATTCACCAACACAATTTAGTGGAAGGTTTGATGAAATTCCATCCACAACTGTAACAAATCCTCCAATTTCTCATTATAAAGTTTTCTACAGCATATATGCTGGTAAAGACAGAGGGGCTTATTACCGGGTTTATTTAAGAGCAGGTCCTGGAGGTTCTTTCTTCAGAGATACAGAAGCAATAAGAGTCGTGGCTTCTGGATTTATTCCAATAGGTGAATCTGTAGTAGACACACCAGATTTCACAGCACCGTCTGGTTATCAGCAACTATGTATAAATGTAAATGGTCAGGAAGAATGCGGCTTTAAACAAGTGTCAACATCATTTGCTATTGATTTTATTGAGGACCAATATTTAAAAGGTCAGGCAACACAAACACAGATAACCAGCGAGAAGCAATGTGTTTCTGGAAGTGCAAGTCTTTATGGTTTTTTAAATCCGAATTTCCAGGCAGGTGCAGAAGAAGCAATTAATCCAGAGATTTACAATCGTGGGTTGATAAGAATATGCGCTACAGATAATCCTGGAAGAGGAACAGATGCTTTTGCAGGAACAAAAAATTCAAAATGGGTGGAAGTGGGTTATTGCGGTAATACAAATATAAAATGCTGGCTTGATGCACAGAGTGTTCGGGATATTATTGACACACCAGATATTGCGAAATATTTAACAGAGGGCGAGATTGCAACTCTTGAAGAAGCTGCATTACAAGAAGTCACAGATAGCTATGTGGATGTTTTAATTAATAGGGAAGGTTACATTGATGAAGAAGATTTTTGGAGTAAAGTTGAGAGGATTGACGATGAAAGAGACTCAAAGAAAAAAATAAATCTGATAAATGAAATTTTTGATAAGGTTTTCTTTAATAACCAAAAAGCTTATCTGCACTTTTTAAGGGGAAACGCTTATAAGAAGTTGGCTTTGGGGATTTATGAGGGCTTGAGGGGTGAACCTACAGCACTTCAAGTCCTTCTCGATGTCAGTAAAGAAGGATTTATTTCACCTGTTTTTGAATTTAAAGATGGAAAGTTACTTACTAAAAATTTATATTACAGATACTTTGTTGATGAATGGCAGTGGTCTTTGGATAAAAATGAATGGAATAATGTTATAATTGGTGTTTCAGGAGAAATAGATTTGCCAGAGCCGCAAAAAGTTGAAAGTAGATTGAGGGATAGTCTTCTTTTAGATAATTTGAATAATTATAAAAATATTATCAAAGAGGCTTCTCAAGAATACGTGGTCCCTGAGAATTTAATTAAGGCTATTATTACGCAAGAATCTTATGGAGAAATATATGCAACTGATGGAGAAGGCTCTTATGGTTTGATGCAGGTTTCAGAAGTTGCTGCTAGGGATGTAAGAGACTATTATAACGATAATAAACATACTATTTTATATAATAGGTATATACAAGAAGCGTCTGACCCTAACACAAATGTGAAATTAGGAACAGCTTATTACAAAAGATTAGAAAAGGATTATTCTCAATATAATTCTGGAGAGAATCTTAAAAAGATAGTTCTTGCAGCATATAATTGGGGGCCTGGGAACATTAACAGAGCTTGCAATGACAAGAAGTGGGAGAATTGCCAAGACATCCCTCAGGTTGTTTTACAATATGTTGCAAATATTTTGGCATTAGAGGAAGGTTTTGATCTTGGCGTTGATAAAGGTGTCCAATTTGAAACAGCAAGACAGGATGTTTTGTCTTATCAAAATCCATTTGAAGGACTTTCAAATGAAAACCAAGATTTTGTAATTAGATTGAGGGGAAAATCATATGCTGAAGGATTGAAGTTGTTAGTGGACCAAACGAGAAAAGAAATAAACTTCTTGCAATCTTTTTTGGACACAAAACCGGTCCTGTCTAC
Source organism: Candidatus Woesearchaeota archaeon (assembly GCA_964409005.1). Taxonomy (GTDB): domain Archaea; phylum Nanobdellota; class Nanobdellia; order Pacearchaeales; family GW2011-AR1; genus CAYPBR01. Next base: position 504 of record CAYPBR010000012.1, on the reverse strand, counting down.
AGAGAAAGTTAATTTGGATAATAAAAGAGTATTTAAGGTGAGCGGATTGAGTGGCGGTCCAAGAATTGCTTCATCAATTTATTTAAGACAAAGAGAAGATAGTTGGGAGTGGTCTCCAGATCTAAATACTTGGCAGGAAGTTACAAATTTGGCTCTTGGTACTGAATTTTCCAATCAGGAAGCTACAGGAGAACGAAAAGAACTATTAGTATCGCTTCAAGGAGTAACGGATTTCTACATGGGTGCTGCAATTATATTCGGTGATCTTCCAGAAGGTTTTGTGATAGAAAGAGAAGAGCAGATAGAAATCTTTGGACCTCCAAGTTATATGAGATGGACGTTAGAAACAGCTTATCAGGAAGCCCAAAAGCTATCAGGAAAGTATTCTGATAATAAGAGATTTATTGATGAACTTTATGAAGCTGAAATTTTAACACAAGAAGAATATATTGAGATTAATGGCGAAGGGCTCTGGAATATTGAAGAGAGTATGGGTTATGTTAG
>CAYPBR010000011.1:0-10678 GCA_964409005.1 Candidatus Woesearchaeota archaeon | reverse complement strand
TTGGAAAATTTACAACTTGTAAATTGAGATACAAATTATCAAGTTGACATTTTGACACTTTGACACTTTGACACTTTGACACCTTGAAACTTAGAGCTTGGAAAATTTACAACTTGTAAATTGAGATACAAATTATCAAGTTGACATTTTGACACTTTGACACTTTGACACCTTGACACCTTGAAACTTAGAGCTTGGAAACTTGAAACTTGGATTTTTTATGATTTAGTCAAGTTGACATTCAAAGTGTCAAGTTGTACAACTTGTAATATCTATATATTTTTTGATAAGAATGAAACCTTATTTGGATATAAAAAGTATTGAAAAAGCTAAATTTAAGAGATTTTGAAAAAGTAATATATAAAATATTAGAAAAAAAAAATTAGAGATTTAAATTGGAATATGGATACCATTTGTCGTATAAGTCTAGATATTCATTGTATTTTAGCTTGACATAAGCATTAACATTTATATCTTTAGTTTTATGATTTATCAAGATTTTCCGGTCTTCTTTAGGGCAATCCATTAATTTCCTGAAAGTATTCAATGATTTTCTAAATGTATGACAAGTGATATTTTTCTTAATTCTTAATTTATTTAGGACTGTTTTCAAATAGAGATTAAAAGGTCTGTTAGAAAATCGTTTTAAATTGTTAGAAAGGAATAGAACTTTAGTTTCTACATTTTTTAGCTTTCTTTCTTCAAGGTAAACATCCAAATGATTGCATAAATCCTTAGAAAGATAATATACTTTTTTACCCGTTTTTCCTTTTGTATCAATATACCTTTTCTTTAAATCCACTTTATCATAATCTATTGCGATTAATTCTCCTTTTCTCATACCCGTTTCAGCAAAGACTCTAAAAATTAAATAATATGTATAGTGATTATTTTTTAAAAAGGTTAATATTTTCTTAACCTCTTCCTTAGTCATAACAATATCTTTATTTGTAACGGGTTCTTTGTGTATGTTTTGCCACCTAATTGAATTTTTTGGTATTTTTATCATGAAATCATCATAATATTCCATACAAAACTCAAGAAGGGTTCTTAGAATCGTCCATTTCATTTTCTTTGTTCTTAAACTTATCGTTTCTAAATGATTTAAGTAATCAAAATAATCCATTAAACTTCTTTTATCAATTTCAAAGATATGACCCGAATAACCAAAATATTTTTTATTAAAGAAGTAATTTAGATTGTATTTTCTTGTTTTAATTGATTGTGGTGAATGTCTATATCTATAAAGATATTTTTCGATTATTTCTTCATTTTTTAGAATTGTTAACTTGTTCAACGTAAACTATACCTCCCTGTAGTTATGTTTAATTTAAAGATTTTAGAATTAGTGATAATATATGCAATCTTGTTAGTATCAATATTGGTCATTTCATTAATTTGGTAAATCGTTAAGGATTTATGACCTTTAAGCAAATCTGCTATTATTTCGGTTTCTTTAGATAAATCTCTCATTATCTCCTTCTTTTTTAATCTTTCGTATGCTTCTTGGATTGCTTCTGATGTTTCTCTTAAATTATTCGCAAATCCCAGACTGTCCCGTGTTTCTTCTTGTAATTCCAATATTTTTTGATTGGTTTGAATTAATTCTCCAAAAAGAGTAGTTTTAATTTGATTTACATTTGTCTGATTAAATAATTCAGGATTCTCTTTTCTTCTTATAAAATCAAAGATAACTCTTCTACAAAATGTAGATGAATTTTCTCTATTTTCTTTAGCAAATTTCCTAATTATTTCCCTTTCTTCTATTGTTAAAGCTACTTGAATAAATTTAGTTCTTTTTCCTTCAAAATCGGTTTCATTTTTCCTATAATTTTTTGACATTATTTTAATCACCAAAAAAAATTTTCTATAAGAATAATCAGATTGAATCCATATAAATACTATGGAAAAATGAACTGAAATTGATGTTTCAATTTCGATTTTCATATAAACATCATGATTTTTAACCATTTTTCTTTTGATTAAAAACACTCAGAAAAGTGTAAACTTATTGAATTTTTATTGAATATTGAATTTTCCTAAGTCTAATATTAATAATAGGCAAAATAGTGTTTTCTTAAGTTGAAAAATAGGCTTTATCATAAATTTTTTAATCCAGGATAAATTAATTACTATTTATTTTTCGTCACATTTGATTTTATATTCACATTTTTGACATTTATATATTTTACTTGTCGGTATAGGTATTCTTTCCTTTCTCCAAAACTCAAGAGCCCAATTCAAATCTCGTTCTGCCTGTACTGAATTAAACTTATTGATAAATATTTTAACATTATCAATAGTTAACATGCTCTTTTCTTTCTTATATAATGCCTTAAAAAAAAATGATTGCAATATTCTTTTAGGTAATTCTTTCATTAGTTTTATGTTATTTCTCATTTCTGGAGGTATTATAATAATCGCATAAGAAAGTGAAGTCGTCTTAAATTTCATTTCTCCTAACAAAATTCCATAGATTTGTGCTTGTACGTGATAAGAACGATATGGTCTCTGAGATTTACTAAATTTGAATTCATAGATTATTGCTGGTATTCCATTCATAAAATAGACTAAATCTGGTTTTCCTATAAGAAAGATATTCTTATATTTTACAAGGAAAGGGAATTCAGCGAGCCAATAATGTGGTTTTGTGTACATATTTTTCCAGATTTCTTTTAATTTTACTCCTTTACTCCCTTCAATCAGTTTTTCATGAGCTTCTTTTCCAATTTTCATTTCTTCCGTTTTTAATGCACCATGAACATATCCAAGTTCAACTTTTTCTTCACAATAGAATTGATTTGCTATATCACTTACCTTTATATTTTTCCTATTAAATCTGAGATTTCCTTCTTTTTTTTTAAGTTCTTTCCTTAAAGAGAGATACGTTTTTAATGTTTTCTCAAATTTCATCAAATAATGAATATATACAAATGTATATGTATTTTTGCCAAATGTGTTAAATAAAATCCTGGAGCTCCAGGAGAAAAAATCTAGATTCGAATTTTTTTTAATAAATTCGTGAAAGGATAATTTCACTCTGAATTTCCTTAAATTTATTCTTTTAGTTAATTAGCATTTCTAGACTTGTACTCTATAATCTTAGACTTTTAGTAAAATTATTTTATTCTTAAAATATAGCACTTAATAATATTCTATTAAGTTAATTATATCTAACTTAATGAAAAGCGATAAAGTTAAATATAAATTATTCCATTATCTTAATAATAAACAATTAAGTTGAAATGTGGAAAAAATGACTAAAAAAATATCAGAAAAAGACCAAATTTTAGACTATTTAACCAAAACTGAATTAACATCTTCTAAGATTCATGAATTAACTGGAATAAATAAACAACACGTATATATCTACTTAAATTCTTTATTGAAAAACAAAAAAATAGCAAGATTAAATAATAAAAAACCTTATATCTATTTTGCTGTTAAAACTGCAGAATATTTAGTATTTCTGAACGATTTCTTTAAAGATAATATTAAATATCTAATGAAGGATTCTGAAATTGATAAATTCATTGAAAAAAATGAGAAAATATTCAATAAAATTGAAGTGGTGATAACTAATGCTTAGTTTAGCAGAATTAAGAAAACAGATATTAAAAGAACAAGAAGAATCAAAAAAGATTCAGGATAAAAAAGAACAAAAAATGGAGTTTTTATCACAAAAATTACCAGGAGAGAAAAAACATGACAAGTCAAAACAATTACCTAAACTTAACAAAAGCATAGAACTTAACCTAATTAAAAGTCTTTATGCTAATCGATTTGGTTCTACTACTAACAAATTAAAAACAGATATGCAGAAAGCAATAATAGATGAATGGAAGGAGTTGATTTAAAAAATGGAAATTGTTAGATGTAAAAGATGCAATAGGATTTTAAAGAAAGAATCCAGTATTAAGAGAAAATATGGTGATATTTGTTGGAGAATAATTAAACTACAAAAAATAGAACAACCTAAACGACCAGAACAATTTGATATGAAAGAGATAAAATTATTTATTACCTCAGAGATTCAAAGGATTTTAAAAGAATTCAATTTTAATAGGCCAATAATCCATAAAAATCTTGAAAGTATTGGAAAAATTCCTTCAATTAGAATTATTGAAATACCAAAATTTAATCTTATTGAAGTTAATAAACGATTAATTATAAAAGAATTAAAAGAACAACTACAAAAAGGAATTAATAATGTACTTCAAGAAGTAGGAAGTTTTGATGAACAGATTAGTTTTTATGAAGTACCAATTGAAATTTCAGTTTAATTAATTTTTTTTTAATATTTTTATATTATTTTTAAAAAAAAGTGCGAAATTTAGCTTAAAAATTAGGTTCTCTTTGATTTTTTAACGTCCTGTTAAATTATTTACTTGGCCATAAAGATTTCTCTTAAAGATTATATTAAAATTAAAAAAATCGTGCGCAATTTGGCTTAAAAATTTAAGGGGATTATTTACTTTTTTAAAGTTCTCCTGGAGATATAAAATTATTTTTATAAATCTATTTGATAATAAATATATGTAAAATGAGAATCAATGAAAGAAAATCCTAAATATATAAACACCGAAAGAGAGATTCCAAGTAAAGAATACCGCCACTTTACTCAAAGAAGGAAATCAGAATTTCAGAAAGATAGCTACAAAACAGTTCCTTTAAGTCATACAGATTATAGCGGTATTAAATTTAAAAAAAATAATGAAAAAATTCTTGCTGTAATTGGCAAATTAATGATAAATGAAAAATGGAAAATCCAAAAAATATTAGTTCCAAAAGAGATTAAATACTGTTAACCGTTGTTTACACGAAGAAAAAGCATTTTTTTATATAATTCTAACTTTTTGAATTCTCTTTAAATTATATTCTCTCTGATTTTTCTAATTGTTTACAGATTTTTTTATAGATTTTTTTATCAATTAATTTTATAATTAAAATTATTAAAATTAAATATCTTGTTAACAATATTTTAACCATGTCTAATCAAAAAATAAGAATAATAGGAAAAAAAAAATTTAATGAAGAAACTAAAGTAGTTGGAATTAGAGTTCCATTAAGTAAACATAATGAGATAAAAACTCTTGTTAACCTTCTTGTTAACAATATTCTTAAAGGAAAACAAATCAGAATACAAGCTCAAAGAAAAAATGGTATAATTAAAGATATATTCAATGAGATAGGAAATCCAAATGAAGAAGAAATTCAATCTCAAAAAAGCATAGATTTGAAAAAAGGATTTTCAGAATTTTTAATAGTATATAATAAAATAAGAAAAAAAACAAATAATTCGATTTCAGGGTTTCTTAGTGCAGAAGGTGTAGCAGAAATTCTTAATGAACTTAATTTTGACTTAATTAAGAGAGTAGAAAAGAATCTTAACAACCCAGATAATCCAAAAATAAAAATTGGCAAAGAATACGATTCATTTGTAGAAAATGTGGTCAAGAAAGTTGGACTGAATTTGATGTAAAAACTTATGTGATAAAAATTTCGGATTTAATTTGTGATGATTGTTATGAAGAAAAGGATTCTAATAATCCTAATAATCCAATTGAAATTCAAGAAATTACAGAAAAAGATTTAAAAACCTTTAAAGAAGAAATTCTAATTTCAATGTTAGAAACATTTGATTTACTTCTTAATTTAAACAAATTAGAGTAATGGTTATCATATTTAAAAGAATCAGAACGAGATTTATTATATAAACATGAATTACTCGATGAATATGACTTACTCCCTTAGAGCTAATAACTTTAATTTCTAAATTCAATATGGCCACAAAATTCTTAAAAATTTCAAATTTTGAAAATTTCTAGAAAAGTTGTTTACAAGAAAAGCAACTTATCGAATTTTTTACCCGGCAAAAAATCTTTTAAATTTAAATTTTTATTCAGGAAGAAATTTTAATAAATTTTCTCCAATGGAAATTTATCAAGATTTTGTGCAAAAATAATTTTTTTATCCTGAAATATTAGTTTCAAACATTTTAGAAATTTTGGAAACTTATAAAATAATAATAGAAGTCTTGAAATTATTATATAATAAAGATTAACTTTTATTAAATATATATCTCAAAAATTTAATTTGCATGCAAACACGAATTTATTATTCTACAATTCTACAGACATTGAATTTATAGGTAGAACGTTTGTAATAGAAAAAGATAATGATTTTTTTGTAGAATATTGTTTTTATACATTATTCTACGTATTCTACAACCTAAGATTTGAGGGATAGAGAACCTTAGATACCAAAGTAGAAATGTAGGATTTTGTAGGAATCATGTGTTATCCAAATTGACTTCATTTTAATACAAGAAGGAATGTCCTAAACACAAAGTAGATTTTTGTAGAATTGTAGAATCATTTTTTACAAACATATATATAATATTTTTTTTTTTTGCGAGTGTTTTTCTCAAATTATATTTAATACTTTCAAGACTTCTATTACTATTTTATAAAGTTTAAGTAAAAATTAATATTTCAAAAATTTCAAATATTTCAAAAATAAAATAATTCTATCTTTTAAGAATTACAATTTTTTCATTAAAAATTTTAGTAAATTTACCATAAAGTATCATAACATTTATATCCTTCTTGATTTCTTTTTCTTGATAATCTAAAACAAGTATTTGTCTTATATTATCCCATTCTAATTCATCCGTATTATTATCATCAAATATTTCTATTATTCTATTATACATCTCTTTACTATATTCTTTCATTCCCATCCTTACATAGATTTCTTTCTCATTAAAAGAAATCCCGTATACAGATTTATTATATGGTGTACTTGGTGAAGTTCCGATATGTCGTACTCTATACATTTTAGGTTTCATATCTTTTTTGAGAATTTTTGATAACATATCTCCTAATTTAGTTAATTTTATTAATGGTTTATATCCATGCTTTTTAGCCCATTCGTCAAATTCATTAACAAATAAAGTATCGAGAATCATTACGTTATCTGTATTTTGATATCTAATCTTAGCGTTATTAGTTTTAATATCTTCATAAAATTCAAGTATATTTAACATATCATCAATATTCATTTGAAGTATATTTCCTTCATATTTTTGAATATATTCGAACAATTTATCATTTTCTTTATATGCTAAAATATCTCTCAATAAATCAGAATGTAAATCAAATTCTTGAAAAACAAAATTCCACATTTGCCATGAAGTAAACAATAAAGCATAAGTAGTTAATCTTCTCGGGTCATCAAAAATAGTTTTGGATTCAAAATATTTCCTTAAATTTTCTTTGTTTTGCCTTATCAGTTGCATAAGTTTATCATGTGAACTTATATTATCAATATCTATGACTTTATTTATATATTCTATGGATTTAATTAACAGAAAATATCCGATAATCTCATTTGAATGAATTATTTCCTTAATTACTTCTAAATTTTTTAATTCTTTAAAATTAATAACAATTTTAAAACCTCTTGATATAAGACATCTTCCGCGCAAAGCTTCATTTTGTTCTCCAGATATAAATTCATCGGAATTTGCTGTGCCTGAAAAAGTACGATAAGTATCTTGAATAATTACTTTTTGGTCTTTAGTCATTCTTTCTTTTACTTTTAATGTTGTTCCAGCTGTTTTCATTTGATTCAATACTTTAGAATCTGCTCTATCAATATCATCAATAAACATACATGTAGTAGTATCAGTACAATTTTCACTAAATCTCGCAATAGAATCAATATCATCTGCAGATTTTAATTCAATTCCAAACAAATCAGCATATAATAATTTAAATAAAACTGTTTTGCCGACACTTCGAACAGGTGTAATATAAAAATGTGAAGGAAAAATGTCGATATCATCACGCAATACATTAAAAAAATTAGCTATTAATGAATGACCAAATGTAGTTAACCTTACGTTTTCGGGGAATGTATTATAATGGAATATTTTAAAATATTCCTTTAAAAGTGTTCCATCCATATCTAATCCCTTTCTTTGAACTCGTTCAATTGTTCTTTTTTGATACGCATTCAATCCGTATACTTTTATATCTTTATTATTAGGATGTACAACGATGAGATTATCCTCTTTATCAGTAAAAACTCCAAGTGTGTAATACATTTCTTTAGGTTCTAATTTATTAGCTTTTTCAAATTCTCGTAATATTATTGAAATACATTCTTTTAATTGTCTTCCTGCTACAAATCCATAGTTTCTTTCATTTTCAATAAAATCTATTAAATTTCGTTTATTAAAACATATTATTTCATTTCCAATTTTTACTTCATAGAAAAGTTCTAAATTTTGGTTATGGTAAATATTTTCTAAATAAAAAGGCTCATTTATAATTATAGTATCAAATACTTTTGTTTCTACTTTGCTTGTTTTTTGATTATAGAATGTCTTATTTTTTCGGTATATAATCCTATCTTTATTGCATATGATTTCATGAACAGTATCTTCCGATTCTTTCACAATAGCAGTTATTTCGTGATTATCTTCTTTCTTTTTAATATGTTTTTTTCCTAACTCTTTTTCTTTTTTTCTTCGTATATCTTTTTTCTTTATTGATTCAATGTTCTTCCAAGTTTCATCAAATTCTCTTTTTAAAACAATTCCTTCATCAACTAACTTTTGTCTCATTTTATTCTTGAAAACCAAATCATTATCTAAAGATTCGATTGTTCTCTTAAAAAGAGCTTCTAATTCCTTTTGAGGTATATCGTTATTGATTATATTGTAATAAGCTTCAAGTTCCTCCCTTGTTCTTGGCATTTGGTCTAAATCCATTGTATTTTGCTGTAGAAAATGTAAATATTTAAAATTTTCAACCCAATTCTTAGACATTATTCCAACTCTTTTTTATTATTATTAATTTTAATACTCTTTTGAGCCAATAATCTTTAGGTTCTTTTACACAATTAAGTTTAAGAGTTATAATATTCATTATACTTGCTCTTTCTGATAACCTCTTAAAATAATCACATATATCATCGAATACGATAATCTCTGAATGCTTTCTATTGCTAAAAGCAATCTTTAGGATGTTATAGATTTTAAAAGTGAAATATCGAATCTTAGAATGAGAATAAGTGTTAGGATAAAATACAATTTGATTTTCCTTTATTCCTAAAGGCTTCAATTGGTCAATTGTTTCATTTCTAAAATCTTTAGCCTTTCTTCCTGTTAAAAAAATCTTTTTTATTTCAGGACTATTTGAAATCAATTTATAATATTCAATAAAGCTCTTGTAAATCGAAATTGTCTTTATTTTATTCCTAATCAGTTCTATAGATACTTTTTTGCTTAAATTAGGGAATATACTTGGTAAAATACAACCGTCTATATCAAAAATATATATAATCTCTGTTTTATTTAACATTTTAAACATTTACATCAACCTTTTTCTTAGTTTGACAAGGATATTGTTTCTGCATTCTTCAATTATCCATTTGTAAGTATTCTTTCCCTGTTTATCTCTGCACCATACTCTTCTGCACTTAATTATATTTTTACAATGGTATTCTTGATATCCATCAGGAAGTATTGTGCCTGTTTTTTCCAATGGTTTCCGTTTTATCACAACTCTTTTTATTGTATCTTCTTTACAACATTTACATTCAATGGTTTTTACACCTCTTTCATATAAGACATCTTTTGAAGGTTCGTCCAATTTATTTTTATAATTGATTTTCCTGGTTTTTTGTAAAGAAAGAAAACCATTTTTATCAAATTTGATTTTTATAGTATACCACATCCTTTGCAACAATCATAATTGATTTCTAGCATAATATACACCTCTTTCATTTTAAAATAATTTTCAATTAATCTATAATCTCGTATTCATCCAATTCCTTAAAGTATTCATCGATTGGCTTTTCTAAGCTCTCTTTATCCAAATTAGATTGATTATTTTTGTTATCAGTAGAAAAAGAGATATTAGAGCAAATCTTTTTAAATTTGCTTTTCTTTTTAATAATTGAAAAGTCTTTCAATTATGGCACCCCGATTGATTTTTGGTTTGGAAGCTGTCCACTTCCTTACCTTATTTTTATCCATTTTCCTTAATCTCTCATTAATTTTTTGATTTTATAAATCGATTTTCTAAAAATATCCTTATTTTTTACAGTTAAATTATTATCCAAGTCCTTTAATCTATTTTTACAAAAACAGATAACTGAATTTGCTAGCATTTCCAATTCTTTATTCCAAAACATCCTTACCTAACTCCTTTTCGATTTCTCTTTTTTTCTCGACACTTTTTAGTAATTTTTCGTATGAAATATAAAAACTGTCTACAAGTACCTTTAAAACCTTTTTATCTTCTTTAATTTCTGGAGTTTCTTTATTAGCAGCTAATTTTGATTTATTCAATAATTTCATCTCTTTTAATTAATTTCTCAAATTCCTTTTCTTTTATAGTAAAATATTTAATAAATTCTCGAATTAAGTATGATTTGCTTTTATCTGCTTTTTCTTTAAGGACATTTAACATTTCAACGTGTTCGATATCCAAACTATAATTTTGCATAACTTTCATAATTTTAAGATTTTTTAAATATTTCTTATTTATTTACTTACTTATAATTAGTTGATTATTTAAATGCAATTCTTATCCTCTTGATAAGACACTTTTGGAAAATTTACAACTTGTAAATTGAGATACAAATTATCAAGTTGACATTTTGA
>CAYPBR010000010.1:0-11041 GCA_964409005.1 Candidatus Woesearchaeota archaeon | reverse complement strand
TTTTTTCCATCATTTACAGACGTAGAAGAAATATATAAAGTTAGTGATTTGATATGGAAACAGCTTTGTTTAATAAGTCCCTAAATCATTCTACTTTTTAAACAGAATTTTCACTTAAATTTATCTACTTATAAAATTAATTTCAGAATTATTTAGTCTGACAATTTTCCTTCCGTGGCACACCCTTTTAGTCCTAGTTCTTCCCTCCAATCACATGGCACATCATCTAATTCATCCCAACTTCCATGTAATATTGTAACACTACTTAGTACATTTATATGTATTTCTTTGGCGACTTCTTTGGGTGATGTAGGTTGTGGTTCCGCTTTCTTTACCTCTTTAAAGAATTCAACAGCATCTCCTACATCTTCAAGTATTTTATTAGAAACATTTGACTTTGCAGAATTGTATATAAGAACAGCACTTACCTGACTAACGCTAAGAAGGATAAATATAAACGCTATAATCAAAACTGCCTTCTTCATAATTAATAAGTGAATTAGAGACTTAAAAATCTATCTATGCCTGAAAATAGAGATTTTAACTTTTTAAATAAGTGCTACTTTTTAAACAAACCCTATAGAAACGTAAGATTTATAAATCTGCAACCCCCCATAATACTGATATATGCTCAGTATGGTCTTCGGGCAATACTGGGCCATTATATTCTCAACCAATAATTTTATCTATAATCTTATTAAGATGAATAGACTCATCGCATGCTTTTCTTAAATTAAAAGATGAACTCGAACTAAACCAAGCGTTCTCTATTTTCTTTCCTAATTTTTTTACCCTTTTTATTGGAGATACGAAATCCTCATCCCCACTAACAATAATTGCAGTATCATAAAGGTCTTCATAAGCCTCTCCTACAAAATCGCTTACCAAATGAGTATCATCACCCTTCACTTCATATTCAAAACTACCATCTCTCTTAACTTTTCTTAACTTACATAATATTACTTTAAATTTAGGAATTTTTCTTAAAACATTAAAAAACTTCTGTTGCTTCCAATATATTTTAGGATTAGCACTTAGGTCTAATGATGCGTTGTAATAGAATACATTAATTAGCATTCTATCTCCTATTAACTCATTAATCAGTTTCTGAAAATTTATCTTATCTGTAATCTTTAATGCTTTTGTACTATGATAAAAATTACCCCCATCAATAAAAATTGAAACCCTTTCTTTATTCTCAGTCATGTTTCAGAAAATTAAACTAAGTTTTTAACACTTATATTAGAAAAAAAATCTTTTGGTATTCTTTTATTCACATTTAATAATTCTATTCCTAAAATATTTCCGTTACTATCAATTAAGTATAGCTGACCATACCGTGAGCTTTCTTATAAACATCAAATAGATTAAATATGCTCTCTATCGCCTTGTTTGCTGCATATGTTCTCAAATGCTCTTTCTCGATAAAATCGTCTGATCTCACCACTATTTTTCCTGGTTTTGATTCTGTTTCAGTTTTTCTTTTTTCTTCTTTTTTGTTATAAGCACCAATTAAAGCCATGAAAGGATTAGAGCCTTCTTTTGATTTTAAACTCTCTTCATCCTCTGTCTCTTCTAAAAAGAAATTAATTTCTTCCTGTAAGCTTCCCAAACTTTCTGTCGTTGCTCCTTCAATTAATGCAAGAACATCCTCAACATCTGCTTTTTCAATTTCTTCGTCCAATTTTTTTAGTTCATCCTCATTGAGGGCATAAGCAATGAAACTAACTTCTGCTTTTCCGCCGAATACATAGTGTGGTGTCTGTCCTGCTATTCTTTGGGGTATGCTGCGAAATTTAAACTGAACTAAAATGCAGCTGTAATAATCCCTCTTGGTTTTTAATTTTTGAAAATCTGCCGGAAGCTCTCCATGAATAGCAGCATCTTTTGCATCTATTTTTGATTTCCCTAGCAGAGTTAACTCAAGAAGAATAGTATTAAATGCTTTAACAAGGGCTGGCTCTCTTCCGACCTCTTTCATCTCAAGTTCGTGGGCTGCTTTTAAATAAGGCTTTGCCCATCTCGCATACAACTTTAAGCTATTAACCTGGCTCTTTAGATATGTTTTCTCAAGTTCATATCTTTTTCTCAATTCTCTCTCGGATTCTCTAAGCCAGAGATTAAACTCGCTAATTCTCGGTAATAAAATTCTTCTTACTCTGTCGTTTAAATCAAGTTTAGAAATATCTTTTTCATCTTTTGCAACCAGAAATGCATCAATTAAAGTCTGAAAACCCACCTGTCCGAGAGCCATCGCTTTTATGCTTGAATTTCCTTTTGCGATATCCACTTTATCCATCCATATTTGCTTGAGTGCCAGCAGAGATGCTTCCATTTTATCTTTATCTTTGGAATCTCTATCATTGTAATGCTGCAATCTTATCCTGAATTCTTTCAAATCATAAATAATATTTAAAACACTTCTCAAAACAGTATTCACGTCCCCTAAAATTTTTGTACCCTGCTGCTGCATTATTGTTGCCCTCTGTCCGAGCTCTGAAAAATATCCTGAACCAGGGGAAGGTGAAAAATTATCTACGAGTTTTTCTATGCTGAGGCCGTAATCGTTCATTAAATCAAGGATAAAAAAATAAACAGGTTCCAGAGTTTCAGAAGAAGAATCATAAACCAGATTGTGTGAAGCCTCTGTTCCTTTTTTATTTCCAACAAAATATTTCGGCATATCTCCCGGAATAAATGTTATGGCTTGTGCTTTAACTTCGTCTGCAGGAATATTATCTGAAGAACCATATTTCTTCAGCAGCTCTTTCCCGTTCTCTGCATAGAGTTTTGGATTAACCTTTCCTATTATCTGTTGGATTGTAGCAACCATTGTAGCCCCTTTTATAAAAAACTAAAGAAAATCTGTTTAAAAAATGTTTCTAATTAAATTCTAATCCTAAATCTTCTAATTTATCTTTGTAGAATCTATATGTTTCATCATTCGGTTTAATAAATCCTAATCCAGCTATCTTACATTTAAGGGTGTTGTCAACTCTTTTCAAATGTGATTCAAAAATCTCATAAAAATTAATTGTTTCACCATCTTGATTGGGAGAAATTAAATGATAAATGATATCATTCTTCGATGGGGCCATCTTGATTAATCCTGCTTCTATTCCAAATTCTTTCATACCAGAAGAATCAGAATTTCTAAATATCTCTAGTTTAATACAATCTCCTTCAGATAAATCTTCTAAACTCATAAATTAATATATTTTGTCCTTTTTTAAGAATTTATCTTCTCAAAATATGTTTTCTATTTCAACGAAATCCTTAAAAAGAAATTAATCCTCCTTTTTTCATGGCATTCTTTGGATTAGGTAAAAAAAAGAAATTTATTGACTTGACAGAGCATTATAAAAAACAAGAGGAAAGAGCGTCAGAGATAACTTCAGAGAATCAGCAGGATAACTTCCTCGGAAGTTTAGCTTCGGCTTCAGGTGCGGACAGCTCAACAGAAACCTCTTCTGATTATATGGACATTTCAGGAAGTTTAGAAGAAAAGAGAAAAAAACTTGCAAAAAGATTGATAGAAATGACCAACAAGATGGAAGATATCTCAAATCAACTCTATCATCTTCAGCAGAGGATTGAAGTTCTCGAAAAAAAGACAGATGTTAATAGGTTTTAAGTGATGTTTTTTAATAGTTTCATTATATAGTAACGACAGTTCAAAAGATTTATAAAGAACTATTGTGAGTAAATTTTATGGATTATAAAGCTTTATTTGGAAGGTCTGCCGAGCAGGTTGCAAGAGATTTAATAGGGAGAACTATTGTGAGAAAACTGGATGAAGAAAATTATGTATCTGGAATGATAACACAGACAGGAGCTTATGAAGGAGGAAAAGAAACTAAGGCAAGAGAAGGAATGGAATATGCTCCTGGAACAATTTTCTTAATGCCTTTCAGAGGAAAATATTTGTTTAATATTGCAACAGGAGAAGAAGGAGTTCCTTCATGCGTGGAAATAAGACAAATTCAAACAGAAGACAAGGAGATAACAGGCTCAGGAAGAGTTACAAAAGAACTTTCTGCATTAGGACTTGACGGAAAAGTTCTTGGAAAAGAATTAAGAATTAGTGTAGGTGGTGTTAGACCTGGTTTTATTAAAAACATTCCAGGAATTGCAGAAAACTGCATAGGATATTTCTTGTTAAATCTTGGGGATAAG
This sequence comes from Candidatus Woesearchaeota archaeon, assembly GCA_964409005.1. GTDB lineage: Archaea > Nanobdellota > Nanobdellia > Pacearchaeales > GW2011-AR1 > CAYPBR01. The sequence continues at coordinate 6,865 of CAYPBR010000010.1, read as the reverse complement.
TAGAATGAGTGAAAGAAAGTTAAGACTTTCCAAAGAAGAGTTGGAACAATTATATTGGGGAGAAGAATTAAATCAAACACAAATTGGAGAAATTTATGGGGTTGACAAAACAAAAATTTCATACTGGATGAAGAGAGATGGAATTAAGACTAGGGGGGCGAGAGAACGTAAAATACCTCTAGGATTTAAGGAACCTTCTAGAGAAAAATTAGAAAGATTATACCATGAAGAGGGAAAATCACAAAAACAGTTAAGTGAAATATATGGGATCTCTACAACAATGGTTGGATCTCTAATAGACAAAAACAACCTTCGAAAAAAGAGACCTAGAGGTTACTGGATAGATTGGAGAAATTTTGAAAGAGAATTAACACAAGCTATTGAAGAAAATAATGGGGAATTTCCCACAAAGGTAGCTTTAGAGGAAGGAGGAAAAAGAAATTTATCTAGTTCTTTTACATATCATGGGGGAGTTAATGCGGTCAGAGAAAGAATGGGATACTCCCCTTATAGAAAACCAATTGGATATTGGAGAAATTCGGAAAATTTTGAAAGAGAATTAACACAAACTATTGAAGAAAATAATGGGGAATTTCCCACAACCTCAAGATTACATGAGATGGGAAGAGATTACTTAATAAGCATAATAACAAAAAATTATGGAGGAATGAATGCAGTCAGAGAAAGAATGGGATTCAATGCTCCTAGAATGCCTTCTGGTTATTGGAAAGAATGGAAAAATGTTAAATTAGAATTGGAACAAATAATTAAGAAAAATGAAGGGAAGTTTCCTACCATGCCAAAATTACAAGAGATGGGAAAGGGAAATATCTTTGGTTCCTATAAATATCATGGAGGAATGAATGCAGTCAGAGAAAGAATGGGATTCCCTCCTCTAAAAAGAAAACCAAATGGTTATTGGGAAGATCCAAATAATCTTAAAGCAGAACTTGAAAAGGTAATTGAAGAGAATGGTGGAGAATTTCCAACATCTTCTAGATTAAAGGAAATAGGTAGGATTGATTTATTAGTAGCAATGAGAACAAAGGGGGGGATAAATGCTACCCGAAAAGAAATGGGATACTCTAGAGATATCAAAGATAAAGGCTACTGGAAAGACCAAGATAATTTTGAAAGAGAATTAAGACAAGCTATTGAAGAGAATGGTGGAGAATTTCCAACTATAAAAGAATTATCTGAGATGGGTATGCAAACTTTGACATCTGCTATTTCAGTACACTATGGAGGTATAAATACAGTCAGAGAAAGAATGGGATATCCCGTAAGAAAAGCTATAAGAACATCAGACCAACTAATTAACTTTCTTCAAGAAAACCAAAAAGCAAGAAATCTTGCGGGAATGACTCTTGCACTCAACGGACAAGGGCATGATATTGAAGAGAAAATTGCTGAAGAATATAGTGATGAGTTTCCAAAAGTTGCAGGACTTCACAAATTAATGCAAGACGGAAGAGAACCTATCATGGCCCTTATTGAAAAAGGAATTACAAATCTTGGAGAATATATAGGAGATTATACACTTGATGAAGACCAAATTATTCCTTCATTAATACAAGAAGGACTAAAAGAAATTCCTGACACAGAATTAACTCTTACTCTTGAATCAAGATTGTCAAGAGCATTAAGAAATCATTATGGTCCTAAATTCAATGATAATCCTGAAGAAATATTAGCAGAAGTAAAACAAAAAGCTGATTCTACAGATGGACATGAAAAAACACTTTATGAAAAATTACAGGCTCATTATGAAAAAACAATCGCTTTAGGAAAGGAGTTGAAAAGATGAAACAGTATAAACCTTATCAGCTTGAAACAGCATTAGATATTGTTGAAAAGAAAAGAGTTATTCTAGCAGATGATATGGGTATGGGAAAAACAGCAGAATCAATAGCAGGAAAAACTGCTGTTGAAGCTAGAAGACCAGGATATGATGCAAAAGCCCTTGTTACATGTCCTAATGGAGTTGTTGACCACTGGGAAAATGAAATTAAAGATTGGTATAAAAAAGGTAGTGATACAAATATAGCAATAGTTCAGTCACAAAATTATAGACAAGGACTTGAACAAGCACTACATTCGGATTTCACAATTCTTGATTATGCAACATTATCTTCTTCACCAGAAAAACAATATATTGTTGACCAATTATCAAAAATGGGATTTAAATATGGTATTCTCGATGAGGCTCACAATGCTAAAAATCCAGAATCTATAAGAAGTGCAGGAGTAAAAAACATGTATGATTCTATGGAATATCTTGTTGTTGCCTCTGGAACACCTATTCCAGACAGTGTAGTTGATATTTACATGCTTCTTAGCTTAATGGACAAGGAAAAATTTCCTGTAGACCCTGAAAATCCAAGTTCAATGCTTGCAGGATTTTATCAAATGTTTAAACAAGATCCTGGGTTTGTAAGTGGACTAATAAATGATGTAATGATAAGAAGAACTGCAGATGAATATCTTCACAAGAAATTCCCAGAGATAAGACAAAATGATTTAGAAGTTACTTTAGAAGGGGATCACAGAGATGCTTATCTTAGTATTTATGAAAACAGTGTAATGCGACCAGGCTCAAAACTATGGCAATTGATAAAAACATCTGTTGACCCTAATTTAGCAGATCCAAGACTTCTTGATGAAAAATTAATACAAAGAAAAGGACCAATGGAATCAAGTGTTTATCAAAGTCTAGATCGTCTTATTGAAAAAGTTGTAGATGACAATGGAAAAGTGCTTATATTTTCTGACCTAAAAGAAGGTGTTACAAATGTTTTAAAAAACAGATTTTCAAAATATGGGGCAGTTGTAATAGATGGAGATGTTTCATCTGAAAGAAACGGAAGCTCAATAAGTGAAAGAGAACAAACAAGAAGAAAATTCCAAAAAGATCCTGATTGCAAGGTAATGATTGCAACAACTGTTATGGATGAAGGAGTTGACTTAACAGCAGCCACAGATTTGGTTCATTTAACAATTCCATATACTCCTGCAGCAGTTGACCAGAGAAACAGAAGAGCACAAAGAATTGGAGAAGTTATGAAAGATTATGTAAATATTCACACAGTTAAACCACAAATACCCAATTTAACAGTTATAACAGAAGGAATTCAAAGACTAGTAAATGAAAAAAGAACACTTATTAATTATCTTCTTCATGACCCATTTTCAATAAATGTTAAGGATTTAAAAGAAGTTGAAAACGGAGCACAAAAGTCAAGATACCTTGGACCATTAATAAGAAGCCCTATGCAAGAAGTTATCTCACATTTTGGAAAATTAAAGAAAAAGGGCGGGCAAAATATAAGAAAATTCTATGATAAACGCCCTGAACAAGCAGAAAATATAGCAAGATTATATTCTTCTCACTGGAAAGGTTATTTTGGAGGGAATACTGGAAATCTTTATGCAAAAATTATTAGTAGATTAGACAGCAGAGAAAACTTAGAAAGAAAACTTGATATTGCATCAGGACCATTTTCATTATCAAGAGCCTTAAAACAACCTGTTACAAACCTTGATCTAAATCCTTATATGCTTGAAGCAGGAAAAATTATGGAAGAGGAAGGGATTATTGTTCCAGGAAACACAGCTGTACAAGGACTATTTAATAAACTTCCATTTGATAATGAATCATTTGATTTAGCTGTTTGTTCTCTAGCACTTCACATGTCAAAATCAGAGGGAGAAAGAGAACAAGCTTTCAGAGAAATGAACAGAGTATTAAGAAAAGGGGGAAGAGGCATAGTTACTCTTGCAAATACTTGGATATCAAGAACAGATGAGAAAATGTTTTATAATGCTCTTGAACATTTAGGATTTGAAGTTTCACCATATAGTGGAGTTTTCAGAGGACCAGAAGATTCAACATTCAAAGTTTATCTGGCAGGAGTTGTAAAAAAAGATGAACCAAATTCAGAAATACTAGGAGACGAAGCATTTGAGTGGAAAGTTGACAGGAAAAAAGGAAAAAGAGTTTCAAACTCAACAGATAAGAGAGGAAAACATAAATTTGATGAACCAGGAACTATAGCAAGAGGATTTGTAACAGAATTTTTCAACGATAAATCAGGAATGCCTGTGGAGGAATTAATAAGATGAACAACATATGTAAAAAAATCTGGCTAAAATACCAGATAAACAAATATGAAAGCTTCCTTAAGGTAGAAGGAATAAAAGAAGCTGCAAGAAGAGGAAAAAACATTCAGTTTGGACTTGAAGGAAGGGCCATAATCAATGATAATATTCTTGAAAACATATATTTACCACAAAATGGGGAAGGCCATATAAATATTTCAAAAATATTAGCTCTAGGTGCAGAAGGAAATCAAGAAGAAGCAAGAAAATATATTGTTTATCAGAAAATACTGGAAAGAATGGAAAGATAATTATGTTCTTGACCGCTTTCTAAAACTTGACTCTCCTGTTGCTAAAGATTCTAAGATACTTTTTGAAGTTCCTTTACTTATAGTTCCATGATTTGGGATAATTGTCAAGACTTTATCCCCATAATAAACCCTTGTTCCTTCCTTATGCCCCCCAACTAATTCATATTCTCCTGATTTCCTTGCTATTTTTATCATTTCTCTTGGATTGGGAACATATTTATTTCTATCTAAAATTTGCTGGGCATAATTTGTTTCAACCTCACTTTCCCTAACAACGAGCAAAACACCAATAACAAAAAATACAATAGTAATCCAACTTAAAGAATTTGAAGCCCTCGCCCCAATAACAGCACCGACAATAGTTAAATTAGAAAAAGCTATTAAAATCGATATAGTAATAAACAAGATTCCAATAGTCCTCTTTTTTCCCATGTCATAACCACAGAAAGAAGATATAAAAAGATTTTGTACATTAAATTTATTAATCCCTTTTTCTCTTTATTTATTATGAAATCTTTCGAACAAAAAGCAAAAGGATATGCACTAAAAAATGCACTTGCATATGAAGGAAAAGCACAGCAGGGAGCTGTTATCTCTGCCTTGTTTCACGAAGGTCTGAAAAAAAGTGAAGTTAAAAAAAATATAAAAAAGATTTCTCAGATTGTTGATAAAGTAAATTCTCTTTCTCCGGAGGAACAAAGAAAAGAATTTGAAAAACTTGAAGCAAAAATCAGCAAAAGAAAAGTTAGAGAAGGTTTATCAGAACTACCAAACGTGAAAAAATCCGGAGTTGTTATGAGATTTGCTCCTTCTGCTTCAGGCCCACTCCATATAGGTCATGCTGCAACAGCATGCATCTCTCTTCTCTATGTCAAAAAATATGGGGGAAAATTTTATGTCAGAATAGAAGACACGAATCCTGAAAATATTTATCCTCTTGCTTACGAGATGATCAAAGATGAATCAAAATGGCTATTTGATGGAATCGCTAAGTTTGTTATTCAGTCTGACAGAATGGAACTCTATTATAAATATGCAGAAAATTTAATTAAAAAAAATACAGCTTATGTCTGCACTTGTTCTGCTGAAAAGTTCAGAGAATTTGTTTCTTCAAAAAAGAATTGCCCTTGCAGAAAAATTAATGTTAAAGAAAATGTGGAGAGATGGAAAAAGATGCTGGACAAAAAAGGATACAAAGAAGGAGATGCTGTTCTAAGATTCAAATCGTCAGAAGGAATGAAAAATAAAAATCCTGCGATGAGAGACTTTCCTCTTGCAAGAATAAATCTTACAAAACATCCAAGACAGGGCAAGAAATATAAAGTCTGGCCTTTGATGAATCTGGCTGTAGCTGTCGACGATTTAGAAATGAAAATGACCCATATTATTCGTGGCAAAGATCACAGAGACAATGCCCTGAGACAGGAAATGATTCATAAATCCCTGGGAAAGAAATCTCCATGGACAGCTTTCTTAGGAAGAATTAAATTCAAAGACATGGAATTATCAACAACAAAAATGCGGGAAGACATCGGAGCAGGGAAATATTCTGGTTGGGGCGATGAGAAACTCCCAACCATCGCTTCACTAAAAAAACAAGGTTACAAACCACAGGCCTTTTGGAAATTTGCCGAGCAGGTAGGGCTTACAGAATCAGATAAAGTCATTGATAAAAAAGAATATTTTAAACTTTTAGATGCCTTTAACAGAAACAATAAAGAATAAAAACATTTTTATACCCAATTTAATTAATTAATTCATAATACTTATCAAAAGAGGATGAGATGATAAAAAATACAAAAGGATTATCAATGATTGTGAGTGTTCTGTTAATCATAGTTTTAGTTCTGGTAGCAACAGGAATTGTCTGGGTAGTTGTAAGGGGTGTTCTTCAGACCGGAGCTGGACAATTTGAACTTAGCTCAAAGTGTTTGGAAATTAATATAGAAACAAAAAAATTAATAAATACATCCCAAACAGGAGATTATGATGTTACTTTACATAGGAGTGCAGGAGGAGATGAAATAGGAGGGGTAAAGCTGGCCTTCTTTAATGATACTAGTAATAGCGACGTAACAGATTTCGGTGCAGCCTTATCTGTATTAGGAACAGAAACTAAGAGCTTATCTACAGGAATAGTGAATGTGAATAAAATAGAATTTACTGTTTATTTATTAGATGATTCCGGAGAGGAACAAATCTGTCCACAGACAAGTACATACACACTTTAATCTTATTTTTTAATATATTTCTCTGGTTGCTGGAACTACTAGAAACCCGCTGGAGGTTTGTAGATAGTTAAATTTAAAAACAGTTCTAATTATAATTTTATATAAGGAAATTAAAAATTTCCATTCATTCGCATTGGAACAATTCAAATGAGACAAACTAAAATTTGGGGGTTTCCCCATCACTGTTTTGAATAAGGATTTCTATAGCTGTGCTCGTGCGAATAT
>CAYPBR010000009.1:0-11835 GCA_964409005.1 Candidatus Woesearchaeota archaeon | reverse complement strand
CCGATTATTGGCCCTGCTCCTGCAATAGAAGCAAAATGATGACCCAATAAAAAAGATTTTTTCGCAGGAGAATAATCTATCTTATCTTTATATAGGACAGCAGGAGTTTTCTTTTTATCACTAATTCTTAACTTCTTTTCTATAAATCGACCATAAAATCTATATCCAACATAAAACCATACCAGTGCCAAGAGCAATATCCAGACAGCGTTCATTTAATCACCTCATTTAATGTAAAGAAGTAATGATTAAAAACTTAACTAGCATAGTTTTTCTAATGAAGCAGAGAAATTTCAACGAGAAGTGTTACGATGTTCTTAAAAAAGTTCCAAAAGGGAAGGTAACTACATATAGTGAGCTTGCTCATGCTGTTGGAACAAAAGCATATTTTGCTGTTGGAAATGCAATGAATAAAAATCCTTATGCACCAAAGGTCCCGTGTCATAGAGTTGTTAAATCAAGTGGAGATGTAGGTGGATTTTCAAGTGGTGTGAAAAATAAAATTAAAATGTTAAAATCAGAGGGAATAGAAATAGAAAATGGAAAAATTGATTTGAATAAATTTTTACATAAATTTTAATTTTCTTGAAACATAACTTATTTAAATAAGTTCGCACAATCTCCTAGTATGAATAGAGGTGTAAAGGCAATTATTTTTGACATCGGAGGTGTTTTACAAATAGGGAGTATTATAGAAAAACCTGTTAAAAGGCACACACATTATGTACATGAATTTATCGCAAAAAAATTAAAAATTTCATTAGATCAGTATTTCGATTCTATCGATACTGCCTATGCAAAGTCCATAGAGGGAAAAATTTCTAAGAAAAAAACCATTTCAATTCTCTCACAAAATTTAAAAATATCTCCAAAAAAATTAGAGAGGTTATATTTCAAAGCTTATAAAAAAAATTTCAGAAAGAACAAACAATTGTTCAAAAAAGTATTTGTATTAAAGAGACAAGGATATAAAATTGCCATTCTCTCAGACCAGTGGCATTTATCAAAGGATGCCCTTATAGAAAAAAGAGATGCAAAAAAATTTGATGTTGTTGTAGTTTCCTGTGATATGGGCGTGAGAAAACCAGACCCAAAAATTTACAAGATAGTTTTGAAAAAATTAAATCTCCCTGCAAGCCAGACACTTTTCATAGATAATCAAGAATGGAATTTGGTTCCTGCACAGAAACTTGGAATGAAGACAATTTTATTTAAAGATAACAAACAGTTGTTTAAAGATTTCGAGAGAAATGGGGTAAAATGAACAATCAAGATTTTCTAAAAAAAATAGAAGTTGAATTAAAAATATCAAAGAATTCTGGGTATACAATGAGGAATTATGTGAAAGCGAATTTAAAACTTCTCGAATTTTCACATAAACAACCTGACCAGATGGATGAAGACGATGTCAAACTTTATATCTCTGAAAACCTGAGCAACAGGGCTGCTACATCTATAATCTTGTTCTTGGCTGCAATAAGATATGCTTATCTAAATGTTTTGAGAAAAGATCCGACAAGGAGAATTAAGAGGCCGAAACGTGAAAAAAGAATACCAATAGTTCTTACAAAAGAAGAAGTAAAAAAAGTTATTGATGTTTTGGAGGCAAAAAAATCAAAGCTAATGGTTTCTCTAATGTATGCCTGTGGTATGCGTGTGTCAGAACTTGTTAATTTGAAAGTTTTAGATTTAGAATTTGATGAAAAAATAGGGCATATAAGACAGGCTAAAGGAAAAAAAGACAGAATATTCAACATACCATCTTTTCTGTTTAAAGATCTAAAAAAACAAACTGAAGAACAAAAAGAAAATAAAGAAGAATATTTGTTTACAGGACCAAAGGGAAAACTATCTTCAAGAAATCTTCAGAAAATAGTCAATGGTGCGGCAAAACGCGCTGCTATAAAAAAAAATGTGCATTGTCACACGCTTCGCCATAGTTTTGCAACACATTTATTAGAAAATGGGGTTGATATTAGATATATCCAAGAATTACTTGGACATGCAGACCTTAGCACGACCCAACTATACGCTCATGTATCTACAGAACAAATCAAAAAAATTAAATCTCCTTTAGATGTACTGATGGAGTAAGATGACAAACGAACTTGAAAAAATAAAACGAGAAAACGAAGATTTGAAAAAACAAATAGAAGAAATGAGGGAAAAACTGGAAAAAATATCTTCACGCGGGGAAAATCAAAAAAAAGGCATGGTAAAAAAGGCAATAAAGGGAAACCTCATGTCTCGTGCACCTTTTGGATATGGTATTGAAAATAAAAAACTGGTTCCTGCAGAGAATTCCCGGGAAATAGAAGAAATTTTTGAAGAGTTTCTACGTGAAAAAATTAGTTTGCGAAAACTTGCAGAGAAGCATAAACTTTCTGTTAACGGATTAAAAAAAATCTTAAGAAATTTTACATATATAGGAAAGATAAAGTTCAATAATCAAATTTATGAAGGAAATCACCAGCCAATAATTTCTTCCACTTTATTTAATCATGTTCAGAATAAATTAGAGAGATTAGAGATAAGATAATTTTTAAGAGCTATAAGGGGTGTCATAGACATTAGAACCTGAATTAGAATAAGAGCCCTTTAAACTAGAAATATAACTTTGGATCATTCTTTCTGCTTGGATAGAATTTCTCTGCGCTACCTGGTAAGCTTGTTCCCCAGAATCTCCACGGGGGCTATAGCTAACAGGAGAATTGTATCTAATATCAAGGGATTCATGTTTTGAACACATTTTAAGATGATTCTTTTTTAATTTAAAAAGCTATCTCTTAGAGCTCTGCCTCTTTCTTCTGGCTTTACTGTCTCCTGGTTTGTAAGTTTCCTTCCTTCTGACATCTGCAACGAGTAAGTTTCTGTCATAACTCATAAATGCATCTGTCAATTCTTTAGATTTTGAAAATTCAATCATTGCTCTGGAAAGTGCGAGTCTCGCAGCTTCTAACTGGCCTTTTTCCCCGCCACCTTTCACACTTATAGAAACATCAAAATTTATTTTACCGAGAATATTTTCGGCAATTTTTATCGGCTCTTCTATTTTGAGTCTGTCAAAAATTTGTAAATTTTTATAATCTTTTTTATTTATCATGATTTTTCCAGAACCTTCAGTAAGAAAAGCTCTCGCTATTGCTCTTTTTCTTTTTCCGGAAGTAATTATTTTTTTCATTTGTTCTTTGAAATTTCTTTTATTTGAATGAATTTAGTTTTTTTCTCTTTTCCACCAATGATTTTTTTACTGCCCTCAAATTCTTTAGGAACTCCATTATAACATTTTATTTTTTTATATGCAGTTCTTCCCCTTCCTTTTCGATGATCAGGCAACATACCTCTTATAGTCCTCTTAACTATTCTTTCGCTCGTTCTGGAATGCTTCGGGCCTTTTTGGCTGCTTCCAACTCTTCCCCTTTTTTTCTCAAAATCCTCCTGCGTTCTTTTTCTATTTCCTGTTATAATTACCTCTTCACAATTTAAAATAACTATATCCTCTCCCTTCAGAGCTTCCTTGGCAACATAACTGGCCAATCTTCCTAGAACTGCATTTTTACCATCAATTATTTTCATTTTTTCAAAATTATTACTCCCTTTGCTTCAGGATTCTTTTTAATTTCTTCAATTATACTTAAAACTTCACTATTTGATTTTAATAATTTTTCTTTCGCTTTTTCAGAGAAACCCAATGCGGCAATCTTTATTTTTTTTGTTATTTCTCCCAACGAAAGAACTTTTCCAGGGACCACAACTGTTTTTCCCTCTTCTGCTTCTTTATCTACTTTTTCTAAGTTTATATTTATTCTTTTTCTTGTTGGACCAGAAAGAATGCCTGCCACTTCAACCCAATTCTTTTTTTTCTTAGCAACAATTATGGTTTCAACTAGGTATGAATTTTTTTTCTTCTGAAGCTGTTTTTCTATTTTGGTTTTTGTTTTCATGGTAAGACTGGCGAGGACACCAAGGTTTCCTTCGCTTAACCTTCCTTTCAATTTCCATTCAAATTTCTAAGCAGAAGTATAAACTCCCGCTATCGCGTTAACTCGCAGGTGAAAATTTTAGTTGAGTTTGGTTTATAAGTGTTTTCATGCGGGAGAAAGGATTCGAACCTTCGTAAGCACTAAGCTAACGCGTTTTGAGCGCGTCCCGTTTGACCACTCCGGCACTCCCGCCAACTTCCCTTTAATTTAACCAAAGTTTTCTTTACAAAACTTCCTAAAAAGAGGAGATTTATTCCATATAAAAAACTTTATAAATGAGCAACCTTATCGAAAATTGAAGACGGCCATAGTAATTAGGAAACACCTGTTCCCATTCCGAACACAGAAGTTAAGCTGATTACGTCGGCTGTATTAGTTTCCCACCGGAAGCGAAGCACCGATGCTGTCTTCTTTAATTTTATAATGAAAGATAAAATTTCTAAATCTGAGGCAGAAAAACAAATCCAAGTATTCTTTTCTAATATTAAATACAAATCGGCAAAAGAAGTCAAAAAAATCAAAAGACTTGCAATGAGTAAGAATATCTCTCTCAAAGAAAAGCGTAAAAAATTCTGCAAAAAATGTTTTGCCCCTTATAAAAAACCAAAGATAAGAATTAAAAATAAAACAAAAAGCGTAACTTGTGAGAATTGTGGTTTTGTAAGTAGGTGGAAAATCTAACTCTTCTTAAATTTGCCTATTAATTCAATAAAATCTTCCTGACCGAGGAAAACCGCCCTACAGCAATATCTCTCTAAACCAAGTTCATCCAGGACTTTTTTTTTATTTTCTCCTTCTGCTGTCCTCTTCTTATATTCCTCCCATAAATGACCGACCGGTTTACCACATGAGAAACATCTAACAGGGATTATCATATTAATATTTCTTTATATTACTTTATAAAGTTTCTGTAACGTTAGATTTAAATAGGTAAATATTGTACAAATTTTAGAGGTGTGGTGCCTCAGAAACCTAATTCTGAGAATCAAATGGATCAGCAAAATATAATTGAACTCAGAGATGTTTGTAAGAATTATTTAGTGGGAATGTCTGTTGTTAAAGCTGTACGTAATGTATCTCTTGAGATAAAAAAAGGAGATTTTATGGCAATAGTCGGACCTTCTGGATCTGGGAAGAGCACAATTATGAATTTAATAGGAGCTTTAGATTTAGCAAGCGAAGGAAACATATTTCTAGACGGCCAGGATATAGAAAAACTTTCTGAGTCAGAACTTGCTAAAATAAGGGGTAAAAAAATAGGCTTTGTGTTTCAAACTTTCAATCTAATTCCTACTTTGACCGCTTTGGAAAACATTACATTGCCTATGATTTTTCAAGATTATTCGGAAAGAGAGAGAAAGGAAAGAGGAAAAGAATTATTGAAGGACGTTGGACTGGAAGAAAGAGCAGAACACTTACCTTCAGAATTATCCGGAGGAGAAAGACAGAGAGTAGCAATAGCGAGAGCATTGAGTAATAATCCTGAAGTTATTCTGGCAGATGAACCTACTGGAAATCTGGATACTAAAACAGGAGAATCTATATTAAAAATACTTAAAGAATTAAATGAAAAAGGGAAAACGATTATTCTGGTAACCCATGACTTAGAAATGGCAAAAAAAACCAAAAAAATAATAGAATTAAAAGATGGGGGGATTACTAAATGAAAAAAATAAATCTTATAATAATTTTAACTGTAGTTTTAATTCAATTTTCAATAGTTTCTGCCTTAACCATCGATTCTGTTACAATAACTCCTGAAGAAATTGAGCCAGGGGATTTAGTAAATATAAAACTCATCATAGAAAATAATCTGAAAAACGATGCAGAAAATGTCAAGGTTGTTTTAGATTTAGATTCAGATGTTCTCCCCTTCGCCCCATATCAATCTTCTAATGAAGTCTTGATAGAAGACATAGATGAAGGAGATGAGGAAGGGGCTAGATTTAAACTAATCGTCTTCTCAGATGCAAAAACAGGAACATACAAAATACCTGTAACGATTACTTATTTTTTGGCCGGTAATGAAACAGAGACAAAAGGGCTAATAAGTTTGATAGTGGCAGCAGAACCAAAGTTAATAGTTAGTGAAGAAAATTCTTTATTAATAAGAGGGGAAAAGAATGAATTAATAATAAGTATAGTGAATTCCGGGCTAGGAGGTGCAAAACTTTTAACTTTAAAAATAAATGAGCCTGCAGGAATTAGGATTTTTGGTTCTAAAAGTATCTATGTAGGAAATATTGCCAGCGATGATTTTGAAAGGATAGAGTTTGATGTACTAGTGAGAGAGGGAACATCCTCCCTAATATCTTTTTCAATTGAAATGGTTTATCTAGATTCTGGTAATAACGAAAAAAAAGAAACTAAAAATATCTCAATAAGAACATATTCTAGAGAAGAAGCTGTTGAATTAGGATTAGTAGAAAAAAGTAATTTTTCCAGAGTGATAATCAGTATCCTCATTTTAGTCGCTCTTTTCCTAGTTTATAGATATCTTAAGAAAAGAAGAAAGAAAAGATGAAAGAATATTTCTTCCTGGCATTTAAGAATATAAGAAGGAGAAAATTGAGAAGCTTGTTGACTATCTTAGGTATATTTATTGGAATTGCTGCTGTAGTCTCTCTAATTTCTTTAGGACAAGGATTACAAGAATATATCGGGGGAGAATTTGAAAAATTAGGCAAAGATAAAATAATGATACAGCCAAAAACTATCGGAGCTCCTGGTTCTGCAACGAGCCAATCTCTGATGTTAACTACTGAAGACCTAAAAATTATTGAAAATATAAAAGGAGTAGAATGGGCAATTGGAATGTTATATAAATTAGGGCAGATAGAATTTAAAAAAGAATTAGAAATCACTTATATCATCGGGATAGAACCTAACGATATAAAACGTTTATCAGAGATTCAAAGTTTTGAAATTCTAGAAGGAAGATGGTTAAAACCTGGAGATAAATTCAAAGTTATCATTGGTTACAATCATGCTTACGGAAAAATATGGGGAAAGCAGGTAGGACTCGGGAATACTATAAAGATAGAAGATACTGATTTTAAAGTTATAGGTATTATGAAAAAAATAGGCAATCCTATCGACGACGCACATGTATATCTCCCAAAAGAAGTTTTGAAGGATATTTTAGATGTGGATGACGAGGAAAGCTGGATAATGGCAAAGGCAGCAATAGGGTCTGACCCTGATGACATCGCTGAGACAATAGAAAGAAAACTTAGAAGATCCAGGGGAGAAAGAGAAAATCAAGAAACCTTTAGTGTCCAGACTTCTGGTCAATTGTTGCAGACATTTCAAAGTATTTTTGGGGTAGTTCAAGCCGTTCTTATCGGCATTGCTGCAATATCCTTACTCGTTGGAGGGATTGGTATAATGAACACTATGTATACGACTGTTTTAGAAAGAACTAAGGAAATAGGAACAATGAAGGCAGTTGGTGCTCAGAATTCTGATATATTATTAATCTTTCTTTTCGAATCTGGTCTCCTTGGTTTGGTAGGGGGAATAATAGGAATTTTAATTGGTGTAGGTATAGGTAAGAGTGTAGAATACATAGCAACCATACAACTCGGGACCCCTCTTTTACAGGCAAGTTTCGGTTTCCCCCTTTTATTAGGGGCACTAGTCTTCTCTTTCGTCGTCGGAAGTATATCTGGAATTCTTCCTGCAATTCAGGCAGCAAAATTAAAACCAGCAGATGCTTTGAGGTATGAGTAATCTTCAAAAAATACAAATCTTTAAAAATAAATTTTCTTTTAGAATAATTAAAAGAATAAAAATGACTAAAAAGTGTATTTATTGTGGTTTTGAAATTCCTAGAGAGAGTGTTATAGATTTCTGCCATGTTTGTGGAAAAGGGGTATGGGGTGAAAAAATGTTTAATACTATATTAAAAAATATGGAAGAGGCACGAGAGAATGGAACATTATGCCACACAAATTCATTTATAGAAGCAAATAAAAATTTAAATGATTTTTAAAAATTAAATTAGACCTCTTGAAAATTATCTTTTTTCTTTTTCTTTGTTACCTTTTTCATTTTTGCCATCAAAACATCTCCTTTAAATTAAGCCCATTATTTTCCTAAAAGATAGTTTTTTAAATAAATTCTCTCTGGGTAAATTATGAGCAAAAGAAAGAAAGTCAGAACCAGGGGAAAGTTAAAACTTAGTAGGTACTTTCAGGAACTTAAAAAGGGAGACAGGGTATCTGTTGTGAGAGAGCCTTCTCAAAGATCAAGCTTTCCAAAAAGACTGCAAGGAAGAACAGGCCTTATAGAAAATAAAAGAGGAAAATCATTTATTATCAAAATAAAAGACCAAAACAAAGAAAAAATATTCATAATAGAACCAATACATTTAAAAAAATTAAAACAGACTGGACTAACAAAATGATAAAAGACAATCAACCACTAAGCATGCCTGAATCTATTAAATATATCAAAAACTCTAAAGATAAAGAGACAGACATAACTGGATTTATAAAAAAGTTCACAAAATTAAATCCAAAAAACGCAAACGAAATAAGAAAATCTATCGAGGGGTTAAATATACTGAAACTAAACCCTAAACATATAAGTAAAATAATTGATATATTGCCAAGAAACAGCATAGATTTAAATAAAATTTTGGCTGATGTTAACTTAGATGAAGATGAAACAAAAAAAAT
Organism: Candidatus Woesearchaeota archaeon; assembly: GCA_964409005.1. Lineage (GTDB taxonomy): Archaea > Nanobdellota > Nanobdellia > Pacearchaeales > GW2011-AR1 > CAYPBR01. The sequence continues at coordinate 3,170 of CAYPBR010000009.1, read as the reverse complement.
ATTTGATGAAATTAAAAGATTTGAATAAGAAAAATGAACAAAGAAGAATATGCAATAATCTTAGAATATTTACCTCATGGATATCCTTTAGAAGGAAAAATGATGCCCCTGGCACAGGCTATAGGGGAAGAAAATCTGACCCTTTTAGAGTTGGTTCCGAGAAGGGGAATTTTTTTAGATAGTGGAGAAAGAGTTTATATCGGAGAAGGAAAGAGGGATAAAATATATTATATTCTTGGAAGACTTCATAGAGAAAAAATAACAGAATCTGCCAAAGAGCAGTTACATGAATTTGTAAAAAAGATAGTTGAAGTAAAAGAAAAAAAATTCTTAGACTTTTTCAACAAGGCAGAAGCAATAAACAAAAGAATCCATCAGATAGAGTTGCTTCCAGGATTGGGAAAAAAACACATGCGAGAAATAATAAAACAAAGGGAAGAGAAAGAATTCAAAAGTTTGGAGGAAATGAAAAAAAGAATACAAAATTTGCCAGATCCAAAAAATGCAATTGAAAAAAGAATATTCAAAGAATTAACGACTCTCGAAAGGCATAACCTGTTTGTATACTAAAATGGAACAAAAAACTGAAGAAAAGAAACATGAAGAAGAAAGGATAGTTAGAATTCTTTCGAAAGATATAGAAGGGAAAATGAATGTCTATGCTGGACTGGCAAAAATAAAGGGATTTTCATGGGCATTATCAAATGCTGTCTGCAAATCTTTAAATATAATTAAGATCAGAAAAATTGGTTCTTTAACAGAGGCTGAAATAAAAAAAATTTCCGAATTTGCAAAAAATCCGAAGATTCCAGAATATTTATTGAACAGGAGGGCGGATTTTGATACTGGGGAAAATAAACATTTAACCGGAAGTAATTTGGAATTACAAAAAGAATTCGATATTAAAAGATTAAAAAAAATTAAGAGTTATAGGGGATATAGACACTCTTCCGGCTTGCCTGTAAGAGGGCAGAGAACCAGGAGTAATTTCAGAAAAAATAGAAGGAAAGGGGCAGGAATTAAAAGAAAGAAAAAATGAAAAGAAAACATAAATCATATTCAAAACCAAAAAGACCTTTTGATAAGCAAAGAATTGATGAAGAAGCAGATATAAAAAAAGAATTTGGATTAAAGAATAAGAGGGAAATTTGGAAAGCAGAAGCCAAGATTAGTTCTATAAGAGAAAAAGCAAAAAGGTTAATCTCGACCAAACCAGAAGAACAAAAAAAATTATTTGAACGGCTGAAAAAAATAGGTTTGAATGTTAGTTCAATTTCAGATGTTCTTTCTTTAGATACGAGAGATTATCTGAAGAGGAGGCTTCAAACAATTTTAGTGGAGAAAAAAATTGCCCGAACCATAAAAATTTCGAGGCAGTTAATAACTCATAAAAAAATTTCACTAGACAAAAATGTTATAGATAGCCCATCCTTTATTGTCCCTATTGAATTAGAGGATAAAATTTTATTAAAATCAAAAAAGAAAAAAGAAACTGAGAAAGAAAAGGAGAAAAAGAATAATGGAAGAAAAGAATAAGGAAAAGAAAGAAAAAAGGAATATAGAAGCTGTTGTCAATATTTACACTTCTTTTAATAATACTATCGCTCATGTTACAGACATGTCTGGAAAAACACTCTCAAAAGTTTCCGGAGGGATGGTTACGAAGCATGACAGGCTTAAAGCCAATCCAACAATAGCAATGTTTATTGCAAAGAGAATAGAAGAAGAGATAAAGGAGTTGGGTGTAAATTCCTTATATATCAGAATAAGAGCGAAGACAGGAAATCCTGCTCCTGGTCCAGGAGCACAGGCAATAATAAAAAGTCTATCCAGGGCTGGCTTTAAAATATTAAATATCCTTAATACGACCAGATATCCCAGAGGAGGACCAAAGAAGAAAGGGGGAAGACGTGGAAGAAGGCCTTAAATAGGCTTATTACAATATTTTAAAATGAAAATAATAAACAAAAAAGAAAAACAGCTCACATTTGCATTAGAAATAGAAGAAAGTTTGGCAAATGCTATTAGAAGGTATCTGAATCAAATTCCAATACTGGCCATAGATGAAATAGAAATAACAAGAAATGACTCTCCATTATATGATGAAACAATTGCACACAGGATAGGATTAATCCCTTTAAAAATGGATAAATCAATGTCTTCAAAAACAGTTTCTAAATTTAAACTGAATACAAAAGAAGATGGGTTTGTTTATTCTGGGAAATTAAGTGGCGGAAAAGGTGTTGTTTATGATAAAATCCCGATAACTCTTTTAAATAAAGGACAAGAGATAGAGCTTGCAGGAACAGCTATAATGGGCAAAGGTAATGAACACACAAAATTTTCTTCAGGATTGATGTTTTATAGGGGTGATGAAGATGTTAAAAGCGACAAGCAGAATATTTCCCAAAAAGAATTAATAATTACCATAGAATCTTTTGGACAATTACCAGTCAATGACATTTTTGTAAAATCTATTGAAACTCTAAAAAAAGACCTTGCATCTGTTTCAAAGAAAATTAAGTAGAACTATCTCTTATTATCAATAATATTCTTAGGAATTTCTATTAAAACTTCGTCCTTGCCAACTCTTTTATCAACTTTCAAATTCTTTGCGTTCAGTTTCTTACCAATAACTGCATAAGAACCATTGTTGGTTTCAAATACTGCAGGGCAAGCCACGGCAGTACAAGACATTGCTTTAGGAGTTAGTTCTTTTGTTATTTTTAGTTGGGTTTTCATACTTTTTCACCTTTCTATTAAATTTTTAAGAATTCCTTTTGGAATTTCAATAACTGTTTCCCCTTCGCCAACTCTACTTTCAAGACCAACATCTTCAGGAGATAACTGTTTTCCTATTATTACGTAAACATCTTTTCCACTTTTAGGTCTGTAAACTCCTGAACAAGCCGCTGCAGCACAATCTTGTGAACTTATTTCTTCTAGCTCATATATTTTGGGGCAAGCCATGGCAGCACACATTTCAGGGGGAGTTAAATTCTTCAAACCATATTTTTGTTCCATTTTACACTAAATATATGATAGGAAGCTATTTATCTTTTACCTCTTATTTTTACTTAATTATTAAAGATATAAGAGAAATATTTTAATTAATAGATAAATTTATAAGTTATTAATAACATTATTTTATTATGGAGTTAAAGGAATCA
>CAYPBR010000008.1:11847-15284 GCA_964409005.1 Candidatus Woesearchaeota archaeon | reverse complement strand
GGATTATGCCAGGTTAACCCCCGATAAACTTCCTCATTGCAGGATTCATATCCATCTGGTGTTGTTGTGCAATGTTTTGATAAAACTGGAACATAATCATAATCACCAATAATATTGCTGTTCCTGAGACAAGCGCACCGAGCAGATCAGTTATAGAGGCAAGCAGACCTATTGCAAGACCCCCCATGACTGTCAGAGGCATGATATACCTATCGAGAATACTTTCCAGGATTCTCACATCTTGCCTGAATCCTGCGACCTGCAAACCTGACGAAGCAATTTTCTGTGCCTGTGCTTTTGCATCCATTCCTGCAGTTTTAACCCAAAATACAGCAAATAAAGTTGAAAAAAACATAAAAAATAATATATGTGTTAAACCCTGGAATAAATATATCGGTAAAAAACCCCCTCTGATAAATAAATCTAATATGTTTGTAGAACCCATCCAAAATGCTAAACCAGAGATTGCCTGACCTTCTACAAAATGTCCTAAGAAAGTGAAGTATGAAGCAATTTTTGCCATTCCAACACATCCTTCTCCTCCGAGAATACAAGGCGCTGCAGCATTCTCAACAAGACCCCCAAAGAGCTGAACATTCGCCATTAGAGCAGCTGTTAAAATAACAGGAATAACAGAAGCATAGAAAAATGACAATGGCCATTTAATTCCATATCCTCTTATTCTTCCGAAAGATAAGGGGATTTCAACTTTTAACGATTGTGCCCAGACGACTATTAAGAAAATTATTAATGTAGCCAAAATTGCGGCAAGGGCAGACATAAATTCTATAGGATATTTATTGATTATAGACTGTATCAAAACAAAGATTTTTCCAGAGCAGGCAGTGGTTTTAAAGTCAAGTAAACAATTCCTTCCTTGTTGGTTTACGAACTGGAAAGCGCTTGTAAATAATCTCCATGAAACTCCTGCTGCAATGAATAGACTAACACCAGAGCCAAACCCCCATTTAGTTGTGAGGTCATCCATATAAAAAATAACTAATCCACCTAATATTAACTGGAAAATCAGTAATCCTTTGAACCCGGGAGCTGCCTGAAGCCCCTGCATCAGGACATAGATTAAAGCTTCAAAGACTATGAAAAAGAAAACTAAAAGTTTTTGAACTCCCTGAAAAAATTTCTTCCCCTCGACGCTGGTGGTATCGATATTTACAATCCCTGAACCAGTGAGTAATTGTAAGATAATAGAAGCCATTACTATTGGACCTATACCAAGAGAGATAATGCTGCCAAAATCTGTTCCAAGAATTATAGCCAGATATTCAAACTGCGCAAGTGCGTTTACTGATAAGCCAAAAAGAGGAGTATTTGCCAAGACAAAAAATGAAATTAGAACTATAAGTGTCCATTTTAATTTTGTTTTAAAATCCAGTTTTTTTTCTATAGGTTTTGTAACTTCTGGAATAAAATTAAAAATTTTTCTGAAATCCATTTTATTTGCCTAAATTAATATTACCGCCTGCTTTTTTTCTTGCAGATTTTGATGCTTCTTTTGCTTTCGTTTGACCACCTTTTGCCGGACGAATGAGAATGATTTCTCCACTTTTTGCTTCCACTTTTTTTCTTGCAGACTTAGAGGAATCACTCGCTTTTATAATTAATTTATTTTTTACTTCACTGTCTCCGAGAATTTTATAACCTGTTAAATCAATTTCAAAACCATCTTTCAATTTTTTTGCAATACCTCTTTTGATGTAACTGTCAATATTTAATTCAATCGTTTGCAGATTTATCCTTTTCCTTTTATCTTTTTCTGTTCCTTTGCTGGTTATCCCTTGCTTTCCAAAATACCCGCTTCCGTATTTTTTAGTTATAAGGGTTTTTTTATGATCAGCTCTTTTACCACTTCCAGACATTCCTTTTCCCCCACGGTGGCCGGTTTTTTTATGTTTTTTCCTAGCCCCCCATCCGTGAGTTCCCATTCCTCTTCCATGCGCCCGTGAAGATTTTCTACGTTTGTGTGTTTTCATTTTATGCTTGGTTTTTCTGCTTCTTCCAAATACATTTTTTGTGCAAAATCTCTTTCCAAATTATTTAATCTTATACGAGATTCGTCCCTGTCTAATAAATCATCAAATTCAATTGGATCTAGAGTTATCATATTTTTCTTTCCTGTGAGAAATCTTTTTGATAATTTGTATTTTGTAAACTCTGTTATTTGTAATACAGGAATTGATAATATCACATGTCTTGGGGGGCTAACATTTAAGTTTATTCCGAGATATACTCCCTTTTCTAAAATCTTCATTCTGTCTAAATTCACTCTTAAAAAATATTCCTTTCTATATTCTAATCTATTATTCATTTTCATCTTACAACATCCTTTCAACTAATTTATTTATCTCTTTTTTATTATCTCCTAAAACTCCTTTTGGAAAATGAAGTTTGCTTTTTATCCCTTTTTGTGGGGGATGCAATCTAAAAAAAGGCTTTAAATTCAAATTTTTATAAGACTTTCCCTTCCATAATTCTTCTGAGGTTTTCTTTCTATCAACCTTTTTTGTTTTATCAACGAGTTGCCCTCTTTTTTCAATCAGTTTCTTAAAAGTTTTTTCATCAATTTCTCCGAAAGCGACAAAATCTCTCAATTTTTTTATCATTCCCAGTTGCTCTTTTGTGGGATTTATTACAATGCAAGCATATTTTTTTCTTAATCTTAATCTGCTTAAGGTTTCAGCTATCTCTCTTTTCAATCCAACTTGTCCGTGAATTCTTATTACACAAATCATTTTATCTTAAGTTTGTTTTTTTTAAAGCATCAAAACAAGCTTTAACTAGATTAAAGGTCGTTCTTTTTTTCCCAGAAGTTCTGCTATAAATGTCCTTAATTCCTGCAAATTTTAATATTTTTTTTAATTCATTTGCTACGACTAACCCTGTTCCTTGAGAAGCAGGAATTAGTGTTATTCTGATACTTCCAGATTTTCCAGTAACTTTAAAAGGAACTGTATGGAGTTCTGGACAATCACAATCAAATCCAGCACAGGCCCTTTTTATTTTAATAATATTTAATTTAGCTTTTCTAATTGCTTTATCCCTCGCAGGCAAGGTTTCTTTAGATTTTCCAGTGCCTATTCCGATATGCCCTCCTTCATCACCGACTACAGCCATAGTGGAAAATGTCGGTATATTACCTTCCTTTGTTTTTCTTTGGGTTTGTCTCCATGCCCTTCTCTTTCCACCACCAAACTTCCCCTTAGACTGACCTATAGCAATCAAATCTGATTTTAGATTTAATAACGAATCAACAATCTCTTCTTCAAGAATCTTTCTGTCGTTATCTAAAATATCATCAATATTCTTTATTTTTCCATCCTTTACTTCTTTTCCAAGTTTTGTTTTTGGGTCCCACGCTTCTATCACCTCTTCTCTTGTTACTTCTAGTCTTCTTCCTTTCCCATGTTCTTTTGGTTTTC
>CAYPBR010000008.1:7276-11747 GCA_964409005.1 Candidatus Woesearchaeota archaeon | reverse complement strand
ATACATTTTATAATTTTTCTACCCTGGATTTAATTTCTATAAATATTTTTGAAAAATCCTTTTTGATATTTTTTCCTTCAATTTTATCTTTTGAAGGAAAAGTTTCTTCTTCACATTTTATTTCAATCCCGGAATCTATCAACCCCTTTAAAAAAGCATAAAATCTTGTTTTGTGAATTATTCTAAACATACCAGAATCAACAATTGGTATTTTTAATTTTTGTTTGATAATTTTTTTCCCTATCAGCAATCCTGTCAAATATGAGGCGGGAATTGATTTTAAACTACCTATAAATTCCTTAGGCCAGCCATATTTTATTAATTCTTTTGAATTCACCCCTGTTTCTACTTTATCCTGGGCTTGTCTGCTCGTGACATATTGACCAATGATATACCTGTCTGTTCTTCTAAAAACGATTCTTGGAGATCCACTTTTAAGTAGCTTTATTCTTTTTAGATAATCTGTTTTATTTTCTTTTCTTCGTCTTTTTATTGTTTTCATTTTCTTAAGCCGATTATATATTCTTTTAAATGTGCCTTACTTCTAAAAATTTTATTTCTTATTTTCTTTCTAATTTCAGTAGCATCTTCTTTAGATATCTTCTCTTGTTTTTTCATTTCAGCGGTATATTTTCTTAATTTTCTTGTCATGATTACATAATCTTTTTTTCTTCTGTTTACTTTTTTCCTTATATTTCCTGGGCTTCTTTTTCTCCCTTTCCCTATATTTTTTCTTTTCCCCTTTATATCTTTTATAACTATTGCCCCTTCCCTTTTTAAATCCATGATATCCTGTTTTGTTATTGCTTCTTTTATCTCATCCAGTCTTGATTGCAGAAAAACAATTCTGTCCTTTTTTAGTTTTAATGCTCTTGAAGCCAGCCCTTTCTTTTTACCTAAATTCATTTTTTCTTTTCCTCTTTTTTGATTTTATCTGTTTTTTTATCAAGTTCTTTTAAAAATTTGTTGACATTTAGATTATGAATCTGAATTTTCTTTTCTCTGGCTTTTTTTACTATTTCTATTCTCTTCCTTTTTCCAATATTTCCAATAATTACAATATCTTCTTTTTTGATATTTTCAAGATCATTAATATTGTTGATAATCACCGGATTTTTCCCTCTGATTTTTCCTTTCAACCTTTCGTTTTTTTTAAATCCTATACTAACTACTGCTGGGTATCCTCTTCTTTTTTCTCTCATTTTATTATCCCTTCCTGTGGGTCTTCTCCATGTTTGTTTTTTCTTCTTATTTTTTCCTAATTTCGAATACCTTTTCCACGTTCGTCTTAAAAATTTAGTCATTAAATTTCCCTCCCTGCTTTATTTGTAATAAAAATCCCGTCCTGAAAAACTCTTCTGTCTTTTTTTCCAATTCTTGTTGCCTTTTCAAAATTTGCTGCAGTTTGACCTGCCGATTCCTTATCGTGAGAAATTACAGTTATTATGTCTTTATCAATTTGAACATCAACATCTTTCAGGATTTTAGATTTTCTAGGTATTTTTTCACCCAAAAAATTTTTAATTATAGCTTCTTTCTCTTTTAACTCTACATTTATGGGAAAATGACTAAAACAGATTTTTAATTTGTATTCAAATTTTTTTTGGACACCTTCTAACATATTTTTAATGTGTGCGCTGATAGTATTCATAAGTTTTTTTTCTTTTTTTGTAGAATTCTTGTTTCCAATAATTATTTTATCTTCTTTTTTTTCAAAATCTAATTTATTTATATTAAAACTTCTTTTAATTTCTCCCTGTGGGCCTTTGACTGTCAAGAGATTTCCATCTATATTGGCCTCTATTCCTTCTGGAATTTCAATATGCTGAAAAAGTACTTTTTTCATTTTTAGTAAAAATATGCTATTAAAGACCCCCCTATTCCCTCCTCTGTTGCTTCTTCATGAGTTACCAGACCCTTATTAGTTGAGATGATTATGGTCCCTAAATTTCTTGCAGGCAAAAATCTTCTTCTATATTTTTCAATCTGTGTTTTATCTACAGTGAATCTTGGTTTTATTGCTTTACATTCATATAAATCCCCCAAAGTAACTTCTATAGATTTCTCTTTAGTATTAATTTTATATTTTTTTATTGCATTTTTTTGTTTCATTATCTTTAAAACCTCAATTAATAAATTTGAAATTCTATCTATTTTTACAGTTTTCTTTTTAGCTCTTTTAATATTTTTCATCATATTTAACGCATCGGCAACAATATCTTGTGACATTTTAATTATATTTTTTAAATCCGATTTCTTCAGCAATATCTCTGAAGCAATGTCGGCATAAATTTAATCCATATGATTTGATGTGTGCCCCAAATCTTCCACACCTCTCGCATTTTCTTGCAGCTATTCCAATCTTTCTTTCTTTTGGTTTATTGTGTTTCAGGAACTTTTCTATCATAACTGGTTTATTTTTCAGTTGTTTCAAAATTTTTTTCCAATCACTTGCAGTCATTCTAATTTATCTCCATATTTGATTTGGATGATTGAAAATTTCATATTTAATTTCATTTTCTATGCAAATTTTGTTTCAAATTTATTTTCCATAAATTTAATTATTTCTTCTTTACTAATTCTCTGTCTTTTAGAAATTTTTCCTCTTTTTATTTTTTTTAAACCGGTTCTTTTTCCAGTTCTTTTAAAAACAACAGTAACATCAAATCCAATAATTCCAATATCTCTTTGATATTCTACTCCCGGAATTTCAATATACTCTTTTATACCAAAGGAAAAATTATTTTCACTTATCTGCTTTTTCTTTAAAACATTTTCTATTGTTACCAACATTTTTTCCAAAAGTTCCTCTGGCTTTTTTCTGATTGTTACTACAGCCCCAACTTCTAAGCCGGGTCTTATGTCAAACGAGGGAATTCTTTTTTTGGATATCATCTTTGCAGGTTTTTTTCCTGTAAGTAATCCGAGGAGTTTGAACCCCTTTTCTAAGTCATCCCCTATTCCACCTACACTTAAGACAACTTTCTCAATTTTTATCTCACGCATAATATTTTCTTTCATTTTTAACTGATGACCATTATTTGTTTAATTAAAACATTAACTATTTTTTTATTGATATTCAGCACCACCATTTTATTTTTCACATTTATTTTGTCTATAATTCCTTTTTCTCCTGAATGTTTACCAGCAAAGATAATTATATTTACTTTTTCTTTCAAGGGTAAACATTTTTCTATTTTTCCTTTTTCAATATTTATTAAGACAGAATCATTAATGTTACATCTGATTTCTGATAAAAAGTTTCTACCATCACTCAAGTTTAACTGTGTTTTTTTACCTTTTAATATTTTTTTATCTATAATCTTTGATATTTTGTAATTTGATTCTTTTTCTTTTATCTCCTTAATAATAAATTTTCCTTTTTCTGATAATTCCATTTTGTAATATTTTTTAGATGGAACAATTTTTATGACGTCAAACAACAGAGTAGCATTTTTTTCATCTTTGACTATTTTATTATTGACTAAAATATTTTTTGAATGAATAGCCTTTTTTACCTCTTTTCTGTTCTGAGCTATTTTTAAAATATCTCTCAAAATGATTAAGATGGGAAGACTTTTCTGGATATTGAAATTAGGTCTAACTACATAAGTCGTGCCCTTCCTTTTTATTGGCCAGTTCTTAGGAACTTTTTGCCTTTTTAGATGCATTCTTTTTTATCTCCTTGTCAACTTTATTCGTTTTTTCTTTTTCAATTTTTGTTTCTTTGAGTTCTTTTATTTTTCTCTTTTTATCTTCTAAATTTAATTCAACTATTTGTAAATTTGAAGGTTGCATTTTTACATCAATTTTTGATCCGTCTTGTTTTTTAATCTGAATGCCTTCCACAGTAACTTTTGAAATTTTTAAGTTTACATGTGTTATTTTTCCTCTTTTCCCTTTAAATTTCCCCCTCATGATTTTTATAATATCCTCTTTCTTGACAGGAATGTTTCTTTTCCCATATTTTTTTCTTAACTCTTTCGATAAATTAACACTGACAAATTTTTTTCTGATATGAAGAGGGGCATTAGCTAGGTACTTTCTCTGTTTCCTTGGCTGTTTGCTCGCTTTCCAATTTTTGCTAAATTCTTTTTTCATTTTAATATACAATTGAAGCAATTTTACCGACCTGTGGCCAACGTTCCATTACTTCTCTTGCGATTGGACCTTTTATTTGAGTTCCTTTTGGATTTCCTTTTTCATCTTTTAATATAGCAACAGCATTATCCTCGAAGGAGATTCTTTCTCCATCAAGTCTTCTATAAGATTTTTTTTGTCTTATTATTACTGCATCAAAAACTTTCCCTTTCATGTCTGGAATCCCCTTTTTTATACTCACTTTTACATGATCCGCGATTTTTGCATAAATCTGCCTTCCTTTTCTTCCCTTACCCCTTTTAACAGCAACTATCCTCACTATTTTTGCTCCACTATTATCAGAAGAAATTAGTTTTGCGCCAAGATTAAG
>CAYPBR010000008.1:0-7176 GCA_964409005.1 Candidatus Woesearchaeota archaeon | reverse complement strand
TTGCCTTTTATTTTTCCGATAACTACGAAGTGGATAGATTTGCTCAATGGTCTGCATTCTTGAACTCTTATAAAGTCCCCAATATTGATATGATTCTCCATGCAGAGAGGAAGTCTTGCATGAATTTTTGTTTTTGCTTTAGCATATCTCTCATATTTTCTTACATAAATCATCCTATCAAATCCAATTGTAACCCTTTTTTGAAATTTTTTAATAACTTTTCCTTCAAAAGTTCTTCCTCTTACTTTTAAATTTCCATGAATATGGCATTTTTTGTCATTACAGACAGTTCCGACTATTCTTGATTCTTCCTTCTTCTTTATCTTTTCTTTTTTCATTTTTGTTCTCCTTCCTGTTTTTGTGTATATTTAATCTATGGATTCTTCTTCAAATCCAAGTCTGACCAAAATCTCCTTTATCTTGTTCCTATGGTCTCCTTGGAGTTCAACACTGCCGTCCTTATAAGTTCCTCCGCAAGCCAGCTCATTTTTCAAAGCTTTTGCGATTTTTTTTACATCTATTCCGGCATCAAATCCTTTCACAATGGTAACAGGCTTTCCGTATCTTTTTCTTTCCATTGTCACCTGTATCTTTTGTGTACTCTTCACAATTTGTTCACATACACATGCTTGCTCAGGCAAGCCACATTTTGGACATATTTCCATGTTATTTATTGAGCGTGAGTATTCTTGCAATTATTTTTCTAATCTCCTTTGTTTTTGAACTTCCTGTTTTCGAAGCGTTTACTTTTGATTTAATCAATTCTAATCTTAATTCTTTTAATCTCTTTTCTTTCTCTTCTTTACTCATTTTTTTAATTTCTTTTGCATTTAACAAAACCATTTTATTTTTCTTCTTTAGATTCTTTTGTTTTATTTTTTAATTTTTTAATTAATTCATCGTTGATTTTTATCTTATCTGTCAATATGGCGTTTGGGGAGAGTATACTGACTTTTATACCAACCATTCCTGGTTTTGTTTGTGCTTTTGCTTGTGCTCTATCAACAACTTTCGCACTATCTCCTGTTTTTTTTAAATATCCTTGAGCAAATCTCCATTGTCTTGCTCTCGAGCTTGGTAATTTTCCACCCAATCTTATTTCAACACCTAACGCCCCAGCCTTCATTATTTTTTCTAAGGTTCTATATGCTGTAACCTTGAATCTTAAAGGTCCAAATCTTTCTAATGTAAGGGCTATTTCATCTGCGATTATTTGCGCATCAAACTCTGGTTGCTTTATTTCCTCTATTTCAATATGTGGATTTTCAAGCCTGAATTTTGTTTTTAAAGCCCTCGTCAATGCCTCTATCTTCTCTCCTTTTCTCCCTATTACGAGTCCTGGTTTATGTGTAGAAATAATTATTTTTTCTCCAACAGGGGTGTACTCTATTCTAACTTTACTTATTTTTCCTTTTCCAATTGTATCTTTTATATATTCTCTAATTGTAAATTCTTCTTTTTTTAATTTAATTATTTTTCTTTCTTCCATTTTGTTTTTTTCTTCTCCTTAGCTTTTATTTTAATATGGGTTCTCTTTCTTCTTATTCTTCCAAATCTTCCGTAAGGTCTCGATCCTATATTTGCAACAGCTTCTGTGATGATTGGATTTTCTAAATCATTCATACTAACATTTGATGAAAGATTCTTTAACGTTTTTATGAAATATTCAGTAGCTTTTTTAGGAAATCTTCCAGACATCATTCTCTTCCCCTTTCTATGAGGGATTTCTCCTTTCATTGGGATTGCTTTTTTCTTTACCAGAACTTGTTCTAAATCTTTTATTGCATCCTGAATCTTTTTATTTTTAATAAATTTACAAATCGCAACAGAATATTTCGTGGAAATAGGAAGATTATATGAGTTCACAACTGTTTCTGTCTTTTTTATCTTTGGTCTTTCTTTCTTTTCTTCTTTATTTTCCTTTTTTTCTGGTTTTTCTTTTTCTTCTTTTGGAGTTTCGACTGTTTTTTTCTCTTCTTTATTTTCTTCAGCTTTCTTTTCTTCCACATTAATTTGTTTCTTTGTTTTTTCTGCCATCTTATTTCTTAGATTTGAATTTTGTACCTTTAGTTGCTCCTACTCCTGCACTTCCATGATCTACCCTCCTTCTCGTAGGTGCAAATTCTCCAAAAGTGTGCCCTAGCATCTCTCCAATTACATTCACAGGAATGAAACTTTTTCCATCATAAATATGAATTTTCATCCCTACCATCCCAGGAACAACAATTAAATCTCTCTTATGAGTTCTTATGTTCTTTCCTCTCGAAACTTTTTCTTTTGATCTATTGACAAATTTTTCAATTTCCTGAAATTGTCTGAGAACAGTCCTCCTCTGTCTTGATCTTAGATATTTTGCAAATTCTCTTACATCTAATGCTTTTAGCTCTTCAATGTTCTTTCCGCGATATGTGAATTCTTTTTTCTTTATTTCCATTTTATTTTCTCTTACCTGTTCTTCTTGGTCTTATCAATCCAACTTTCTTTCCAGGGGGCGCGTTTCTTTTTGCAACCTTGCTCTTCGGATTCTTTGCCCTTCCTGAACCAAAAGGATGATCTATCACGTTCATTTTTACTGCAGATGTCCTTGGCCATAATTTACTTTTTGTTTTTTTAATATGATATTTTTTTCCTGCTTTAACTATCGGCTTTTCTAATCTGCCAGCACCTGCAATAACCCCTATAGTTACTCTGCAGTTTACATTAAATTTTTTTTCTTTTTTCGAAGGCATCAGAACAAAGATATCTTTTCCAACAATTCTACTAACTATCGCAGAATTCCCCCCACTTTTTATAAAAACACCACCATCTTTAGGTCTTGATTCAATATTATAAATACGGGTCTTCACAGGGACATTTTTTAATTTTGTGATGTTTCCTTCTTTTATTTCTTCATCGAAACTTATTTTCTGCCCCTCAATCATTCCTCTGAATGCAGGCATGTAAAAAGTCCCTTTTTTATATTTTATCTTTGCCAGCGGGGCACTATGTCCCATAGAATTTAATAATTTCACTACATTTCCTTCCCCTTCAAGTTCCGCAGGATATTGTAGTTTATATCTGAATGCCTTTCTTCTAACTCTATAAGTATGACTTCCCTTTCCACGCGCCTGAACAATTATTCTTTTTCCCATTGTGTTTTTTTATTTTTAAAAAAATATTTATTTAATTTATCCATTTTTATATTATTCCAAGTTTTGTAGCTATATCTATAGCTGGAAATTCTTTTTTTAATTTAACATAAGCATACTTTTTATTCCCTCTAATCAAAGTTCTTATTCTATCAACTTTTATTTTAAATATATCTTCAATTTCTTTTTTAATTTCATCTTTTTTTCTGTTTTTGTATGTCTGGAATGTTAAAATATTTTGACTTTCAATCAACATAACAGCTTTTTCAGTAACAACTGGCTTCATTTCAATTTTTCTCCTAAATCTTTAATTGATTGTTCAGTATATAATGTGAGTCTTCCAGGTCCCCCTCTCGCTAAATCACTAACCCCTAAATTCTTCACATTTTTTACATCAAACGCGTTTGTCTTTAGTTTTTCATCTTTTCCGATGACCAGCAATAATCCTGCGCTACTCTTATATTTTCTTCCTCTGAGTTTTCCCTTCCCGCTTCTTATACTCTTCTTTTTCAAGGCCAAGTGAAACAATTGCTCACTAAGAATTTTCTTCAGACTGGAAATTAATTGTTTTGTTTTCAAAGAAACTAATTTTGATTCAACAATTAAAGGAAGATTATCTATTTTTTTATCTTTTAAATTATCATATCTTTTGGAAACTACTTTCTCATTTGTTGTCGCGCTTATAGCAGAAGCCAGGGCAATCTTCATTTCTTTTTTGTTCATTTTTTTAATATTAATCATTGAAAGAATTTTAGGTGGGTGAGCTCTTCTTCCTCCAACAGTGCCTGGGATTTCAGCACCAACCCAGTTAAATTGTGAACCCCTCCTTGACATTATTTTTCTTGGAATTCTTGAAATACCTCTTCCATAACTAGATTTCCAAACATGTCTCCTATGTCTAATTTTTCCGCTCGCAGAGTGTTGCTTTCCCGCCACTAATGAAGGAGCATAAGGTTGTTTGTTCTTTTTAACTTCTAAAACTTTTTCAATAATATCTCTTCTAATCTTTTTGGAAAAACAACTTGGTAAATCAATCGTTCTTAATTTTTTCCCATTGATATCAAAGACATTTGCTTTCATTTTATTTTAATCCAATTAATTCAAAATTTTTTTTCATTTGCTTTTTAGTTTCCCGCAGAGGAGCAGTGATCAATAATTGTCTTTTTGCAGGTCCTTGTATAGACCCTTGTATAATGATATAATTTGTCTTGATATTTCCGAAATTTTTTATATTTTTGAATTTATCTTCTGATTTTCCCATATCTATTATCTTGTTGTTATATACAACTCTTGTAAACATTCCGAGCTGTCCAGCCATAGGAACTCTAAAAGTAACTCTCGCAGGATGCCATGGACCAAGGCTTCCAGGTCTTCTTCTCCCCTTTTCAGATTTATGGCCTTTCAGTTTAATTCCAAATCTTTTAACAGGTCCGGACAATCCACGGCCCTTTGTTAATCCCCTTAAATCAACAAGCTGCCCCTTTTCAAAAATATCTAGAACAGAAATCTCTTTTCCTAAATTTTCTTTTATAAAATTAACTTTCTCTTCGATACTGCCTACAAGTCCAATTTCACTCAAATCAGGATTCTTCTTTATACCTGTTTTTTTAACCTGAGAATAAACTATTATCCTTACATCGTCATATTCTTCTATTTTTATTTTATCCAAATTTCTTTCATATTTTTTTGGAAACTTGAGTTTTCTTTTGAGTTCTTTATCTAAGTTTTTATTTAATATCTCTTCAGCAACTTTATTATTCTTATAGAATCTTGTAGAGAATATTTTTGCTGATGGGCATTCAAGAATTGTGACAGGAAGAGATATTTTTTTCCCCTTTGTCATGGAATCAGGAGTATTATTTTTAACAGAAGCAGACATCATGCCTGATTTATAACAGATAAATCCCTTGAGATTTTTTCCAGAATCAATGGCATCCCAGTTTACACTAGGCAAAAATTTTCTGGCTCTTTTCCTGGGCCAAAACTGCAAACTTCCTTTTCTTGGTGATCTTCTTGTAGGCATTTCTTATTGTTTTTGCGGAAATCATTTTAATGTCTACCCTGGATAAAATAGGAAGAAAATCGAGGTTTTTAAGGGTTTCCCTAAGAATTCAAACCTCAAATTCAATTTCTTGGTTCATTTCTTTTCCGTCGATTATTGCATGTCTTAAGATTTTCCCTTTTCTTTTTGCTACTTCCCTAATCTTGGAATAATCTGTTTCCCCTTCCGGGAAAATTAATTCATTGATTACAAATGTATGATCTATTTCAGCTTCTTTAAAATCAGGCTTTTCAAAGACAAAACTCTGTCCAAGATTGGCGTCTGTTGTTACTAGTTTACAGAAATCTGGTTTAGGAGCTGTTTTTCCTTTAGAACTTGGTTTTTTAGTTTTTGGGGCTTTTGGTTTTATTTTAAGATTTGTATCTTTAGAACTAAAACTTAAGGCAAAAAAAGCTTTTGGAAATTTTTCCAGCAATTTTAGAATCTCTCCTCCAGACATTTCTTTTTCAATTAAGTATTTTTTAACTCCCTGGAATTGTTTTTTTTCTTTAAACTCTAATTCGCCTGTTAAGTCACTAGTGGTTATAATGGCTCCTTTAACAGGGACCATATCATTACCAAGTTTTTCAGCAACATCCCTCACCATCTCTTTTGCGAACTCTGCTGTTGTATAAATAGTATACTTCTCTTTAGACCTCTTAGCTTTAATAAATGCCCTGTCTCTAAATTCCCCTTTGCTGAACTTCTGAAACAGAAGATGAACAGAATCATCTGTATCTCTTTCAAGCACCTTTTTTATAAAATTCATAATCTATTTTCCTCAGTTTTACTTATAAACTTTTTCATTTGATTTTATATTGGTTTTTGTCTAATCTTTTTTAAAGAGATTATTTACAAAACTTTATAAATTTCAACTACATATCATTACTAATTTATAAAAAAAATGGATGATATATATTTTAGAAAAATTACAACAACAGCAATATTGGCCTTTCTCATAGTCTTATCTTTTTTTTTACTAAAACCAATTTTATTATCTATAATATTTGGAATTATCTTAGCAGTTGTTTTTACTCCTGTATATGATAAAATTTACAAAATAACAAAATTAAAAAATGTCTCTGCTGCTTTGCTTTGTATTTTATTGTTATTATTAATAATCTTGCCAATATGGTTTTTGACACCTATTTTAATAAATCAATCTTTTAAGGTTTATTTAGCTACTCAGCAGATGGATTTTGTAACACCCCTTAGAAATTTTTTCCCATCTTTATTTGCTTCAGAAGAATTTTCAGCAGAAGTCGGGTCAATTCTTTATTCTTTCGTAACTAATGTGGCCAATTCTTTGGTGAATTCTCTCGCAAACATAATACTTAATTTTCCTGTAATATTTTTACAGCTCTTAGTGGTATTTTTTACTTTTTTCTTTGTATTGAGGGATAAAAAGCAACTTGTAGAATATATTCAGAGTCTGTTGCCCTTTTCAAAGAAAATTGAGAAAAGATTATTTACATCCACAAAAGGAATAACTATCTCAGTTATTTATGGACAAGTTATTATTGGCATTATCCAGGGACTTCTTATAGGATTGGGATTTTTTATTTTTAAAGTTCCTAATGCCTTATTACTTACAGTGCTTGCAACTCTGGCAGGAATTTTTCCAATTATTGGAACAACAATTATCTGGCTTCCGGTTGTAATCTATCTATTTATTGCAGGAAACGCTCTTCCCGCGATTGGTATTACCATATTTGGTTTAATCTCTTCATCTATAGATAATATTCTAAGGCCCATGATTGTTTCAAGGAAAACTAAATTACACTCTTCAATAATTCTCGTAGGGATGATCGGAGGAATATTCTTTTTAGGTATTTTAGGACTCATCATAGGTCCGTTGATACTAGCGTATCTTCTTATAATACTTGAGATTTATAGAAATAGAAAAGGGGCTGGTATTTTTATTCAGCATCCAAAGAAATCTTAGATAAATATAAAAATCATTTTTTCTATCTTTTAATTAAAAAGAGTAATTAAAATGGAATTAAA
>CAYPBR010000007.1:0-17327 GCA_964409005.1 Candidatus Woesearchaeota archaeon | reverse complement strand
TAAGACTTCTCGTACGGATAGCGTCTGCTAACCTATGCCCTCCATCTCCTCCTAAATGAGACCTTACATCCTCATCTGTAGGTTCCTTTTTTTGTCTAGACATAAAATAACCCAAAATTGATGATATATAAAACTTATGATTCTTTCTTCCAAACCTTAATTTTAAATAACTAAAACACTTCAAAATCCCATGCAAACAGATTTTATCCCGATAGATTATGACTACTTTGATTTCGAGGGAAGAAACTATGTAAAAATAATTGGAAGGAACAGCCATGGAAAAAGGGTTTGTGTTATAGATGATTGTGATGTCTATCTCTGGGCAATATTAAAAGATAAATTAAAACAAAAAAAGATAGACAAATTAATAAGTAAAATAAAAAAAATTAAGCTCGATATAAAAGGTAGACAAACACGTGTTGAAAAAGTTGAACTTCATGACAAGAATTTCATGGGAAGAAAAGTCAAAGCACTTAAAATATTTGCTACAAATTACAAAGATCTTCATGACATCACAGATAAACTTGGTCTTCCAGAAATAGAAAATCGTAGAGGTTATGATTTAGGTTATATAACACACTATATAATAGAAAAAAAATTTAATCCCCTCTGTTGGTATAACATCTCTGGTGCTCTCTTGAATAATTCACAGGAATTTGGGGGTATTGATATGGGATTGGACGTGGATATATGTATAAGAATGATAGACCACGAGGAAGTAAAAGATAAAAAATTTTCTCCAAAAACACTTGCCTATGATATTGAAACAGACGATCTTGCCATAGGAAAAGGAGAAATTTTAATGGTTTCCCTGGTTGGTCAAGATTTTAAAAAAGTCTTAACATGGAAAAAGGCCAAGATAAAACCAAAATATGTTGAATATGTAAAAGATGAAGCAGAGCTCTTGGAAAAATTTGTAGAACAAGTAAGAGAATTCTCTCCTGATTTTCTTGTTGGTTATTTCTCAGATGGTTTTGATCTTCCATATCTGAAAGCGAGAGCTGAAAAACATAAAGTAGTTCTTCCTCTGGGACTTGATGGAACACAACCAAGATTCACACGCGGAGCTTTTTTATCAGGAAAAATAAATGGTATTGTTCATATTGATTTGCTAAAATTCATCAGAACGGCATATTCTCAATACATGCAATCAGAAACACTTTCCCTGAATGAAGTAGCCAAAGAATTTTTAGGAGATGCAAAGAAAGATTTCAAGATAAAACATTCTTCACAGTTAGAGGATCACGATTGGAAACGATATTATGAATACAATCTACACGATTCTGTATTAACCTTAAGTTTATTTGAAAAATTCTGGCCGGATATTTTAGAATTCACGAGAGTAATGCAAGAGCCTGTCTTTGATGTTTCTAGAAATGGGATGTCAAACAATGTTGAGGATTATATAATACATAACTTAAATAAGTTTAATGAAATATCTGAAAAGCGTCCGACTTATAACGAGATTGGTGAAAGAAGGCAGAAAGGAAAATATGAAGGAGCTTTTGTTTTTGAACCAACCCCTGGTCTCTTTGAGAATATAACAATATTTGATTTCGCCAGCAGTTATGGAAGTACAATTGTAACTTATAATTTGTCTAAATCAACTTTCCTGGAAAAACCAGAAAAAAATTCATATAATATAGAAGCCCTGGGTAAAAAGGTATATTTTTCCAAAATATCTGGATTCTTCCCAGAAATGCTAAAAGAGATTATTGAAAAAAGGAAACAATTCAAAAAAGAATTAAAACAAAAACCAGATGCTGTGAAGAGAGCGAGAAGTAATGCCTTCAAATTGCTGGCTAATGCCTCTTATGGTTATCAGGGATTTTTTGGAGCGAGATATTATTGCCGGGAAGCAGCTGCAGCAACAGCGGCATTTGCAAGAAAGACCATTAAAGATGCTATTGAAAAAATAAACAAAGCAGGATATAGGGTAATTTATTCTGATACAGACAGCATAGCATTTTTAATTGATAAAAGAACAAAAACAGAAGTTAAAAAATTTCTGGAAAAATTAAACTCAAAACTTCCGGGAATAATGGAGCTTGAATTAGAAGGATTTTTCAAAAGAGGAATTTGGGTTACGAAGAGGACTGGTATTATAGGAGCAAAGAAAAAATATGCCCTGATAAGTGAAGATGGAAGATTAAAAATTCGTGGGTTTGAAACAGTCAGAAGAGATTGGTGTAGGCTTGCAAGAGATATGCAAAACAAAGTAATAAAATTAATTTTAAATGATGGTAATGAAAAAAAAGCGCTTGAATATGTTAAAAAAGTTATCAAACAATTAAAACAAAGGGAAATTAATAAAGAAGATATAATAATAAATACTCAACTTAAAAAACCAATTTCAGAATATCGTAATATTTCACCACATGTCATTGCTGCAAGAAAAATGATTGAAAGAGAAACTCCTGTTAGCCAGGGTGGGATGGTTTCTTATTTTATAGCAGAAACAAGAGAGAAAAAGAAACTAGTCAGGGATAAAGTAAAACTTCCTGATGAAAAAGGGGAGTATAACATTAAATATTATTTAGAGAGGCAGATTCTTCCTGCTGTTGAAAACATTTTCCAGGTTTTTGATATAAATATAAATGAAACAATGGAAGGAAAAAAACAGACTACTTTGGGGGATTTTTAGAAAACATTGGGCTTACTGAAAAACCCACATTATGTATGAAGTAATAGATTTACTGTAAAGATAGTGTCTTTAGCTTAATTTTAGTTTTCTTTTTCCATAAATCTTTTCTCATAGCAATAGCAGTCTCCATAAAATTGGATTCAGAAGGTTGATTCATAAATTGTTTTAATTTTCTTAAAACATCATCGGAGGCATACAAAATAGAATTATAGTAAAACTCTGTTAGTTTATTCATGGCATATTTTTTGATTTCTTCTTTGTTCTTCAGCTTTTGTATTTTTGAGTCTTCGATATGAAATTGATTTACATTTTCTGGCTTTAGAATACAACGCATAAATACAAGAGTAGAACGATATTTATTTTCATTTAGACTTTGGATTCTCAACTCAGTCTCTCTTTTTTGATTCCAGAAATGTTGAAGATAACTTCCAATAATTCCTCCAATTCCCAAAAGCCCTAAAAAAGAAAGTATTGTTTGGACATTCATAAATAACGATAAACTTTAATTTATTTAAATATTCCGTAGCCGGATAAATTTATCTTATAAAACTATCCATAAATCTTATCATGATGCTCGTAATCTAAAACCCTGACAATTTTATTTTTCTCGTCAATGTCATAAGTCAAAACAAAAGATTTCCCTATATGAACTCTTCTTGCATCATGCATATCTCCTCTTAATGGTTTAAAGTGATATGGATTTTTTAGAATTTGGTTTATCTTCTTATTTAAAATATCTATTTGTTTTTTATCTTTTTTAGCTAATTTATGAAATTTTTTATCTAGTTTTTCTGGAATATTTAATTTATAATTCATTATAACCCATATCTTTTGGCAAAATTCTCAACTCGTATAAATTTTCCTTTTCTTATTCTATTAAGCCTCTCTAAATATTCTCTTTTAACTTCGGGTTCTTCTTCCATCTGAGACCTTATAAAAATTTCTATTTGCTTACTCATACTTATACCATGTTCCTTACAAAATCTGGAAAAATCTCGATAAACATCTTCATTCAGGTTAAAAGTTTTCAAAGCCATAGTTAAATAATATTATTTAACTTTAAATAGTTTCTTGTTATGAAGAAAAATTATAAAACAACCAATCTTATATTATACAATGAAACCACAACTAAAACCCCTCTTTACCAAACGAATGCAAGAACTTCTCGGAAAAGGAAAAGAATTTGAAAGTTATATAAAAATATTGGAGAAAGAACCTGTGAAATCTATAAGATGTAATACATTAAAAATTTCTCCAAAAGAATTAAAGGAGAAACTAAAACAAAAAAACTGGAAGATAAAACAACCATTTGATAAACATCCAGAAATAATGATTGTTAAAAATAAGCTACAACCAGGAGAACTTGGAAGAACATTAGAACATTTATTAGGATATTATTATATTCAAGAGCTCGCTAGTATGTTACCCATTATTGTTTTAAATCCAAAACCTAATGAAATATTTTTAGACCTATGCGCAGCTCCTGGAAGTAAAACAACGCAAGCTGCTGCAAACATGGAAAATACAGGGACAATAATTGCTAATGATGTTAACATAGGAAGAATAAAAATCCTTGCATCAAATCTAGAAAGATGTGGGGTAACAAATACAATAATAACGAGAAAAGATGGATTTAGTCTATGTAAAAGATTGAAAAGACAAGCCAATGAAGGAGGGGTTAGTGTAAGGGAAAACATTGGTTATCTTAAAGGAGGGGTTAGTGTAAGGGGAACCTTGGTGCCCCTCAAGGTCGATAAAATCCTTGTGGATGCTCCTTGCTCTGGAGAAGGAACTCTCAGAAGCAGTCCAAAGACCTACAAGATGTGGAACATAAAAAGTGTAAAAAACTTGTCAAAAATTCAAAAAAATTTAGTGGCTAACACAATAGAACTTCTAAAACCAAACGGAGAATTAGTTTATAGCACTTGCACTCACGCTCCAGAAGAGAACGAAGAAGTTGTAGATTTTATATTAAAAAAATTTAAAGATATAAAAATAGAAAAAATCTCTCTGCCGATAAAATCACAGGCAGGAATAAAAAAATGGCAAGACAAAGAATATTTAGAAGATGTTAAATATTCATGCAGGATTTATCCGCATGAAGCAGATACAGAAGGGTTTTTCATTACAAAATTCAGGAGGGTGGGATGAAAATATCATTAAAAAAGTTCCATTTAGCAATAACAAACATAGTTAGGCTGTTAGTTTTAATTGCAATGGTCAATTTTATAATTAATCAAAATTGGCTGATGCTTTTTGTAGGGGGCCTCACAATTTTCTTAACCTTTCTTCCATCGATAATAAAAGAAAAATATAAAGTGGTTCTCCCTGTTGAATTTGAGCTTTTAATTATCTTGTTTATCTATGCGTCCTTGGTTTTAGGAGATATTCAAGGTTATTTTACAAAAATTTGGTGGTGGGATATTGTTATGCACGCGACTTCTGGCGTAGCTCTCGGATTTGTCGGTTTTCTTATGCTTTACATTTTATATAAGGGTAAAAAAATAAGAGCAAACCCACTGACAATAGCTATCTTCTCCTTCAGTTTTGCACTCGCAATAGGAACTCTATGGGAAATATTCGAATTTGCAGTAGACAGTTTAACCGGCCTAAATATGCAGAGGTCTGGATTAATAGATACTATGTGGGATTTAATAGTTAATAGTCTCGGGGCATTGTTTGCATCTTGGCTTGGTTATTTATATCTCAAAAAAGAAAAAACCCATATAGTAGATATACTCATAGATAAATTTCGTGAAAAAAATCCAAGATTTTTTAAATAAGATGAATCAATTAAAAATTTTAAACACACATGAAAAGAAACAGATAGAAAAAGGACTAAAAGAACAATTTGGAATAAAAAATATCCCTGGGTTAATTCTTAGGAGAGGAAAAGAAAAATTGTTTCTTTTTTCAGGAAGTTTTAATAAGCAAGAAATAAAAAACCTAGAAGAAACAGTGCCTATTGAAAGGATTGGGGTTTATTTTGCAAAAATTGAAGATTGGGGTATAAGATTAAGCATTGAAGGAACACAAATTTTAAAAGAACAAATAAAGAAAAATATTTTTGAGTTAAATGAAAAACAGGCAGAAAAATGGATGATGGGACGTGAACTTTTAATTAAAACAGGATTAAAAGGCTTCATAGTAATGAAATATAAAGATAACTTTATGGGTTGTGGGAAAGCTTCTGAAAATAAGATTGGAAATTTTATTCCAAAAAATAGAAGACTTAAGCAAAAGAATAATTAGGCTCCCGCGTGACCTGTCTTTGAACCTGAAGAATCTCATCAGAAAATCTTTCAAATTCGTTACTTGAAGGAATTGCTCCTCTTTTTAGTGTGTCTAAAATACGATTTGCTCTGGAAAAATCAAATTCATAATTATTAAAATAAACTTTCACGCTTTCAATACCATTTAAATTTCTCTCCAATCTAACAACGCTTCTTTCTATTCTTGATAATTTTTTAGAAAAATCTACCTCATTACCTACACTTTTTAAATGAGCAGTCTCCCATAATCCTCCAACAAGCCCTGAATAATCTAAAAGCGTTTTTTTAGCTAAAAAATAACTGAGATTAATCATAAAAAATTATAAGACCATATACTATTTAAAGATTACTGCAATATAAATAAAATGGACAAAGAAAAAATCCTTAAGGCCGGAAAGATTGCAATAGAAGTTAAAAAATATGCGCGGGAAATTATCAAAAAAGATATGCCTTTATTAGAAATAGCTGAAAAATTAGAGGCAAAAATAGAAGAACTTGGTGGAAAACCCGGCTTCCCTCTTAATCTAAGCATAAATGAAATAGCTGCACATTATACCCCTTCATACGATGACAAAACTCTTGCTCATGGATTATTAAAAGTTGATATGGGGGTTCATGTAGATGGTTGGGTAGCAGATACTGCTATTTCTTTCGACTTAGAAGGCAGTGAAGAAAATAGAAAATTGATAAAGGCTGCTGAAGAAGCACTTCAAAATGCTATAAAAGTTGTAAAGGCAGGTATTTCGACCAACGAAATAGGGAAAGAGGTCCAAGAAACAATTGGGTCGCACGGATTTTCTCCAATAATAAACTTATCAGGACATTCTATAGAACAATATGAAGTTCATGCAGGAGTAATAATCCCAAACATAGATGATAAACGAAAATTTATTTTAGAAAAAGGACTATACGCAATAGAACCTTTTGCAACCACTGGAAATGGAAAAGTCTACGATGGCCCTGATTCTGGAATCTATCAATTGATAAGTGAAAGAAATGTGAGAAGCCCCATAGCAAGAGAAATTCTTGGTTATATTATTGAAGAACATAAAACCCTGCCTTTTTGTTCTCGTTGGCTTATCAAAAAATTTGGAACAAAAGCTCTCCTGGGATTAAGGGAACTTGAAAGAAACGGAAACTTACATCAGTATGCACAGCTCATTGAAACTTCAAAGAAAAAAGTTGCACAGGCAGAACACACCATGATAGTTGAAGAGAAAGAAACTATCGTGACGACGGAGTAGAATTAGATCTACTTTGATTATATTGCTCTATGGAATCTAATACTAAAGTACTGCCACATCCTTGACAATTATATAAATAAAGGGGTTCTCCTAAGGTTTCTTGTGGTCCAATATATTTAAATTCGGTTTCTTCAAAACAAGAGGGACATTCCCCAGAAATGATTTCTAATTTATTTTCTTTAGCTTTTCCCTGTTCCATTTTTAAATTAAGTATATCTTTGATATAATTTAAAGTTTTTGTAAATCTTAATAAGCATTTTTTCTACATATTACTATGAAATTTTCTAAAAGCTTTTCTTTGTGCAGGGTTTCTTCTTAATAACATTGATGCAACATCATATGTAACCCACCTATAAGTAACGTCACTCTCCAGCTTTGGTGACATTTTCTTGTCTGGTTCAACATGATAGGCACCCAAGGGAACATACATACTCTTCATCCCACTTTTTAGTTCAGATAGTTCAGATTCGCTTTTATCCAAATGAACATCTACTCTTTCCAGACCATGATTTCTAGAAATCTCCTGCAAAAGAGCTTCAATTGTTTGTTTATTAAATTCTCCATGAGAGAATTGAGCGATTCCCCCTGGAAGGCTCCATCTACGATCCCTCCCCATAGTTAACAAGTAATATTCTCTACCAAGTATTTCTGTACTTACAATTCCTCTTAAATCAGCAATGCAGCTCTTCTCATCATCAAGCCATAAGGGGGTTAAATCTGTCATAGAAAAAGATACAGCAATTAATATTTAAATGTTTCTATTTGTAATTACTATACAATGACAATTATCCCAGATAACTTCCGAGGAGGGCTGTTCCCAAGCCAAATGTCAGTTTAATTCCAGAAATTATTAACTCTACTGCTATTGCAACGATTATTAAACCCATGAGTTTAGATAAGATTTCTAATCCTTGTTCACCAACCCATTTCTTTATCATATTTGAATATCTCATAAGAAGCCAAAAAACAAACAAAGCTAAAATAGATGCCAGGAAAACTAATAAATGGCCGTATTGTTTTACCAGAATAATTAATGTTGTAAAAACACCAGCACCAACAATCAGAGGCGTTGCAAGAGGGATGGTAATATCTCTCGAATAATTGTGCTGTTTATAACTCGTAAAGGCTATGTCTAAAACATAAAATATTCCCAACAGTAATAAAATAATCCCGCCCCCTATTTGAAAACTTGCAAAAGATACGTTGAAAAATACGAGTATCTTTTCCCCGAAAAATATAAATGCTATCATAAGCAAAGCGGAAACCTTTATTGCTCTCGTCGCAGATCTTCTCATCTTTTGAATTGTATACTTCTTAGTAAGAGAAAGAAACATTGGTATCCCTCCAAAAGGGTCCATTATTGCAAGCAATGTTAAAAATACTTTAAAAAATTCCAAAATCATTGAAATTCACCTCGCGAATTATTTTTAGAATATTTTAGTTTATAAAACTTTCCTTAAGAATTCATTTATAAATTATCCCAGATAACTGCTTTCCATAGGGACAGCTGCTTTTGCAGACTTCACAAAATTCTCTTCAACTTTTTTATAAACATCAAGGGTTGATTTAGTTACACTCGGTCTGACTTTTTTCAATGCTTCATTAAAGTGCTTTTTCTCTACCTGCGTTGAATCTATGTCTTCTCTCAAAGCCAACAGAGCTGATTCTCTCGCCAGAGCCTCTAAATCAGCACCAGTATAACCTATAGCCCTTTTAGCAAACTCTTTAATATTTACATCTTTTGCCAATGGCATACTTTTGGTATGAATATTTAAAATCATCTCTCTTCCTTTTTCTTCAGGAGCATTTACAAGTAGAATCTTATCAAATCTTCCTGGTCTCAGCAATGCTGGATCTAACAAATCAGGTCTGTTTGTTGCTGCCACGACTAAAATATCTTTTAAGTCTTCAAGACCATCCATCTCTGCCAGCAACTGATTCAAAACCCTCTCTGTGACTTTAGTTCCTGCCTCCATCCCCCTTTTCCCTGCTAAGGAATCTATCTCATCAAAAAATATGATACAGGGTGCAACCTGTCTCGCTCTCTCAAAAATCTTTCTAACACCTTCCTCAGATTTACCAACCCACATGCTCAACAATGAAGGCCCTTTAACTTGTATGAAATTTGCTTCTGATTCTTTTGCAACAGCTTTTGCCAGAAGAGTCTTACCTGTTCCAGGAGGACCGTACAAAAGAATTCCCCTCGAAGGTCTAATCCCCATTCTCGAAAAACTTTCAGGATATTTCAACGGCCATTCTACTGCTTCCATTAACTCTTCCCTAATTCTATCTAAACCACCAATATCTTCCCACCCAATATTGGGAGTTTCAACCAAAACCTCCCTCATAGCACTAGGCCTTACTGTTTTTAAAGCATCTAAAAAATCCTCTTGTTTAATCACCATTTTCTCCAAAACTTTTTTAGGAATTTGCTCATCTTCCGCTTTATCCAATTTAAGCTGAGGTAAGTATTCTCTTAGAACACTCATGGCTGCTTCTTTTGCCAATGCTTCTAAATCTGCTCCAACAAATCCGTGTGTCTTAGCTGCAAGCTCTTTTAATTTAACATTTTTTGTTAAAGGCATTCCCCTCGTGTGAATCTTCAAGACCGAGAGTCTTCCTTCTTTATCAGGAACATTGATATTTATCTCTCTATCAAATCTACCAGGGCGTCTCAATGCCGGGTCAAGAGCATTAACCCTGTTAGTTGCACCAATAACAATAACTTTTCCCCTGGATTTCATACCATCCATCATTGTTAAAATCTGACTAACAACTCTTCTCTCAACTTCTCCTGTAACCTCTTCCCTCTTAGGAGCTATCGCGTCTATTTCGTCAATAAAAACAATAGCAGGAGCGGTCTTTTCAGCCTCTTCAAAAATATCCCTAATCTTTTTTTCAGATTCGCCATAAAACTTAGACATTATCTCAGGACCGTTCAAAAGAATGAAATTTGCTTCTGACTCATTTGCAACTGCTTTTGCCAGAAGAGTCTTACCTGTTCCAGGAGGGCCATGAAGCAAGATGCCTTTTGGGGGTTCTATCCCGAGTCTTTGGAAAATCTCCGG
This sequence comes from Candidatus Woesearchaeota archaeon, assembly GCA_964409005.1. GTDB lineage: Archaea > Nanobdellota > Nanobdellia > Pacearchaeales > GW2011-AR1 > CAYPBR01. Next base: position 7,099 of record CAYPBR010000007.1, on the reverse strand, counting down.
ATGTTTCAATGGAATTTCCACCATTTCTCTAATCTTTTTAATCTCTTCACTCAATCCTCCAATATCTTCATAATTAATTTCAAGTATTTTTTCATCACTAATTTCAACAGCCTTAGGATTTAATGTAACATCTGTGTTTTCTGTTATAATAACTGGCTGACTAGGGTTAGTAGAAACAACTAAAAATCTAATCTGGCCGACAGCACCCCCTAAATTTCCAAAACCCATCCCACCTAGAATATCATTTAAATTTCCAAAAATATCTTCCATATCTCCAAAATCTGCCATTAAATCTCTTCTACGCTGAACACCACCGAGAACAACAATATCTCCTTTAATTACTGTCCTTCCTAACAAACCACGCCTTAAACCATCCGGGTCTGTCGCCTGAACCATTATTCCTTTTTGTGCAGGAGCTATCATTATTTTTTTTGCTTCTTTAATATCCGATTTAGAAATCTTAACAAGATCACCAATTCCTGTTTTTGCATTTCTTCTCAAAATACCGTCGATTCTTATAATTCCTTCCCCGACATCTGCGGGATAAGCCCGGTCCACAATTGCAACTGTCTGTCTGTTTCCCTCGATAAAAATTACATCCCCCCGTCTAACATCGAGCATTCTCATTGTTTCAGAATCTATCCTAGCAATCCCTTTGTATGCATCGTCCTGCAATGCTTCTACAACTTTTAATTCTACTATTTTTTTAGTCATCTTCTCCTCCCTACCTCATCAAAACTAAGAGATAATCTTCCCATTTCTTCAAAACATAATTTTACCATATCATCCATCACCCTCTTTTGTTCGTTCATGAAAGAGACAATTTCTTTAGGGATTGAAACAGCATAGCTATTTCCGACTAATCTCATCTTTACTCTAAATTCTTTATTTTTTAAATTTATAAATTTATGGTACTCCTGCTCGTCGACAGGATGAATTAATTTTTCACCACACTTCCCGCACATCATTGCCCGAAAAATAAAACCATTTCTAGAAATCTGTATCTTCTTCATGGGCTTATCACATTTATTGCATAAAATTTTCTGATCAAATATGTCTTGCGTCATTTTTGTGTATACTCCTTGTATATACCAGTATGTATACTTTTTAAAGATTTCTATTTATAAGGCTTTGCACAATTAGAGGTTCTCAAGCTGTGCAGATTTCTTTTTAAGTTGTGCAAAATCAAAATCTAGATTCAAGAGAAAGATCTCTTGGCAGAGGACACATAGATTATGACAGAGAATTTTAGATAGAATATCATTCTTCATTCCACGCTCAGCTTTCATATTAGTAGAATCACCAAATCTTGCTTTTATCATTCTAAACCCAGATTCAGCATTACTTCTTAAATGATATTTCTTCATGTAAAGTTTTCTATTCTGATGAAAGAATTTATACATTTCTCCCCAAATTTCAGTGCCTTTTGATTTGCTTGTACTATTTGCCTTAAAAGGAATCAGAGGTAAACAATTATGTTTGTGAATAGCTTCTAGATTCTTGCGACTTAGATATGCTTTATCAGCACTGTATTCTTCTAAAGTAAAATTCTCTGCTGTCTCATCTACCATTTCTGGAAGTAAGGGGGCATCAGCTTTTGTTCCTTCTGTTATTCTACAACTTGTAACTATGTTACTCAAAACTCCAAAAGTTATATGGGCTTTCAAATACTTATGATGTTTTTGATAATGTTGTCTTACATGACTCCATTTCTCATGAACTGCATTCATGCCAAAGCCACTTGAATCACAAGCAAACTTTCTTTCTATGGCTTTCAAAGGAAGAGAACTTAATTTTATTAAAACTTGTAAGGTATGACTTAAATCACTTTGTCTCATATAATTTAAAGTTGAATTGAAATGTGGAACTCGATCAACATATCCTGCATTGTAACATAATTGTAACTCTCCAATAAGTCTTCTTGAACTCTTCATTGTATAGGTTTTAAGGCAAGTGCAAAAAATTTTATGCTTTTCTTTTTCATCTACAATTGCATCACAGAGTTCTTTTAATAGCCTTAAGAACAGAGTTTTCTCTTGTGTTTGGCTTCTGTTATACAGCGTCCAGAATTTGTTCTCTTCTGGGAATAGTTTTGTTTGTTCTTCTTTCATTGTGAATATGAACCCCCTACCTCTGGATCACAGAGTTTAATTGAGGGAGTTCTTTTTGAAGTAAGGAAAAAGGTCTTTTTCTCTTAAATATTATAATATACTCCTTTTATAAGTTTTTCTATAGAAAAAGTCTTTTACCATAAGATTTATAAAAGTCTTTTAATATAATATATAAAAGGAGAAAGGTCTATGGATGAAATAACAAAAGAGGAGAAAAAAGAACTGCAAGAAATATTTAGCCCAGAAAAAGAGGAAGATATTAAAGATGTCTTTATTACTCGAGACAAAGAGCAATTTGCGATTAAGATCCCTAGAGATTTTGCAAGGGAAATAAGAATAGATAAAAACAAGGATCTCTTTAGATTTGTATTAACAATAAACGAAAAGAATCCAAATAAAAAGATGTTATATGGAGAGTTAATAAAAAATGAAAAGAAGAAAACCAACGATTAAACCTTCTGAGGTTAGAATGTTACAGAATCTTAAAAGAACTCCTAGAAGTTTGACTGTGAATGAATTAGCTGAAAGAAGTAAAATGGCTTGGACTACTACAGATAAATATCTTAAAAAATGGAAAAGAAAAGGGATTGTTAAAACTGTTCCCAAGAAAATACCTTCTATGACTTCTAAGAAAAATATTATAAGAAGGGAATGGACTGTGAGAAGAACAGAATTAAATAAGATTCTTAAGAAAAGAAGAAGATAATTTTTAATCTTTTTTCCCCAACATTCTTCTAACAGCTTCAGAAACAACTTCAGCACGGGATCTAAAACCTAGTTTAGACTTCTTAATATATTCATCAATCTTTTTAGCTAGATCCTCATGAATTGAAATATTAACATATTTTGCTCTCATTTTATCCATTACAGGTAAGCGATATATTTTTATAACCTCTTTCACTCACAGGTGAATGAAAGTGATGGCGCCTCAGACGTTTAATTCTGAGAGAAGGAGAAGGAAATGGCACAGAATAAAATAAACAAAAACACAATTTTTATAGTAATCTTAATTTTATCTATAATTTTAACTTCTTATCTCACATTAAATTATAGTAATTCTCAATCACAAAATGAAATAGAAAGAATAGAAGAATTTAATAAATATTATTTTAAGGGTGTAACGGATTTTAACAATGGGATTTTTGATAAATATAATGCTGAATTTAATTATGATTCATGGTCTTTTTATTATGACGAAGGATATTTCTCAGATTCTATTGAATATTGTGTTGCTGCAAGAGATCTATACGTTTCTGCAAATTCATACCATCAAGATTCTATATCTAATTTTGAAGAAGCAGATAAAATAGCAGAAGAAAAATATAAAGAATTAATATCTTATTATATAAAGGCATCAGATAAGGCTATTGATATTAACTGGGCGATGTATGAGGCTTGTGAGTATTTTGAAAGTGCTTCTGATTCTTACTCAGAAGAATTATGGGATACTGGGGATTCAAAATTAGAAACAGGTAATCAAAAGATCGATTTACATGATAGCTTAGTTAGAGATTATAATAAATATGTTTCTAAAATAGAAATTTTAGAAGAGAAAATTTAATTTTAATTATGGAATTTAGTTTTTGTGCAACTTAATTAATTCTTGTGCAAATCACCCTTATTTTGTGCAGTCAAAGGGAATTGTGCAAAGCCTATTTATAAAAATTAAGCTAAACTCTTAAAAACTCAAAAACACTAAACTTTTTATGAAAAAAAAGAGGTCTTTAAGAAGAAAAAAATCAAGAAAACCTCAAAAAAATTTCAGGAAATTCTGGAAAAAATTCTGGTGGCTTTTATGGAAAGATGATAGTTTTAAGGGATGGGTATTTTCAGTAATATTTCTCGTCGTCTTTATAATGTTCATATTCTTTCCCTTCTTGCGTTTAGTCACAGGAACTGCTCTACCCCTGGCAATCGTAGAGTCCTGCAGTATGTATCATCAAGGAAACTTACTTTCTAATTTTGATAACTGGTGGCAGAGGCATGATTCAAAATATGCAAAATATATAATAAACGATCTCGACTTTGAAGATTTTATATTCCAAAACGGTTTTAATAAAGGAGATATCCTATTTATTATCAGAGCAAGACCTGAAAAACTAAAAGTTGGGGATGTGGTAATTTTCAGTGCAAATAAAAAAAATCCTATTATACACAGAGTTATAGGAATTGAGAAAAAAGATGGAGAATATTTATTTTCAACGATTGGAGATAATAATGCTCAGCAATTAAGTTTTGAGAAAGAAATAACCTCTGATAAATTAGTCGGAAAGGCAGTTTTAAAATTAGCGCCTTATATTGGATGGGTAAAATTAATTTTTTATGAATCCGGGAAATCTGCTTCAGAAAGAGGACTCTGTGAAGAAAATTAAAAACACAAATTACTTAAACGGCTAATCTTAAGTTAAAAATAAAATTTTAATTTCAAAATGGAGTTTTGTCCAAAGTGCGGTGCTGTTCTCGTTCAAAAAAGAAAGAAAGATGGTTGTCCAAGATGTAATTATTCTGCAAAAGGAAGAATAAAAATAAAAACATCTGAAAAAATTGGAAAGAAAAAAGAAATCGCAGTTGTAAAAAAAGACGAAGAAATATTGCCAATAATTATGGAGACCTGCAAAGAGTGTAAAAACAATAAAGCATATTTTTGGACAGTTCAGACACGTTCAGGAGACGAAGCAGAGACAAAATTTTTCAAGTGCACGAAGTGCGAACACACCTGGAGAGAGTATAGATAACTATAATATCCCTTTATATAATTCTAAACATCTTTTAAATTCTGAATGAAGGGGTGAAGGAAGATTTGATAATTCAAACCAATCAATTCTATCATGCTTATCAGGTTCTGCGTTTCTAACTGTATCTAAAATCAACACTTTAAAATCAAGTGCAAGCCAATGTGTTTTTATTCCACTTTCATTTCTGTGAACATCTCTATACCCTAAAAATTTATGATCTAAAATCCTTGCATCATATTCTTCTCCCACTTCTCTCCTCAAAGCATCTTCAATATTTTCCCCATAGTCAACTTTTCCTCCACCAGGATCCCATTTTCCAGCTTCATCTCTGGAATTTTTAGACCTCTTTCCAAGAAGATATCTGCCAGTACCATCATGACAGAAAAAAACTACTGCAACCCCCATATAATCTACTCCTGCTTCCATATAAGAATTTTTGGAAATCAATATATAAGAATTATTATACTCCAATCACATAGTTCTCCGACCAATTCTTTCAGCATAACCACACTTACCGCATTTTAGAAAAATTAAATTATCTTCGTCAGAATAAAAAACCCCCATGTCTATAATCTGAGCCTTGCCATATCCACATTCCCCACACTTATGTTTATATGTTGCAAAAGCGTTTTTGTTCTTTAAAATCCCTTTTCCTCTTTTTGGTTTATGTTTTATTTCTTCTTCCTCTATAAGTGGTTTTGCCTTTCCTTCAACAGAGAAATCACAGTTCTTACATTTAACAACAAATTTCTCTCCAATCTGATTAGGAATTAGTAATCCTTTGCACTTCGGGCAGAATCTCATTGTCATATGAATATTAGAAAAAATAATTTTAAAAACTCTTGGATACTACAAATTTAAGGGAAGATTACACGAAGGAAACCGCAGGTGTCCTCGTGGCTCTGTAGCTCAGTCTGGTTAGAGCACTGGACTCTTACAAGAAGAACCAAGGTTCTTCCTTGGACCATCTCCTTTGATAAGAGAATTAGAGAAATCCAGGTGTCGGGGGTTCAAATCCCCCCAGGGCCATTTTTACGTTCACCACTTTAGTTACTCGCAGATTAATATCAAGATAATTAATGTAAAAATAAATTATAGATTATTAAAATTTAATATAAATTTGGAGCGAATTGATGAGCAGACAATATTATCTCCCGCGATGCTTAAAAAACTCAATCTGTCTGAATCTTTTCATGACTTTGGAATAGCTTGCTTTTTCTACCAGAACTTTTTTCCTATTATGTGACAATAATCTAAAATCATATTTGCTGACAGATTCCTTTAATTTATCCTTTCCAGAATAATCTTTCCACCTGGTCTCAGATTTTAATTTATACTGAAGAACCATGGATATAAATCTCTTTAGAAATTTTTAAACTTATTCATTCAGGGGCTATTTGTTGTCAATCATATAATCAAACTTTGAATATTCTCAATAGCATCTGCAACATTCTGACCTTTCTTGGTGAGTCTTATTATTTTTATTCGCCCCTTTTTTTCAAACTCGACCAATTTAAGAAATTCCAAAGTCTGCAGTATCTTAACTGCGTGGCTGTATGTACAATCCACTTCTTTTGCCAAAATGCTCCCATATCTCATTCTTGTATTCTTCTTCAAAGACACCAGCATCAGGGCCGGCTTTCTCCTGAAAAAGATGTCGAAATTGTCTTTCATTTTGTTTTGGATTTATATAGTCTAAAGTATATATTGGGATAGTAGTTTACTTTTAAATGTTATTGTAACATATATGTTGAAGTTACCATATAAAAACCTTTCGTTTAGTATTAATTTTAAAATGGTAACATAATGGGAAGATTTTTAAAGAATATAGCACGAAAAGAAGTATGAAAAAAATGCTTTATTATAAAAGAGAAGGTGTAGCAGAAGGACCTATAGAAGACCTAGCACCCGGGAGGTTTGATCCAACCAGATTTAGACTGTATATATCTCATAGTAAAGGAGCTGAATTTGTCATGGGAGATTTTTCCGAAAATAGAAAGGGGGGATATTTAGCAGTACACCACCTAGAACCAGAAGAGGTAACCCTCTCCCAAGAAGAAAGTAGAGATTTTGCTGGAGAAAGATTAGTTAAATTAGTTGGAAAATCGGAAAAAATTGACTTAGCTAGTGAAAGAATTCTTAAAGATATTAAAGAATTTACTTATCCAGCCTAAAAAGCCACTAGATTAACAATTCTGAAAACCTTTTTATATAACTGCTTCTTATTCTAGTATCATGCCCCGCAAAAAACTC
>CAYPBR010000006.1:10289-18202 GCA_964409005.1 Candidatus Woesearchaeota archaeon | reverse complement strand
TTGGTGTTGCAGCTAAATCATTAATAAAATGAAGTTCTCCATCCCCAATTAAACCAGCAACGATTGAAAGCCTTGCTCTATCATTATCTGCACTCCTCATCACTATACCAACTCCTGCAGCTGGGTTATTAGAAGGATTATGTAAAGTCAAAACATCAACAGTACCATCTGTTGAAACAGTATCAATTTGCAAATGAGTTTGAGGTGAATTTGTACCTATACCAATCCTATTATTGCTTGAGTCAATAAAGAAAGTATCTGTGTCAAAAGTATAGTTTCCTGTCGCTGTATCTCCTGTATTTAAAAGAAAAATAGATATATCGTTTGGGGTATTCAAATTATCCCAGAAATCTGAAGAATTGACATTTAGGTTTGGTTCATCAGATGTCTCTAACAAAAAACTTGTAAGCCAAGAGACTAAAATATTTAAAACTCCTCCACTGTTTTCCATCTGGGTTGTATTAATTGTATCTAAATTATCCCAGAGATCTGAAGTGTTGACAGCTCCTGTATCATTATCAAAAGTAATAACTTCTGGAGCATCTCTTGTTACCTTTGGCAAATCAGAATTATCAAAGCCAAATTGTGCAGAAACTAAGTTGATTGGAATTATTAAAACTATTAAAAATAATACGATAATACCAAAAATCTTTTTTCTTTCTCTCAATTTAAAAATACCTCTTATAAATATTAGTTTTTTATGTTTAATAAATTTTTGGTTTAATCATAAAACATATAATTTTTGCTTTCACCAGGGGGTCTCAGATTTCCTTCCTGAACTCCTTCAAAATACTTTTTTAATGGGCTTGTAATTATAACCCCCATTGCTATTAAAAGTATTGAAAGAATCATCCCTATACCTTTTGCTGTTGTACTGGATTTGGACAACAAAATTAACATCATAACAAGAAGCCCAGATGCTGTTAAAATCCAACGAATGGTTGACGCTTTTACCATGTGCTTTTATCAAAAGGACTCCACTTTTTCTTTGGAGTCTGCATTGGCATTATATTTGATGTTTGTGGTTGATGTTGAGTAATAAGTATTCCTTCTCTTGTCCCCCTATTTTCATTTCCTAGAAGGGCTCTTCTATAACTGCTTTCAATAGAATGTAAAATTGTAACAATCATTAGGGGATATTTTGTTTTTTTAAACTCTGTATCTAATCCCATTAACTTTCCATTAATAAGAAGAAACTCATTTAATTTGTCTCCAATATCTGCCATAATTTCATTTATTCTTTCTTCTTTATAGAAGGATAAAAAAGTTTCTTTGTTAATATACATGGAAAGAGTGTTCATAATTTCGGCAATACCATAATCATTTAGATTAATCCTTGACTTATCTACAACTTCTTTAGTTGTGTTACTTTCAAAAACAAATTTTTTCTTTTTTCCTTCAAGTCCTTTTTTTAATTCTTTCAGTAAGAAATTTTTGTAATTATCTTCTATTTCCAATTCTACAATTTCTTCTCCTTTTCCTTCAATCATACTTAAAATTTCCCATTCTTCTGCTTTATCTTTTTCTTCTTTATTATTTTCATTAATAAGATTTTCTGGGGGGTGTTCATCAACAACATAAATTATTTTTGATTTTAAATTTCTAAATAAACTTACTGTAATCTTTTTTGTTGGACTAGTATAAAAAGTTTCTAACTCATTTGCGTCATTAGTTCTACTTTTTAAAATATCTCCCCTTAGATAATGTTCAATTCTTTCAAGAAGTTCCTCTGGAGATAATTTAAATTCTATTACATTTGAATCTCCTTTGGGGAGAAAATTACTTTCTACAGCATCCTGCATTCCCAAGGCTTTGTTTCTTAAATATGAATTTTCATTATCTGTTGCAGATATTTGCTTTTCAATAGCGTCTAAATCAACACCTTCTTCTCCATCCATGTTTTTAGTAAGAACTAGGCTTTTTTAAACATTACCTTTTTCTTCTTCTTAATTTCTTAGTAAAATTTTTAGCATTAATCTTTTTATGAAATTCTTTAACGACTTTTATTCCTTTAACCCCTTTTCCAGATTTTCTTACAACAAAAAGAGTTCCTGCTTTTTTTAGAATTGGAAACTTTTGTAAACTTTTACGTGTTATAATTTTCTTTTTTATAGTTATCCTTACCCTTTTATCTTCTACTTTTTCTTTTCAAACTTTTCGTTCTCTTTCTAGATGTATTTTCTTTTTGATCAAGGAATCTCCCATATCTTATTAATCCTTTTCCAATGGTTTTTCCAACTATAAAAGAATCTCTACCGATATTTCTAAATGCCCTTCTTACTGCTTTTTCAGTAGGACTTCTTTTTAATTGTTTTAAAAGTCTTCTATTTTGTTCTCCCAACCTAATTCTTTCTTCTTCAAGTTTTTTAATTTCAACTTTTGATTTAAGTTGTTTCCTTAACTTTTTATTTTGCTTTCTTAATCTAATTAAACTTTTTGACATTATTTTTTACCTCCTTCTAGATTTTCTAATTATATCTCTCATTCTCTCAATATCATCCCTTTCCCCACCAAACCTTTTAACATCAGATATTAATTTTTTCTCATCTTCACTTAATTTTTTAAGAGTTTTTGGAAAATTTCTCCTTTGAGGTTTTACTCTTACTTTAGCCCTTTGTCCATGAACCTTTCTAAGAAAACCCTTGACATTAACTTGTTTTCTTTTATGTGTCATTATTTTTTACCTCCCTTTTATTTTCCTAGTTACTATCCTTATAGATCTAACTCTTGGAGAATGATTATGAATAGACACTATTTCCATCCCTTTAGGAATCCTTATTCTTTTTATATTTTTAGATTTAAATAATTTTCCTAAACGTCCTCTTCTTCTAAAAGTTATATCAACAAATTTTCTTCCTAGAAAGTCTGTGTTAAAATTACTAGCAAATTTTCCTTTTGGACTTTTAACTATTTTTGTTACCATTATCTCTCTCTCCTTAAATTTTTTCTTCTTATGCCCCTTCCCTTAGCAAGGGCATTTAATTGAGATTGGCTTGGAGTTCTTTTTCTTTTAAAAGTGGGTCTTAATCTAATTTTTATTTTTGTTCTTCTTTTAATCACTCTTCTCTTTATTGGTTTTTTGATTCCGGCTTTTCTTTTTAGTTGTGCAATTTTCCTTCTTAAGGTTATTCCTTTTTTTTCTGATCGGGTGTCCAGAATGAATTTGGATTTTTCTATAATCTTTCCTTTAGACAAAGAAACCCTTCTCTCTTTTACTCTCCTGTGTTTCCTAAACTTTCTTGATGTTCTCCTAGCATAACCAGGGGGAACTTTTAATTTTGGTCTTCTTGGTTTACCCCTAGTTGTTTTTATCCTCGCAGTTCTAGATAAAGATTGATCAGATATAAAATTTCTTAAATCTTCTGCCCCCTTTTTTGTTAGCGGTCTGACATTAACTTTTATTAGTTTTGGTCTTCTTTTTTGACCTTTCCTTTTCAATGGTCTTGCAAAAACATTAAATGCCTGGGGCTTTTTTGTTCTCTTTCTTCCTCCTTTTCCTTTTTTCTTTAATCTTATTTTTATTGGGATTATTATCCTGGGAGGAACTCTTATTCCTATTTTTTTAAAGTTTCCCCTCGCTATCTTATTTAATTTCTGGGTAGATATTTGTTTTAATACCTGTCTTAACATTTGTCTTGTAAGAGATCTCTGTCTTAATATCTGTCTTACTTGTTGTGTTGTTTTTTGTTGGGAAATCTGTTTTACTAATTGTTTAACATTCTGTTTAACATTCTGTCCTGTTTTTAAGGCCTGGGTGCTTTTTTGTCCTGCTCTTGTTCTTGATTTTATCCCTGTAATTTGTCTTGTCTTTTGAATTTGTGCGGATGTGGGGGGAAATTTTTGTGATGTTATTTTTATTGATTCTTGTTTTAACTGAGAAATTCTTCTTGGAGAAAATGATTTTGTCCTTATTAATTTTTTAATTGTCCTTGTTGTAACTCCCAAAGATGCTGCCCTTGTGATACCTTTTAATGATTTGCTTTTTACTAGAGAACTAGAAATAACTCCAATTACTTGTTTTAGGGCCCTTTTATATTGTTGCTTTTGGACAGAATTTAATGTTATTGTTCTCCCAGTTTTAAGACTTCTTTCTCCTTTTATTAATCCTATAAATCTTATCTTGTTTGCCTTCCCTGTTATTGTTTTACCTATTATTAAACTTAAATCTTTTTTAGTCAACACCGTAGCAATAGAAGCAAAATCATCAACATTTATCCCTCTTGCTTTAAATCTTGTTATTTTAGCTGAAGGAAATTTAACCCCTACTCTAATAAATTTTTTTCCTCTTACAGTCGCTGTTTTTCCAATTCCAAATTGTTTTAATATATTTAAATTTTTTCTTGTAACAGTAATTTGAGATTTTTTCGCATTAAGCAGTTTTATGGTTTGCTTAACTTTTATAGAAGTTGGGATACCAACTGATTTTTCAAGGCCAATAAAAGATTCTTTCCTTCCTATTTTTATTTTAGCAGAAGGAAATTTAACTCCCCTCGTTCCAGACCTTCCTCTAATAATACTAACTCCTTTTTTTCCTTTTTGGATTGTTATCCCCCTTGCAACACCTATTCTTCCTTGAGAAGATTTAAAAACAATATCAGTAATTATCTTTTTTCCTACTCTTCTTTGTTTTCCAATAAATTTTAATTTAATATTTCTTGGTAATCCAACTCCTGGAATTAGTGGAACGTCTCCTGTTAATATGACTGGAACTTTTCCATCTTTAAAATTTTTAATATTTATTTTTAAACCTTCTTGCAATTTCTTTAATCTAAATCTATTCAATTTATTTAACGGGCCTTTTTTATCTTTTAATTTTTGTAATTTTATTTTATTTTTTCTTAAATCATTTTCATTTCTAGAAATAGCTTTATTAAAATTAAATCCTTTTGTCAAAGCCCCAGTAGTCCACACTTGATCCCTTATTTTTGCAGCACTGGATTTTTCAAAAGTCTGTCTTTTTTTATTAAGTTGTTTTTCTCTTTGTATGATTCCTGATTCTAATTTTTTAGCTTCTTTAAATTGCTTTTCATTTAACTCTTTATTTCCAAATCTTTTATTAAAAATTTGTATTTCTTTATTTATTCCTTCTTGTCCTTTTTCTAATGATCTTTCAGTTAATACTCCTCCACTAACTACATCAAAAACTTTCTTTCCCTTAGTTATAATTTTTCTAGAAACTCTTTGTGTTGTTACCAATAATTTTTTCCTTATTTCCTGTTTTCTTATTTTCTTTTTTCTTCTTCTATCTGTGTGGGTGGGGGAGGATCTAACTTTCTTGATTAGAACGGAAGTTATCTTTTGTTTTGGTAGTATAATTTGTGTTGCTCCACCCCCGCCTCTAGATCCTCCACCACCGCTTCTAGATATTGAGGTAGAAGATGTTGGTGCTATGGTTTGCGTTGGTGCTATGGTTTGCGTTGGTGCTATGGTTTGCGTTGGTGCTATGGTTTGCGTTGGTGCTGTTGTTGTAGATGTTTTTTTTCTAAAAATTCTTCTTACAAATCTTTTTATTCTTTTATGCACCATTTTTATACATCACATGTAAGATAATGTTATTTATAAAATTATGTAATCTATAAAAGGAATTTCTTTACAGGTATAATTTTCTTGTCCTTTTGAATAAATGTATTTGAGACAATTAACAATTTCAGAATCTATCTGGGTACAGGATTCGCCATATTCTGGCAAAGAATTTAATATACTTCTTCTATCTTCTATATGATCAAATCCAAAAGCATGTAATATTTCATGCAATTCCGTTGAAGGATAGGTTTGACATTCTTCATATATATTGGGATTGGGTTTAGTGAGTTCCACAACACCCCTTAGAATTTCTTTCTCTCCTTCGTAGTATTCAATTCCCCCATACCCTGCAATGTCTTCTTCATCACTTTTTAAACAACTTATTTCTATTGCATTTTCACTTTCTTCTTCATAAAATTTAACTAACCTATCTGTTTTTTCTTCAATTATATCAAATGATTTAAGAACATTGTTTCTTATCTTAATATCACAAGATAAATTTTCTGAAAAATAATAATGAATTGGTGTGTCTTTCCAATAATATGCTCTTGGGTCTATAGGAAACCCTTCTTCCTTAGGAATAGTTTCCTCTTCTAAGATGGGCGGCTGAGAATCTAATTCATCTTCATTGATGTCTATAGGATCCTCTGGTATAAATAACCAAATAACAAATAACATTAATAGAATAACCCCCAACCAATTAAACCATTTCATCTTTTTTTCTTAGCCCTCTTCTCTTCGGCAACCCATCTTTTCTTTCGATCATAAAATAATTTTGGGTGTTTGATCTCTCCAGGAATAGCCCCAATATGTATGGCCATAGATCCATCTTCTCTAACACGCATTAGATCAATTCTTGTCCCAATCAAAAAAATTCTTTTTCTATGTTGGGGAACCCCATAATCTGCTGCATTCAAAATATCCCATGCAATATCATATCCACATACTGCAAAATCTTCACAGATCTTCTGCATCATTGCTCCACGAACACCATCTCTTTTCATGGAAACTAAGCCTGGAACATTCTCTCCAATGAAAAATCTTGGTTTTGCTTCATCAACAATCCTCACAAATTCTTCATATAATTCATTTCGTGGATCTCCTTCTTTTCTTTTACCACTAAGAGAAAATCCCTGGCATGGAAATCCTCCTGAAATAACAGTGCATTCTCCAACTTCTAATTTGGCGGCTTTAAGGATCTCCTTTGTTGTGATCTTCTTAATATCTCCCTCTAAAATTACTGGCTCAGGAGTGTGGTACCAATTAATATCCTTTCTCATTTCCTTTTTGTTCTTCCATTCTGGTTTTCCATCAACTGTTCTTTTTTTCAGTTCTTCCCAATGGAAATTGGCCCTTAAAGTTTGGCAGCAATATTTATCAAATTCTACCATGACTTTTGTTTTTATTCCCACATTAGCAAACCCAATATCAAATCCCCCAATCCCTGTAAACAAAGAAATATGTGTTGGAGCTCCTTTTCCGAGTCTTCTATCTAATTCTTTTTTATCTTCAAGATCCAGTTTTCCCAGATATTTTTGTTTCATTTGATTGTTTCCTTTACCAATTTCATAAGGTATTTTTTATCCCTAAAATTTGTTATCAGAAGCCCACCTGTTGTTGGTCTGCTCCCTTTTCCTTTTGAGGTCTTAACTGATTGTGTCTCTCTAACTTCAACAAGATTATAATCTCTAAATAGAAACCTTATAAATTCACAATCCGAATTACTTAACACAAAGGGTATTCCATTATGAGTTAGATCATCACATCTTTCTTTCAATTTTAAAAAATCACTAGGTAGATAGTCAGTTGCATTATACAATTTATAAGGGGATATTTTTCCATCTTTTCTTGTAGAAATGGGATAGTAGGGTGGGTCTAAATAAATAAAGGCATTTGAATGATTCTTGATTAAATTTTTTATTATTTTAACTTTCTTGCCGGAAACATCAATTACCTTCTTTTCTTGGTTTCCCATATGTAATTCCTTCCTCTGGTATAAATGTTTTAGGATATTTATTTTTTTTATTTAAAATGTCTCTGCGTTCTTTAATAATTGATTCTGGTGATGGGATGCCCTTTTTAAATTCTATGTATGTGTGGTAACCTAATTTGTTTAAAACTTTTACAAAGAAGGTCCATAGATATTCTTGCTCTCTAGTTCTAGGATCTTCTTCTAAAATTTCTTCAACAGCTTTAATTAGTTTCATTTGCTCTCCTTCTTGTGTGAACAATCAGGGCATAATCTTCCTTGCCCACATATATAAGGATTATTAATTAATTTATTAAATTCATTTCCACATCCTTCCGTAGCATTAGTGCCAGCAGGATTCTCGGTCTTCTCTTTAGCACGTGCTGAATCTTTTCCCATTTCTGGTAGCTGACTATGATTT
>CAYPBR010000006.1:0-10189 GCA_964409005.1 Candidatus Woesearchaeota archaeon | reverse complement strand
GCACAGGTGTTGTCTGGAGTCATTTTAAAGAACTCCAATTTATTGCTTTAATAGCTTCAAGGGTGTTGTTATCCATTTCCAATCTTAGAGTCCAAGAATTATAATTAATCCAAATCAATGTTCCAGATAATATAATAACAATTAAAACCAATCCAATAATCCAATATAAATGTTTTATATCTTTCATTTGCCTTAACCTTCTATTTTTGAGAGCAGTTCTTCCCAATCTTCCAAACTTGAATCTATTAATTTTCTTGGGTTCCCATCAAGTTCATCATCTAAAATATGTTTTTTACCCCACTCTTCAATCATCTCGCAGATTTCTTTTTTTTGTTTGAGGATTATATTCAATTCTTTTAATTTATCTCTTTGTTCTTGAATATATGTTTCGTTTTCAGATGCCCATAAACTTCCTTCTTCTTCATCAAACATTTCTACTAATTCTTCAATCTCTTTCTCAATTTCTTTTATTGTTTTCATTTTAATAACTCTGGATTTTCAAATTTATTTCCTATGACTTCAATACTCCTCATACAAGTATCTGCATCTTGAGAAGATAATTGTTCTGGTGTCCTAATAATATCTTTGTTAGTCATTACAAATTTAGCGAAACTTTCTATATATTCAATAACATATTTTCCGTCTCTACAAATAATTACATCCCCTTCATAAATCTCTTTTCCATTTTTATCTTTTAATCCTGTGAATTGCATAAGGATTGGATTGTCTTCAATAATAACTTCACCTAACTTAAAGAAAGCTTTCTCCCCCATATTTTTTAATATAGCTTCTCTATCTCCCATCATTTGTAAATACATCTTTTTGCTTTCTAAATCCCAAGCTCTAAATTTTATTTCTCTCATTTTTATTATAGCGTGGGGCATTTGCTTCCGCCCCACAAAGAAGACCAAAGGAGGTTACCGATGATTATAATTTTCATTCTTGTTTTATCATTAATTTCATTTTAATTCCTAATGTCTTTTTTGCCTTATCAAAATAATTTAAAATTATGGGTGTCTCTTTTTCTTTAGTTATCCAATATTCCACCAGGTTGCTTGTTGGAAATCTCTTTCCTAATAGTCCTGCTCTTGTAAAATCATTTAATATCTGATTAGATCTAGCTTGACTTAGTTTAAGGAACTCTGCTAATTCAGAAGCATATACGTAATTATCTTTTCTTGATTTAACACACAACCAAAAGATAGTTCTGGAAAAGTTTATATGATTAATTCTCCTGTTTATAAATTCTTCTCTGTCTGGTTTTAGATTTTCCAATGCTTCTTCTAATATATCTTCTTCATTCATTTTTTAATTTTTTCTTCTGCGTCTCTTCTTAACAATTCTGCCCCAATCTTCATAGTTATTTCAAATCCTTTACTTGTATGTTTACCTTCTAATTTTGAGAGTAACAATTTCATTCCAGTAATTCTCCATTGCCAAGGTTTATTCTCTTGGAAAGTTCCTGTTAATTGCTTTTTTCCGTATTTAATATCTTTTATAATCATCTCGCGGATTGATTTTTTTGTTAAATCTACTGCCTCCTTAATGTGTTTACAATAAACTTTATATTGTTCTGGTGTTAAAACTGGTTTAATTTCAGTTGACTTCCAAAATAATTTTTTTAGAACTTCTGTTTTTATTTTCATTCTCTAAATTCTCTTGCATAAATTTCATTTAATTTTTCTAATTCTTCTTTCCCTTTTTCTTCAAGTTTAAGTTGCTCATTCATTAAATTTTTATCAATCACTTCTTCAACATTTTTTCTAACTAATTTATGAAGTGTCTCAGGATTCAAAGCATCAACTTCCCAAGAATTATTTCCATGTTCTTGAATGTACCACTTGGCCCTTGGATCTTTAATCTTCGCTGGATTTTTTGGAGGATTGAATTTCTTAATTTGTTTCATAGTTAATCCAATGTGCTTAACTTCTGGATGAGCTCCAAACTCTTCAAGTCTTTCTTTAATGTCCCTAATCATATCAAGTCCAGATGGATCATGATCTCCAAGATATAAAATATAAGTTTTCTTTCCATCATTTTCTTGTCTCCTCAGTCTTTTGTAAGCATCGTGCATTGCAGTGCAAGAACTATATCCTCTATTAACCATAAGTCTTATATGAAATTCCTCAGTGATTACTTTTAAAACACCACTCAAAGCATCTTTCTCAACCCAGAGTTCAATGTAAACCTCTTGTCCTTCTTGTCTGTTTAATCTGTACTGATTTATTGTATCACTAATTGCATCTTGAACATCATCCACAGAGTAAGGTAGATAAGGAACTCTAATTCTGTCTTCTATTGCTTCCCAATCAACAACTCCCGCCATTCTTCCCTTAACTAAGAGGGTACTTAATTTTGCATATTCTTTTGTTAGGTTAGGAATTATATCTCTGGAAACTAACTGATAAAAAAGTTGCCTTAGAGTCAATCTATATCCTTGTTCGGCATACTCTTCAATAATCTCATTTATGATTATTAATTGCTTTTCATTCTTTTTGTTGAGATGTAATTTATCTCTGAACGCTTGTTTCATCTTAAATATTGCTAACTATTGTAAACAACATTATTATTAGACTTGATAAAAAAACTACAAGTGTTGCAACAATAAATATCCTCCTTAATTTTTCTGACATTTCTATCATTCTATCCACACCAATTTTACATTTCCGTAATCTGCTACGAATATTCTTTTCTCTGCTATAAGAACTTGCACCCATTTAAGAACTGTGGCCCTAGAAGCTACCCCTGATTCTTCTACTAAGACTTTCATATTGAATCTTTTTGGTTTCTTTTCTTTTAGAAACTGATAGATTTTTTCTTTTATTTCTTCTGCCATTTTAATAATTTTCCTCTGATATATAAACACTAGAGAAAGTAAGTTCTTCTTTTTCTTCTAACTCTTTTAACTTCTCTAAAACTTCTTGAGCACTATCATATATGCTATTATCTTTATTATTTTCATATTCTTAAAAATCCTATTCCTGCAATTAGAAGTCCAATTCCCATAGATACCAAACCAACATATAATGATACTTCTTTTATTCTCTCAAGTTTTTTTATTGTTTCCATTGTATTTGATAGTATAACTTGTTTATATACTTTTCTGTTTCTGAGGATTTGATTATTTCATTAAGGAGTAGTGATATGGGGGTATAACTCTTCTTGTTGTCCATGTAATGGTCTTCCTTAAAATGTTTTATATATATTATATATAATATAAAATAAATATAATATATAGTATATAAATATATTATAACAATAATAATAGTTATACTGTTCTTGTTGTTGTTCTTGTTGTTGTTCTTGTTGTTGTTCTTGTTGTTGTTCTTGAAATTTAAAGGGGGGTGTGAGTAATAGAAAATTTTTGGTTTATCTTTTAAGAAGGACCATTGTATAAAGAACAAGAATAGTTATACTTCATATTGTATGGCAATAGGAATATTTTTCATACAATATGCAAAGAAAAGGTTTCCCCCGGAATCCCCCTTCCCAAAGAAAGAGGAAAGATCTTCTTATGCGGATTTGGTTAAAATTTGCGACGAAGTCGCCTTTGATTTTTTTTACTTTGAAAATTCCGAACTTAATAAAAAGAAAAGAAAATATTTAAAAATGCACTAATTCTTTATTTAATATGGTCCCAGACATTGAACATGGTGAAGCAAAGTTTAATATGGGTATTGCTACTCTTGAAAGGATTCATACTTCTTTAGAAAAGATAAGATGGGGTTTTGAATTATTAAATGGCCTTCCTAAACAAAATTTCCATATAAACCAGGTTAAAATATTATTTATGAATATGACTCCTCTTTTGAAAAAAACGGAAGTTGATAAATATAAGAAAGAAGTTGATAGCCTCAAATTAAAAGTAAGGATACATAGGGGAAAGCACGTAACTTTTTATGATACTAAATTGGAAGCAAGGCTTTTTCAGATAGTTAGGGAATGGACTTTGTATTTGGAAAAATATTTCATGCCAAAGAAATCAGATTTTACAGGATTGTAATATGGAGGCACAGCTTATTAAAAAAAAGAGAGAGTTATGGGTTGCCCCTATTGTAAAAGAACAGTTGGATATTGTTAAAAAAAGAGTTCTTACAAAAGATAGGGATTGGGTAATGGTAGTTGATGGAGAGGAGGGTGTAGGAAAATCTGTATTGGCTCAACAGATAGCTAAATATCTTGATCCTAATTTTAGCTTAAAAAATATTGCTTTTACCTCAGATGATTTTTTAAGAATAGTTAAGGATCCTAAAACAAAAAAAGGAACTGCAATAATTCTGGATGAGGCTTTTTCTGCTGCAAGTAGTAGATCTTCGTTATCAGAAGTTAATCGCGCAATGATTGGAGTGGCAACTGAAATGCGACAAAAGAATTTATTTATTATTTTTTGTATACCTTCTTTCTTCGACCTTGATAGATATTTTGCTTTGTGGAGATGTAGGGCCCTATTCCATGTTTATTTTAGTCAAGAAGAAGATAGAAGGTATGTAATCTTTTCAAAAGAGCAAAAGAAGATGCTTTACTTGATTGGTAAGAAAACTTATTCGTATAATAAACCTCATTCAAATTTTCCTCCTTTTAAGTTCTCAAATTTTTATACAGTTGATGAAGAAGAATATAGAAAAAAGAAATCCAAAGCATTTAGTAAAAGGTCAGTTTCAAATCAAGCAAGGAAATGGTTAATGCAAAGAAATGCTTATATAAAATATCTCCTTTTAAATTTAGGAATTTCTTCAAAAGATGTTGCAGATATTCCTATGAACTATGGAGTTGATAAAGTTTCTCCAAGACATATTAATAGAGTCTCCCAAGAGGTAGATAAGCTGAATTACTGAAATAGGCGGTCGGGGACATGCGGACACATATATTATATATCATCTAAGTTTAGAATAAATTTTATAATTATTTCTTTAAAAGTCCTTTTGTAATTCTAGATCCTCCCTTAATTTCTCCGGGGGACTTATATTAATAGGGTATTCTTTATTTGTTGTGTAGAAAAATACTACTACTACCAGTTTTTCAAAGGGGTTTACCTACTACTACCAGCTATATCAATTAGAAAAATATATAAATAATGTTTTCTCTATTTACTTCTATGAAAATGTTATGCTATAAATGCGATCACTCTTGGAACTATAAGGGAATTATTAATGAGGGCAAAGCATACGTAACCTGCCCTAGTTGTATGCGCAAAATAAGAATTGATAAATCATTTGTAGAAGATTCTTCAGAACAAAGACTACTTACCAGTATTTCTAAAATGGGTGTGAAAACTACCAGTTCCCCTTTAAAATTACCTACTACTACCAGTTTTAAGATAGAGTTTGAATCTATGAAAGACAACCAAGGTTTTCTTTATCATGTAGATAAAAGAATATCAAAACAGTTTATGAAATCTATGGATCAAGAAGAAACGCCCTCACCAGGAATCGAACCTGGGAGCCCAGGGCCCATGCGCATACTCCCTCCAAAGTTTAAAATAATAAGAGAGATCCCATATGATTCTTTTAAACATTTAGAACATCAAAAAGAGTATGGGTTTGGGATAGCAAACTAAAAAAGGTTAAATACCTTATATTAATGTAACCGATTAGTAGTAAGAAAGGTATATAAAGGTATTATACCTTAATAAATTACAATGAAAACGATAGATTGGTTATGGGAAAATCGGGAAATTTTCCGAAATATAGGTTTAATTTTTGTATTGTTAGCTATTGCAATATTACTCCTAGCCCAGATATAATCAGATAAAAAAATAAATAATCAAATTTTGTTGAAGGAAATGGTAGATAGAATAACAATATATCCAGATAAAGAATTGAGGAAAAGATTAGAAGATCAAGCAAAAAAAGATAAGAGAAGTTTAAACAATTTGATAATTTTGATACTAGAAAAGGAGGTGAGAAAATGAAAATAGAAACAAGAGAAAAGATAATTATAATAATCACATTGCTTTTTGTAGTATTTCTAATTGGATCATATATTAATTATTCAATAGAGAATAAAGATTGGTGGACAAGGGCTTTATGCTCTGGTGAAGGAGAATTAGAAGAAAAGAGATTCTATGATATTTGTTGGATTGAAGGAAATGGGTATCTTGCTAAGTTTGAAGGAACAGGAAAATATTATAGTAATTTAACTACTTCTTCAGAAATAGTTGAATGGAAGTTAGTAGAAAAATAAAATGAAAGTAGCTATATATGTTAGAGTTTCAACAAACAAACAAGAAGTAGATAACCAATTAATACAGCTTAGGGAATACTGCAAGAAAAACGATCACCAGATATTTAATGAGTATGTTGATATAATCTCCGGGAAGGAAATATCTAGACCAAGTTATGATCGAATGTTTTTAGATGCTCATAAAAGATTATTTGATCTTGTTCTGTTCTGGGACCTATCAAGATTTAGTAGAGCAGGTACCCTCTTTACACTTCAAAAACTCCAAGAATTAAAGAACGTAGGGATTGAATGGGAAAGCTATCAGGAGCCTTATTTTAAGTCCGTGGGACAATTTAAAGACGTGATCTTATCTATTGTAGCTACTATTGCTAAAATAGAGAGACAACAAATATCTGAGAGAACAAAAGCGGGATTATATGATAAAGATGGTAATTTGAAAGAAGGTGTTGGAAAGCGCGGAAAAGACAAAAGAAAGAGACAAGGTAGAAGCGATAGAGGAATACCTAGAAAATATCCTGTAAAAAAACTCAAAAAGAGAAATTCTGCTAATGCTTTTATGAGATTGTGTAGAAAATGTAATGAAACTTACAAAACAAGATTCAAGAAAGGTAAGATCTGTCCAAAATGTAAGAGGGGTAGCTAAAAAGACAATTTCTTTATAAAGAAAGATTTAAATAAAATCGGTCCTTTTTATATATAAAGAATGAAAAATAAAACACTCATTGAAGAAATAATTGAAAAGAAAAGAGAAATATATTTTGTTTTATTATTCTTGCTTATATCTTTAAGCTTATTTACGATCGGTTATGTTATTTATCGCTTCTTCTTCTGGCAACCCCCTGTAGAAGTTCTCCCTTTTCAGGTAAATTTTAGTAATTTAACACAATGGGAAAAATAATAATCCAATACAAAACATATTTTTGTGAAGAATGTAAGAAATCTATTAGATTTAAATTTATTAAAGATGTAAAAACTGGTTGGATTATGGAAATACATAAAGTTAAGACTAATCAGAATTATAAGAAAAAATGAAGAAATCAATGTTAATTTTTCTTTTATGGATCTTCTTTTTAGTTTTAAGAATCTTTAAGGTGTATATCTTCTCCACATGGTTTTTGGTCCTTATGTTTTTCTTTTGGCTTTTTATATCTTATCGGCAGATCCATAAAGAAAATAAGAGATTGAAAACTCCCAGGCCAGTATATCTAACTTATCCTGAAAACGCATGATTTTAATAAATTGTTGAAATAAACATACAAGATATGGTATTTAACATCTTTCTTAAATAACTTTACTGACGACAAAACTAAAAAGTTATCCTGTTTATGAAAAAAAATCAACATGGAGTGTATAAATTAGTTAAAGAAAAGACACTTTTTTATTATGGAGGTAAAAGAAAATGGAAAAAACAAAAGATCCAAGTTTTCCAAAACAAGAACCATTCTATTGTTGTCTATGTAAAAAGAACACAGATGGTTTAAGCACTTGCCACTTGTGTGGACACATGAAAGGAAGATGGAAAACAGACGGACACCACTGTGACCCCAGTAAAGAATTTATCAAGCAAAAAAGAAATGAAATGAACAAAGAAGCAACTAAAGAGTTTCACAAGTTGTTGATTCGATCAAAAGAATTGGGATTTCATTGAACCTTTCTTTTTTTTGCAAAATTGTCTAATTAATTTAGATTAAATCTTTCTCTTAGTTTAAAAATAGCTTTAGTTTTGGAGGAATTAATAATTATATCTAAAAATATTGATACCCCTATTAACCAAATGGATATATAAAAAATCTTTGGAGTTATTTGAAGAAGAGCAACTGATTTAAAAGCTATTAAAAATAGTGTTCCAAAAAGAAATAATGTTATATTCAATATAAATAACATATTCGTAACAGTTGGAGAAAATGGTGAAAAATCTTCTCTCATAGTTTTAAAGTGTAGTAAATATTCTATTCTATCTAACTGTTTCAATTTCCAAAATTTCCTTAGTCTTTCTTTATATTTTTTATTTGCAAACATTTTATTTTAATCTATTAATTGCAGATAATGTCCACCTGTTTTAGGTTTTCCTGATCCTATTTTCAATCCAAGACATCCTTTTTGTTTTGTTATTTTTTTCTTCTTATTGGTTTTAAGAATTTTATATAAGTTGCTTATCTCATTTAATGATATTTTTTTAACAAGTTCTTCTATCATTTCTTTTTTATCTAAAGAATCTTTTATTTTTTCAACAATAAAATCTCTCATTTTTTCAAATTTCTTTTCATTAAATTCCATAAATAATGTTCTATCTATATGTTCTACTCCATCAATTTTCTTAATTTTATTGTTAGATAAAACATATTGTTTTTCATTGACTACTAAAACTCCATTGGGTTTTAAATAAACAGATTTTTTATTTTTCATTTATTCTTTTCTCCTTTGAAAGGAAAGGAAACACTTTTTGAATTATTCCCCCCATAAAGGGTGTTTTTTCCTGTTTTAAGCCTTTAATTTTGTCTTTTTTAACCATATCAGCTATTTCTACCTTAATTATTACCTCATCATTTTGTTTATATATAAATTTACGAACATTTATTATTTCTCCATCTAATTTTAAATTATTTTCCGTTTTCTCTTCAAGAAAATCAACTACTTTCTTTCTTTCTTGTTTTTTTGAGTAAGAGTTAACTAATTTAGAAGCCCCAACACCAACAGATCCCCCAATAACTAATGCTACTAGGCCCCACATTAGAGAATTAGTAAAACCCATTTTAAGGAGCAGAGACTATTCCAGAATTTATATTTGAAGGGTTACATTGCACCGCAGTTTCAGCTAAATTTTTTGATATTTGCGTCCATGAAGCTAATTGTTGAGCAGATTGTGAGAAGAAAAACCACATCGCTAATACTAATAATAAAGAAGATACGATAACTGTTATTAATGGAAGGTTTTCCTTCCACCAACCTAAAACATTCTTTTCTCTCCAATTTCTATTAATTAATTGTTGCAGATTTAGATAAGCATAAGTTTGATCTCTATGATCAAAGTCCATCTTAGCTTCTGTTACATCCTCCCCCTCTCCAAAATCAAAGTTTGTTAATTCTCCAAATCTATTAATATTATAAGAATAAATATTGTGGCCCATAGCTCTTGTAGGATATGCACTATAGATTTTCATATTCTTCCATCTTAAAAGTTTTACATTTGTTCCTGGTACAACTATTTCTTTAGCTTTATCGGATTTTATAAAAAATCTTTTTCCATTAACTATTTTAAAAAGATTGACAGTTATATAAAATTCTTTTTTGTTAAGTATATGTCTATAAACAAAAAAACCGATAATTCCAAAAATGACAATTCCTAAAAATATAATAAGAAATGTTCCTATAACAAAACCACTCCCTTCAAAGAAAGATCCTATGCTTGGAACTCCTAAAGAATCAAATACTCCCATAATATCCCTTGGATTTATTCCTTTTTAAAGATATTGTTAAATGAGAGAAGAAGAAAAAGAATTAAAAAAAAGAAAAAAGGTGTGCTTTATGACACACCATAAATACAGGTGAGGAATTATCCAAACTGTCCTCCGCTACTGCCTTCACCAATTCTAGCTAATTTTACCAATGCAAATACTAGCAATGCAATCAGGATGAATAGTAATAGAGCAACTCCAATGATTGTTCCTACTGTTGGGAATTGACTTCCGAGATTCAATACAGAAGTTGTATAGTTTCCAATGAACTGTGTAGTGTCATTTGCACCTTGACTATTGGCTGCAAAACCAACATTACCAGATAAGTTTCCAAACAGAATTAACATGATTAAACCCAAGAGGGCTATCCCTGCTAATCCAATGGACCAACCCATAACAACCTGCATATTGCTGTCTCCTCCTCGTCTTTTTGCCATATTGTATTTTTACCTCCTTTTAAATTCTATAAGTTTAATTTTGAAAATCATCCAAAGTTTCCTCCGCTACTGCCTTCACCAATTCTAGCTAATTTTACCAATGCAAATACTAGC
>CAYPBR010000005.1:0-19780 GCA_964409005.1 Candidatus Woesearchaeota archaeon | reverse complement strand
ATTAAGGCTCCAGTAGCTTAGTGCTTACGAAGGTTCGAATCCTTTCTCCCGCATGCTTTGCCTCCGTAGCTCAGTTTGGATTAGAGCACGTCCCTCCTAAGGACGGGGTCGCAGGTTCAAGTCCTGCCGGGGGCACACATTTTATATATGTTGATTTATATTAAACAAAAATGAAAAAAGGGGCAAAAGTAAGTTTAGTTACAGGAGCATCTTCTGGATTAGGGAGAGACATAGCAAAACTTCTCTGTGAGCAAAGTCATGTAGTTTATGTGGTTGCAAGAAGAAAAGAATTGCTTTTAGAACTAAAAAAAGAATGTTCTGGAAAAAAAGGAGAGATTAAAGTTATTGCAGGAGATTTAACAGATAAAAAATTTAGAGAGGATGTAATAAATAAAATCATAAAAGAAGTAAAAAAGATTGATTATCTAATTAATAATGCAGGATATGGGAAATTAACATCTTTTGAAAAAGAAGAATTTCAAGATATAGAAGGAATGTATAAATTAAATGCTATTGCCAGTGAGCATCTCGCCCAACTAGTTCTGCCTTATATGAAAAAGAGAAAAACAGGAAGAATCATAAATATAGCTTCTGTCGTTGTTTTCGCTCCCCCTGTTTATTTTACAACATATAATGCTACTAAGCATGCAATTTACGGTTATTCAAGAACTTTAGACTATGAATTGAGGGGAACAGGAGTTTCTATATCTGTCGTTTTTCCTTCGAGGATGAAGACTCCTTTCTGGATAGTTGCCTTCAAATGTAAGGCATTGACTAAGGAAGAACAGGGAAAGTGCAAAGAAAAATGGATGAAGCAGGCAGGAGGATCAAAACCAATTGCAGAATATATTATTAAGAATTTAGATAGCAAGAGGCTAATCTTGCTCCCGGATTTTATATCTAAGTTATCTTATTACTTTTTGAGGCACTTTACTTTTATCATGATATTTTTTGCAAAATACATCATGCTTCCAAAAACTAAAAAACTTTTATTTCATGGTAAAGAAGCACAATAAAATGAAAGCAAAATGTAAAAAATGCGGCGCAAGTTGTTGTTCTAAATGCGGCAAGTGCACTAGCTGTAATCCTTCCTGCAAGTGTAAATAGGATAAATTAGAAACAAAAAAGATTTAATTTTTAGAAGAGTAAACTTTATTAAACAGAATTCTGCTTTTTATCATATGCGTGGGTAGTTTAAAGGCAGAATAATTGGCTTCCACCCAATTGATCCGGGTTCGATTCCCGGCCCGCGCATTTTAAAAGAATCAAGAAAGTGAAAAATAAAAAAATACTAAATGTGGGTTGTGGACAAGAAAAGTATGGAACAGATTTCATAGATATTTATCCACAAAGAAAAGAAGTTATTAAGTGTAATACAAATGAAGAGAAAATCCCATATAAAAATAATACCTTTGATATAGTTTATTCTAAAAATTTATTTGAACATTTATCAGATCCCATGTATACACTGAGAGAAATGAAAAGGGTGTTAAAAAAAGGAGGGAAAATACATATATTAACAGATAATGCTGGATTTTTATTGTTCCACCTTCCAATAAGAAAAAATAATTTTCTAGAGCATAATAGTAATAAACCAAGGTTTGGGGAAAAAGATAGGCATTATTTTTTGTTTACCCCTTTACATTTAAGGAATTTATTAGAAAAATGTGGCAATTTTCACAAAATAAAAACAAAATATAATTATTATTCTACAAAAGGAATTATTAAAATCTTAAAACCAATATTTAATATAACAAATAAGACCTTTTTAGTAAGAATATTAAATCCACACATAATTGTGGAAGCATATAAAAAATAAAATCTACCAATACTTAAGATGAAAGAAGAATTAAAAAACAGGATAGGTAGATTTCATGATAAGAATTACAAATTGTTATTGTTAATTCCTGCAGTAATTCTAATATTTGGATTTATTTACATGGGTATTTTTTATTCAAATCACCAAGATTTTATTTATCGGGATGTTTCTCTGACAGGTGGAACCTCTGTGACAATTTATGAGAAAATTGATGCCAATAAGCTGCAACAGGATATTTCAGATAAACTTGAAGATATTAATACAAGAGAGATTTATGATTTATTTACAGGTGAACAAGAAGCAGTAATTATTGAAACAAGAACTGAAGGCCAAGAAACAAAACAGATTTTAGAAGAATATTTAGGTTATGAACTCGATGAAGATAATAGCAGTATTGAATTTACCGGCTCCGCACTGAGCGAGAGTTTCTATAAACAACTTTTGATTGCTATTTTATTTGCATTTATCTTTATGGCCATAGTTGTTTTTATTATTTTCAGAACTGTTATTCCTTCTATAGCAGTTATCATCTCTGCTTTTGCCGACATTTTCATGACATTGGTTTTCGTAAATATTTTAGGATTGAAAATGTCAACTGCAGGAATTGTGGCATTTCTAATGTTGATAGGTTATTCAGTAGATACAGATATATTGCTCACAACGAGGATTTTGAAAAGATACGAAGGTAGCTTGAATGAAAGAATTTTCAATTCATTTAAAACAGGAATAACCATGACTCTGACTTCCCTATTGGCAATAATCGTTGCACTGGTTGTTGTAAGATCTTTCTCAATCGTCTTAACCCAGATTTTCACAATCCTTACAATAGGATTAGGATTTGATATTCTCAATACATGGATAACAAATGTTTCAATACTTAAATGGTATGTTGAAAAGAAAAAATGAAATCGAAATTAAGTTGGAGAATTTGGCTTTTAATTATTATCTTAGCATTATCTTTCTTATCTATATTTGGAATACCCCCCACCTTTTCTCAAAAAGGAGTTTTAATAACAAGTGTGGAATCAAACTCAACAGCATTTGAACAAGGATTGAAAAAGGATCAGATAATTATTGCAATCGATGGCCAAAAAATAATCGGATTGAAAGAATTTTCAAATATTATGCAGGGGAAATATATTTTTAATCAGAGTGTAAAGACAGTCATACAAACAAAAAGCTCAGAGATAATTCTTTTTTCAAATCAGCCTCCAGAAATAACTGTTTCAGAAATTCCAAAGACAAATCTTAAACTTGGATTAGATTTGGTTGGAGGTTCACGAGCACTTATTCAGGCGCAAGAAAAGAAACTATCTTCGCAAGAAGTAAATGATCTGGTAGCAATCACGGTAAATAGACTTAATGTTTATGGAATTTCAGATGTAAAAGTCTTACCTGTTTCAGATTTAACAGGAAATAATTTTATGTTAGTCGAGGTTGCAGGGGCAACCCCAAAAGATCTTCAGGAGTTAATTGAAAAGCAAGGAAAATTTGAGGCAAAAATAGGTAATGAAACAGTATTTATCGGGGGGGAAAGAGATATATCCTCTGTTTGTAGAAATGATGCGACCTGTGCATTTATTGAGACATGCCAACAATCTCAAGGAGGATATTTTTGTAATTTTAGATTTAGTATTTATCTCAGTGAACAGGCTGCAAAAAGGCATGCCCAGATAACAGAAAAATTAGGTGTAAATATAACTCAACAGGGAAGATATCTCAATGAAACCCTGGATTTATTTTTAGATGACAAATTAGTTGATAGTTTATTGATCAGCGAAGGACTTAAAGGCAGAGTAACGACCCAGATTGTAATTTCAGGGTCAAGTGTAGGGGAAACGAATGAAGCAGCATATGATATCACAAGGGAGGAAATGCATAAACTACAAACGATTTTAATTACAGGAAGTTTGCCATATAAATTAGAAATAGTAAAATTAGATAATATCTCTCCTGTGCTTGGAAAAGAATTTACAAGATCCATTTTAACAGCAGGTCTTGCAGCACTCATCATGGTTTCTCTAATTATCTTTTTTAGATATAAAAAAATAAAATCCTCCCTTGCTTTGTTAATCACGAGTATTTCTGAAATAATTATAATTTTAGGAATAGCCTCCCTCATAGAATGGAATCTAGATTTGCCAAGTATTGCAGGAATTCTGGCCACCATTGGAATAGGGATAGACCAGCAGATTATTATTTTGGACGAAGCTAGACAAGACCTAAGTCTAAGTATAAAAAGGAGATTAAAAAGGGCGTTTGCAATTATTTTAGGGGCATATTTCACCGCAGTTGTTGCTCTACTTCCTTTGCTTTGGGCTGGAGCAGGCTTGCTCAAAGGTTTTGCAGTTACAACAATTATTGGAATAACTGCAGGTGTTTTGATAACCAGACCTGCATTTGCAGATATGATAAGAAGGATTGAGGAATAGTTTTATATTTCATAAGAGTTAAAAAGAAAAAATAATATTTCTTTTCATGAAGAAGTTTATTAAAGAGGAAACAAACGATTTTAAAGAAATTTGGAGAAGAATTAGAAGAAGAGATTTTAGAGGAAATACAGGATTGGCAATAAAAAATAGTATTTATCAGTTTTTGACAACTTCTACTGGAAAAGGGGGGTCTTTATTGTTGACAGTTATTCTTGCAAGATTATTGATGCCAGAGTTATTTGGTCTATATAGTTTGGCTTTAGCCACTATTATTTTATTTGCGAGTTTTGCTGATCTAGGAGTTAATCAGACTGCAATAAGATTTATATCTAAGACACTAGGAAAGAAAAAACAAAGAAAAGCCAAAGGATATCTTGTTCATTTATTAAAATTAAAAGTTCTTTTAATTATTATCACTTCTATTATTTTAATTATATCAGCAAAATTTATTTCTGATAACTATTATCAAAAACCTTTATTTTTTGCTTTAATTGCCGGCTCTCTATATATTATTACAAGAAGTCTTGTAGGATTTGTCGAATCAACCTTTCAGGCATCAAATAAATTTAATTATAATTTTTCCAAAGAATTATTTTTCCAGATAGTAAGATTAATTTTAGTGCCTTTAGTAATTTTAGTTTCATTAAACTATCTATTTTCAAATGAAATTAATCTCTTTTTAATAATTCTCGCATTATCTGTATCTTATTTTTTAACACTAATCTTTGTATTTCTGTTTATAAAGAAAAAGATTGTTTTTTTAAATATAGAAAAAGAGAAAATCACAAAGACTGAGAAAAGAAGGATTAGAAAGTTTATTTTGCCTTTATCTGTGACCGTTCTTTCAGGTGTATTTTTCGGATATATTGATATGATTATGTTGGGAAAATTTGTGCTATCAGAATATATTGGGTATTATGGAATAGCATTTAGTTTAATAGGCGCAGGAATTCCTTTAATTACTTTTTCTAATGTTTTACTCCCTATTTTTAGTAGGATTAGGGGGAGAAGGCTTGAAAGAGCCCTAAAAAAGTCAGTTAAAATAAGTTTAATCCTGTCTTTATCTATATTAATTATAACTGTATTATTGGCTCCTTTTATTATTAAAATCATTTTTGGTATAGAATATACGAGCGCAATTCCTCTATTAAGACTTCTTTCTCTTCTTTTAATAAGCGGCCCTATTACAGCAATATATACTAGTTATTTAATATCTAAAGGAGAAACGAGTAAAATTGCAAAATTACTCGTATTATCGACTCTAATCAATATAGTTTTGAATTATGTATTAATTGTCTGGTTGCTTAACTATGGGTATTTTATGGCGGTAGTAGGGGCAACCATGGCCACATTAATAAGCAGATATTTCTATTTATTTGGATTAGTAATAACTAGAAAGAAAAAGAACTAATAACTATTTATTATTAGGGGGCTGATTTATTTCTTCGTCAGATGGTTGATTAAAGGAATAGGAAAAAAAGATATTTTAATTTTTAAAAAATAGAAAAGATCTTTCCTTTATTTAATTAATTTTATTAATCTTTTTTTAATAAAAAAGGCTTAAGCCAATCCATCATTAAATTAGAAGATATAATATTTGATAAAAATAAATTTACCAGACTAACAATAAAATAATCTTTTGCATTTTTTTTAACTTCTTCCGGGAACATTTGTAGAATATGAAGAAATTTTTTATTTTTGAAGATATCTTTTTCTTTAAGAAAAAAATTAAACAAATCTGTCAATATTAGCCCTTCAATAAGTTTCCAATCAGTGAATATAATTTTCCCTTTTTTTAATAATACTTGCTCTCTTCCAAAGTCCCCATGAATCTTTACAATATAGAAAAATTGATTTTGTTTATTCTTCATTTTTTCTAATTCTTCACTTACCTCTTTTGGAAGTTTTGTAAAGGAGTCCTTCTTTTCTAGTTTTTTAATATACAAATTATAAGAGATTTTTTTTACTTTTTGAGATTTATAAAACCTAAACAATTTTCTGAATATCTCTACTGAATTTATTCTAGAACCTTCCTCTACAAATTCTTCAATACTGAAAGGAATTTTTTTATTCATTTTTAATATTTGTAGGGCAAAGCCATCTTTTGCAAATCTTTCTTGGTCTTTTTTATTTTTAATAAAATCCTTTTCCCATCCAGGCTCTCTTAAAAAAGAGATAACTATCTTTTTATTAAAATTGAATATTTTAGTTTGCCCCCCGAAAAAAACTAGCTGTCCAACAGAAGGATCAAGTTTAATTTTTCTTAAAAAAAGAGGGAGAATATTTATTTTTATTAAAAGATAAACTATTTTTTTTATAGGGGAATCTAATTTATTCTTCATAAATTTAATGGCATTTTTATTCCCTTTTTCAAAAATTATACTTCTTTCCTTTTTTCTATTAGATAAAACACAAAAAATTTTTTTCTTCCCTCTTTCTAATCCACTAATCTTGAAATATGATTTGAGTAATTTACTTTCCATTTTTATGGTATTTTTATCTCTGAGAAAATTTTGTTGGTTGATTTGGGTATTTTCTTATTTTCTATAGGGATAAGGTTAAGAAAATTGATATTTTTCTTAAATGAATCTTGGACAATCTTTATTTGTTCTATTGACAATTCCTGATTTCTTTTATAGATTAAATTAGGATTAGTGTATATATAAAATATTTTTGTGGGTTTTTGAAACAGACATCTAACAATTTTTTTCCAGAATCCTTTAACTCCAAATAAAGTTATTAGATCATAAGGATATCTATCTGTTATGACAAAAACACCTTTTTTTCTTAGATAAATTATTTTTAATTGCTTAGGCATTTGCAATAAAATTCTAGCAATAATCTCTATTATAGATTTGGTATCTTTTTTTTCTAGTGAACCAATTTTCTTAGAATATTTTCTCTTTTTTCTCTTAATTAATTTAATACTCGAAAAAGCACTTCCGGAAATAATCTTATTATCTATTTCCATTAAATCTAATTCTTTCTTTAATCTTTTTCCAAGTGTGCTTTTTCCACTTCCATCTGTTCCTACAAAAGAGACCAAAGGGGCTAATTTAAAAGGGTTTAAGAAATAAAAAAAAGCCCGTATATTAACATAGTTTAAGAAACGAACCCATTTTGAATAAATAATTCTAAAAACATGAAGGGGATTTTTCAAAAGATGTATTAATACTAATTTCTTTTTCATATCACTTATTTCATTTAATTTCTTTTTAGAAAATAGATCTATTATCTCTGTTGAGATTTCATGATTAAATATTTTAATTAATTCTTTTATTAATTCTTCCTTATTGGTTTTTTCAAATATTTTATAAAACTCTTTTTTATATTTATTAAAATATGTTTTTTCTCTTTTAAAAATAAAATTATGTACAAACAACATTAATAAATAAGCAGAATCATTTAATACAAAAAAGGATTTTTCTCTTTTAGAATTCTTTAGGAGAAAAGATTCTCTTAAAATAGGTGCTCCACAATAACCCACACCATCTACTTGGAAATCTAAAAAGCAGATAAAATCTTCTCCTTTAACTAAAACTAATAAAGGGTGTGTTAGGTCTATAGTTGTTTTTGTTCTGCGACAAAAAGGATTCTTATCTACTTCTTTCTTTAATTTTTTTAAATTTTTTCTTTCTATTAAAAGATCTATTTCTCCAATATATTCATTATTATGTATAAAATTATTATTCCTCAAAATAGTGTAAGGAATTCTTTTTTTTTCTAAATTCAAAAAGAATTCTTTGAAAAAAGATGCTTTATTTTTCATATTAGTGTAAGTGGTTATCCTTTTTTTAAATGTATTTGTATCTTCAAGTTTTTTAAAAATTATTTATAATAAAGATTCTTCTTCCATTTGGATATGAACAGGCCATAATAGGCCGTAGGACCTCCAATAAGATCTTTTATTTGAGTTTTAGAGGTGAATTCTTGCTGCAGGAATTTATCTTGGAGTTTTAATTTTAATAAAAGGAATAACAATTGAAGATTGGAGATTAATTAAAGATTTAATTAACAAATAAATATCTTATTAAGATAATGTTTTTTTTAGATATTTGGATGGATCCTCGAAAAAATTGTCTGAATAAAAGAGGGAATACTCTTTTTTAATAAATCATATATTCTTGCCTTTGGCAAATAAATTCTAGGATGTATTATAGAAAGAATTTCTTGGTTTGTTTTTTCAAATTCTTTTTTCAATTTCGGTTTGTCTTTAAGAAAATTTTTTTCTACAAATAAAAAGGTGTTTTGGGCATACCATGGATCAATTTCTTTATTGGACCATATTTTCTCTCTAATACAATCAATTAGGACATAATTTTTACTTTTGAATAATTTCACCCAATATTCTGGCCATTGTTCATTTATATGCTTTGCTCCACCTTGCAAGGGGATAGCTGAAGAAAATAATATTATCTTGGAAAGATTTGTAAGGCTTTCTACAAAATCTTTTGCTGACTCTTTAGGCAGATGTTCCCCAACTTCTAGCGAAATTGCAAGATCAAAATTTTTGTTGATATTAATTTTATAGATTAAATCTTTTTCCTTGAAATTTTTTTTAGGAATACATATTTTTTCTTTTTTTATCCAAAATCCATCTATTCCTAAAATATCTTTAACACCTTTTTCTAAAAAAACCTTTAAAAATTCTCCAGTTCCACAACCAACATCTACAACACTTTTTGGAGAGATTAAATCCAAAACTAAAGGAACAATGATTTTTGCAGATTTTAAAGAAGAGGATCTTTCTTCATAAAACTTTTTTGTATGGTATTTTTTATTCATAATAATTTTATAACAACTTTATTTTATAAATGTATTTAAGCATCAGTTTAACATTCTTTTTAATAGTTAAATTTAAATAAGAAAAAGCATAATAAAAAATATGAAGATTTATGATTGTTTTATATTCTTTAATGAATTAGATTTATTGGAGATGAGATTTAGGATTTTAGATACTATGGTGGATTATTTTGTTTTAGTGGAAGCAACAAGGACTAAAAGTTGGGAAAAAAAAGAACTTTTTTTTTCAAAAAAATAAAAGTAGATTTAAAAAGTGGAATAAGAAAATCATTCATATTATTGTAGATGATATGCCGGAAAAAGGAAAGATAACTTTTGGGAATAAATGGCACTTAGATAGCAAATTAAATCTTGGTAGATAGAAATCGGAAACTTATCAAATAAATCAAATTAAAAGAGGTTTAAAAAAGGCGAAAAATAATGATATAATTCTTGTGTCTGATATTGATGAAATTCCTAATCCAAATATTTTTACTATTTGTGAATATCAAATATTAATTCATTTATTATTAATATCCTCATTTAAACTATAATATTCAGCAAACTTACTTTTAGAAGTATCTGATAAAGTTGCACACATTCCTTTAGGGTTTATTCTATAAAGAAGCAAATAATCTGATAGATTTATAATTTTCTTTCTTTCTTTTAGTATTTGTTTATAAAAATTATGTTCATTCATAATTTCTGGAACTCTAGATTCTATATATTTTCTTCCATCATTTCTAAACATAATAGAGGGATGAATTAGGCTGTTTGTTCTTCTGAGTCTCCAACCCAAAATAAAAGAATTTTGATATTTCCAAAATTTTCCAATTATTGCTCCTTCTTTATCCATAACATAAGCAGAAGATCCAACTAAAAATATTTTAGGATGCCTCTCTAAATAAGAATATTGTCTTAATAGCCTTTTTTTTAAAGAAAAATCATCAGCATCCATTCTTGCAATATATCTGCCTCTTGCTATTTCAAAACCTTTATTTATTGAAGCATTTAGACCTAGATTTTTTTTATTTCTTATTATTTTTATTCTTTTATCTATCTTTGAATATTTTTTTATTATTTTTAAGGAATTATCAGTTGATGCATCATCTATTATTATAAATTCAAAATTTTTAAAAGTTTGTTTTAATATAGAAGATATAGAAGAATCTAAATATTCTTCTGCATTATAAACAGGCATTATTATACTAACCAAGGTGGTTTCAAAATAAATACTTTTTAAATCATCTTCTTTTTTGGGCACCCCAAAAAAATATTTCCTATTTATTTTTCTCTTTGCTCTTTTTCTCTTTATTTCTTTAAGATTTTTTAGATTCTCTTCATACGCTCTTAAAAGCAACTTTAATTTCTTTAAAGGGTGTTTACTTAAAATTGCAGATCCGAAGTGAATGAGATTATACTTCAGTATTTTAAAAACATTATAATTTAAACATTCCAGCCTTATCGCATTTCTTTTCTTAATAAACCAAATCTTTTCATTAAACATGTCTTTTGTTGAAGAACCCCCATGGTGGATTAATTTTGTATTCCCAACATAAACTAATCTAAATCCTTTTTTTGATGCTCTTAAACAATAATCTGTTTCTTCTCCATAAACAGGAGAAAATTTTTCATCAAAGAGTCCTATTTTTTGGATAACCTCTTTTTTTATTAAAAAACAAGCTCCAATAACATCTCTAATATCCTTTACTCCATATGTTTCCCTTGTTTCCTTTTCTTTATTTCTATTTTTCAAGAAATTTATTTTATTGTTTTTGAAAAACCATTGTAAGCTTCCATCTGGATGGACAATTTTACATCCAACGATGCCAATCTCATCATCTGATTCTGCAATATTGATCATTTTTATCAACCAATCTCTTTCAATGATTTCTGTATCATCATCTATATGTAAAATATAATCTGGATTATATTGTTTTAGAGCTTTTTTTATCAGAATATTATTAGATATTGAATACCCAAAATTTTCTTTATTTGTAGTAACATCCACCAATCTGAATCTTTTCTTAATATATTTTCCAATTTTCCCCATTCCACTATCATCTAAAAAATAAACCTTATAATTATTATAATTTGTCTTCTTTAAACTAGCCAAACATTTTCCTAGAAGCTTCTGCTGGTTAAATGTTGTCGTTATTATTGCTACTTTTGGAAGTTTCATTTCACCATCATCATTCCACCTTTCTTTTTAAATATTTGTACCCAATAAAATAAAAATTTAAAAAGTGTAGAATAAGTCTATAAATAACATGGAAAGAATTTATATGGCCGGATGCGGGGGAATGCTTGGAGAAGCATTTTATAGGAAATTTAAAGATGATTTTATATTAAAATGCACAGATATAGATATAAATGAAGATTGGCTATCTTATCTCGATTTTAGAGATTTTGAAAAATATAAGAAGGATGTATTTGAATTCAAACCGGATTTTTTATTCCATATAGGGGCACATACAGATCTTGAATATTGTGAAGAAAATCCAGATGACGCTTATGCTACAAATACTCTTGCAGTAGAAAATGCTGTTCGTATTGCGAATGAATTAAATATACCTATTCTTTATATAAGCACTGCAGGAATTTTTGATGGAAAGAAAAAATCTTATGATGATTGGGATCTTCCAAATCCATTGGGTGTTTATGCGAAATCTAAATATTATGGGGAAAGGTTTGTTATAGAGAATGCTAAAAGATATTTAATTTGTAGGGCAGGTTGGATGATGGGTGGGGGGCAAAAAAAAGATAAAAAATTTATCGGCTTGTTAATGAAGCAACTCAAAGAAGGAAAAAAAGAACTATTTCTCGTAACAGACAAAGAAGGAACCCCAACATATACTTGTGATTTTGTAGAAAATGTTAGATTGTTGATGGAAAAAGAAGAATTTTGGGGGCTTTATAACATATCATGTAATGGAGATACGAATCGGTTAGAAGTTGCAAAAGAACTAGTGAAGATACTCAGTCTGGAAAAGGAGATTAAAATAACCCCCGTTACATCAGATTATTTTAAAGAAACATATTTTGCTCCAAGGCCCCCTTCAGAAATGTTGATAAATAAAAAACTCAATTTAAGAGGATGGAACATTATGAAAGATTGGAAAGAAGCGTTACGAGAGTATATGGAAGAATATTATGAAGGATATTTGTAGATAATCATTTTTAAATGGAAAATATTTTATAAATTTTTTCCCCCCATTTATCTAAGGACATTTCTTTTATTGTTTTTATAGAATTTTTAATAATTTTGTCTTTTAATTCTTTATTGTTATAAAACTCCAATATTTTTTCAGCATCTTTTTTATCAAAATTTTCGAGAATCAAAGCATTTTTTTTATCCTCAATAATTTCTTGTTCAGAATCTTTTGAACAAACTAATAAACATCCAGAGGCCATCGCCTCTGAAACAACAAGTGTTGGAGCACCCCCCTCATATCTAGATAAACAAAAGAATATATCTGAAGCATTATAATATAATGGCATTTTTTCTCTTGTTTGTGTGGGATAAAAAATTATAAAATCCTTATCTATTAAATGTTGAACTTTCTCTTTGTCCGCCCCAATAATAATAAGGCGATAGTTTTTATTCAACAGATATAATTCTTCAGAAAGTTTAACTACCCTATCTAAACCTTTTGTCCAAAAACCACCTCTACCAACATATAATCCATATAATTTATTAGCATCTAATTTTAGTTTTTTTCTTGCTTCCTTTTTATTCCTCGGTTTAAATTTATTTAAATCAACCCCTGTTCTTATAACCTTAATGTTGTACCCTTTTCCATATAGTTTCTGCACTTCTTTTTTAACATGCTCTGAAACACAGATTATTTTATCAGCTTTTTTTATAGGAGGTTTTTCGATAAAATATGCAAATAAAAGCAAAGGCCAATAAAGAATTCTTTTTGCTATGTTAAATCTTTTAAGATGGCACTTATAATAAGGTATTGCAGTTCCATGATAAGTATGAATAATCTTTGGCTGTTTCTTCTTTTTATAGAACTTCATCCAATAACCCCAAATAGCGTGTGAGTTTATTATATCAAAATCATGTTTTTTTAAAAAATTGTTAACTTTTAAATTAAATACAATGTCCTTAAGCAAATATATTCTTGGAACCTTTATTTCAATATAATTTATATTCTCTTTTTTGTATGTCTTGTTTTTATTTCCTCTATAAGTCCAAAAAACTTCATATCTTTTTGGGATTTTTCTTAATAAATTCTTTAAATAAAGAGTGATTCCCCCCAAAAATTCCGGATTTTCTCCAAGTATAAAACATATTTTCATTTTTTGCAATAGATTTCAATCTGGTCTCCTAATTTTAAGAAATTTACAGTGTAGGTTAAAGGTAAGAAAAATATATCTAAAATTTTAATTATTTTGTTTTTAGGATTTATTTTTAAGAGATATCTCAAAGAGACACTAAATTGATTTGGTCTAGAATTGTACCTTATTTTGTCAATTTTAAACTTTTCTTTTTTTAATTTTTTCAAAAGTGTTCTGTCAGAAAAATCATATAAGTGTCTAGGAATATCTAAAGCTAACCAATTTTTTTTGAATAGAAAATATGCTAATGACCTGTGGTTTGGGACTCCAATTATTAAAACACCTCCCTTCTTTAAAATTTTATAAATTTCTCTTATTGTTTGGGAAGGATTATTGACGTGTTCTAATACGTGATTGATAGTTATTACATCAAAGGATTGTGAAGGAAATTTAGCTTTAATCAACTCTTTTTTAACAATATTCAAACCTTCTTTTTTTGCAGTTTTCTGATCAAATTCTCCTGGCTCATTACCATAAACTTCCATACCAAATTGTTTCATTTCATATAAAAATTGTCCAGATCCACACCCAATATCCAATAGTTTTTGTTTAGGAATTATTTTTGTTCCCCTCAGATATGGCTTGAATGGAGAAAAAAATATATTTGAAAATATTTTTTTGCCCTTATTCTTGGGGTTAAAATAAATATCATATAAAAATAATTTTAATCGCGTCTTTCCAGATTTACCTTTAATATCTATTTTATTAAAGGAATAATATTCTTTTGGATAATGTTTTTCTAAATCTTTTTGAGATGGTTGAGGATTCATAAAAATTAGATCACAAGTCATGCATTTCATTAATTTAAATTTACCCGGAATATTAAAATTTTTATCTCTCCCCTCAAATAAAAATCTAAAGTTTGATTTCCCACAAATTTTACACTTTTTTAATTCTTCCATTTTTTGATATTTGATTTATATTATATAAAGCTAAAAGAAGAGCTTTCAAAAGTAAAAACAGATTAATCCAAAAATTTTTTCTCAATTTAAAATTCTTCATCCTTAATTCGTCAGTATCTTTTTTCTTTTTTAGAACAGCAACTAGGGGAAGATATATGAAAATCCTAAAAAACGCATATTTTGGTTTTAGATGTCTAATAGAAAAAACAATATCATTTTTGAATCTAATATATAAATTCTTTTTATTCTTTAGCGAGTCTATAGTTTTACCTTTTTTATGAATTATACTAACAGAGCTAACACTTTTTATCAAAAAACCTGCTTTTTTTGCTCTTAAGCAATAATCTGTATCCTCCAATAAAAAAGGAGAATAAATTTCATCAAGATAACCTATTTCATCAATAACCTCTTTTTTTATTAAAAAACAAGATCCCATGACATGATCAACATCAATTATTTCATTTTTCTTAAAATCTTTAATCTTTGTAATTTCCCACTTTCTGATATATCCACCAATATTTTGTAACTTTCCATCAGGATAAATTATTTTGCATCCCAAGATCCCAATCTTCTTATCATTTTCTCCGGTTTTAATCATTTTTTTTAACCAATTTTTTTGTTTTATTTCCGTATCATCATTAAGTAAAAGCACGTAATCTGGAGAATAATTTTTTAATGCTTTCCTTATGCCAATATTATTTGCTTTACTAAAGCCGAGATTCTTTTTATTTATTATTACGTTTACCCAAGAGAATTTTTTCTTTATCTTTCCTCCAATTTTTTTCTTACTCCCATCATCTACTAAAAATACTTTATATCTCTTATAATCTGTTTTATTTTTTAAAGAGGAAAGACATTCTTCTAGAAGAATATCCTGATTATAAGTGCTGATTATTATTGCAACTTTCTTTTCCATAATAAAAAAAAATGATAATTTGTTTATATAGGTTATGAATTCTAATTCTAATAAATTAAACTTATCCAAACCAGTATCCTAATTTATACGGAATTCCTCTTAATATTCTTAATATAAAACTCTTAGTGCTTAAAACTGGCTCTTTCATATGGAACTTTCTAAAACTATTTCTTGTTGCTACTAGATCTCTATAAAACCCTTTTTCATAAAAATCTCTAGTGGTTTTTCCCCATCTAAACTGCTTCCTAAATAACTCTATTAAATTAGAGGGCTCTATATGTTCAACAGCATTTTCAACTTTACCCATTTTATTAGAGATTTTTTTGAATTCTTTCCAGATAATTAAATGGTCATGTGCCTTGCAGGTCTCATAAATCTCTTTTGGAATATTTTGCATAGCTTTTAATAGTAAATTTTTCTTAAAGAATCTCGGAAGCACAACATCTTCTTCTAAAAATTTCTGGACTAATTTTCTGTCGGCATCATATAAAGAAGGAAAAAACTTATTTCTATTATACGCTCTTTCGTACAACCAAAGAGAATCATATTTTTTTATCTTTTTCACAGCTCTTTCGATAGTTGTTGGATGAAGAATCTGATCTGAATCGAGAAATAATATATATTTTCCCTTACTTTTCTTTGCTCCTAAAATTCTGGCTTCTAAAAGCCCCCCTTTACACATGACAATTTTACAACCATATTTTTTTGCTATCTCGAGAGTTTTATCTTTGCTATAGCTATCAATCACGAGTATTTCTATATTTTTGTAAGTCTGAGCTTTTGCTGCCTTTATACATTTCTCTAAGGTCTTTTCTGAATTATATGTGGGTATATTTATTGATGCAATTTCTTTCATTTTATAATCTTTTCAAGTTTCTTTATAAAGTTTTTTGAGTCAGTGTCTTTGATAATTATTTTCTTTGGAATTTTTCTAGATTTAAGGAAATTTTCTAACCCTTTATTTATTTCTTTAATCATTTCTTTTTCATTATCTTTTTCATCTATCAAGATAACTTGAGGGATTTTTTTAATAAGATTGACATAACCCCCTTTATTGACGGCAATTAAGGGTTTCCCTGCTGCCAATATTTCAAATGGAACTATTCCAAAATCTTCCATAAAAGGAATGAAGATTCCTGCAGAACAATTAGAAATTAATTTCAGATACTCTTTTTCTTCAACATCATATTTAAGTTCAACATTTTTTGTTTTGTTAGCAAGTTTTTTTAGTTTTTTAAAATATTTTTTATTTTCAATATTTCCAGAGATAATTAATTTGTAATCTGGATGTTTCTCAACAAATTTAGTCCATGATTTAATTAATAAATCTTGTCTTTTTCTAGGATGAATTCTAGATGCATAAAGAAAATAATTTTCTTTTTTTGTTTTTAATTTACTAAATTTCTCTACATCAATAGGTGGGTAAATAATATGGGTCTTCTTATTTTTTATTAAATTATGTTTTTTAGCTCTTTTAAGACTTAATTCAGAATTAAATATTGCAACATCAATTTTCTTCCATGAAATTCTTTCTAAAATAAGATATAATTTTATAAAAAATAAATACAAAAATCTTGGAAAATGTTTTTTGTGCATATGTTTTAAATTCCATTTTATATCTTCTTCATAAGTAGCTCTCAATATGGTGTGGACATAAGCAAAAGTTTTTTCAGGCTTGTTATTTCTTAATGTGATTAATTCTGCTAGTCCTCCAGTCGAAATTAAAAAAATATCATATTTTTCTAGATTAATCTTAGAAAATATAGCACTTATAAGAAAAATCCCCCTTAAAAAATAAGAACGAGAAAATCTCTTAAAAATTTTCGGAGCAAGAATTTTTATATTAAATTTCTTGAATTCTTTAAAAGTATGTTGTTCGTCATAAACCCAAGTATAGATATCAATATTATATTTTTTATCCTTTAATATTTCCAAAACAACCCTTTCTGCTCCCCCTCTGCTTTTAATCCACGGATGGAAAAGAGCTATTCTTAATCTATTTTGTTTCATTTTACAAAAACCAGATTGTCAAACTCAGCATATTCACCAGAGGTTCTTAAAAATTCTTCTTTCTCGAGAATATTGCCCGGATAATCAACTTCCCAAATTTTTATTGGCCCCCTCATGCCATTAAAGAAAATAAATTCATTTAAATTAACTCCTTGATTATTTAATGATTTTATTGTTGGATCTGGTTCTGAATGAGCTATTTTTATTGTTGGATATTGATTAAAGGGGTCATTTAAGATATATAATTGAGAGACTAAACTTTTCATATTTTTTGGAGATAAATATATAATGGCCCCAAAATTATCTATTTGAATTCCCTGGTTTGTTTGATAAACTCTTGGAATAATATAAACAACAGCATCTAACCCATTTCCAAAATCTTTAAATTCATTATTAAAATAAAGATATCTTATTGGAATATCTGTTTGTTTTTGATTATAGATAAAGGCTCCTGCAGGCTGTTTAAAAGTTATTTCATTTTCTTCTTGTTTTGTTTCTAAAAAAATGCCCCCAATAGCTGCCTTCCTTGCTGGTAAGAATATTTGATTTCCATTTAATTCATAAATTATGTCTCCATCTAAAGAAGAACCTCCCTGGTAAATTCTAACTGTTCCATTTTTTGTTTCAGTTGTTTGTTGAGGATTAGATATCATAATATTAATTTGAGAAAATCTGTCATTCCCAGTTTTATCACTACCTATACTGCTATATGCAGAATATTTCCCTATATCTGTTGGGTCAATTAATAAATAAGAAACATTATTAGATTTCATAAAACTCAACGCTGTTTCTGGTTTTGGTGTGGTAAGTAAATATCTTCCTATCATGTGATCTCTAAATCCTCCTTGAAAATGCCCTCCATCTGCTAAGGTAGGTCTTTTACCTAGATATTGAATCCAATACCCATAATCCCACCAGTGAACAAAGACAGAATTTTCTGGGGTATTTTCTCTAACCCACTTCATTGCATTTTGCCACTGAACTCCAACACTTGGTCCTGTATATTTTGCCTGTACTGTCGTAGATTCTACAAAATTATTAATGCTAATTAAAGCTCCGATAATTGTCATTATAAGTATTATCCATAGAATCATTTTTAAGAAATCGTCTTTACTCTTCCTTGCATAATGAAAGATATTAACAATAAAAAATCCCGCAAAAAAACATATGAAGGGAGTGATCAAAAAGAAAAACCTAATAGCTCCTCTTGCCGCGATCAACATAAAAAGTGTCCATGAGAACAAGACGAGTAAAGATGATTTTATATTTATATGATCCTTGAAATAAATCCACATAAAATATACAAAAAATAAGGTTAAACTCCCAAGATAGAAGGATTTACTTATGAAGTTAGTTCCATTAAAAACAGATCCGGATGAAATTCTACTAAACAAAATTCCAGAGATCATGATAATCCAAAAAGCTACAAATAAAAACTTATTTTTTTTCTGTTTTATATATCTAGCCATTTTAGTACCTAGTGTAATAAGTCCTCCAAAAAA
This sequence comes from Candidatus Woesearchaeota archaeon, assembly GCA_964409005.1. Taxonomy (GTDB): domain Archaea; phylum Nanobdellota; class Nanobdellia; order Pacearchaeales; family GW2011-AR1; genus CAYPBR01. The sequence continues at coordinate 1,070 of CAYPBR010000005.1, read as the reverse complement.
TAGCCAAAAGAAAACTTTTCCTGTTTGCCCTCTCCAATCGTTTAGAAATGGCTGTTTATTTTCAGCAACAGTTAATCCGACCCTTCCAGTTCCAAATGGATGTAATAATTGATTGAAGATATTAGATATATATAAAAAAATATTTCCCCGGTATATAGAAATAAAAATAACACCTAAGATTAAAACGATAAGAGCACTATATAATACTCTATACTTTTCTAAGTTTTCTTTTTTGATAAATTTAATTTTATTCCTAAATTTAATCATTGAAAAGTCTACAATTAAAAACAGTAAAACAGCCGCATTAAGTAAACTTGTTGAGGTTAAAGCAATTTTATTAATTATGCTTATGAAAGAGGATCCATAAGTTAAACTAAATAAAATACTTGAGATAAAAAATGTTAAATAAAATATTAAAAATCCAGATAATTGTTTCTTTTTTATATTTTCTAAATCTTTCACTTTTATTAACCAAATTAAAACGAAACTTAATGGGATTATCATAAAGATGAATGTTGCAATTCCCTCCCACGCGGCAATTGTAAATGCAGATAAAAATCCTACTCCTAATCCGATTAAGACACCTAAATATTTCCCCTTTTTCCCTATTTTTTCTTTTTCTAGAAATTTTAGAGCTAAACTATACCCCAATAAAGTTAAAAAAAATGCAAACATTCCTATAGATTCGTGATCTGAAAAACCAGCCATGGTTCTGTAGAGATATGTTGGAATAATTGCTAAAAATGCACTGCTGATTAGGGCAGTTGCTCTAGAATTTGTTAGAGAATAAACGAGAAAAAAGAAAGCAATTAGGCCAAGTGCAAAAAAGATTACAGGAGAAATAACATCAATAAACTGAAGTGTAACATCTTTATTAAATATACCCCCTATTTTATATAAGAGAACAACTGCTTGGGGTAAGATTTCTTTTGTAAAGGGCATATCAAAAGGTTTTCTCATTACATCAAAGTCAGGTAAAGAACCTTGTTCAACAATTGTTTCTGCTAGACGTAAAAAATAAAAAGGATCTAGTGCGAGAGGAATATATTCTCCTGTTGTTGAATCTTTAA
>CAYPBR010000004.1:19915-21184 GCA_964409005.1 Candidatus Woesearchaeota archaeon | reverse complement strand
CTATGACCCCCATACCTTCTTGGTCCATCCCTATTATATTCTCTTCTTGGTCCCCTACTAAAATCTTTTCTCCCAGGACCTCTATTAAACCTGTTATTACTCCTTCCTGAATCTATTTTTATTCTAACAATTTCAAGTTTAGGTAATTCTCTAGAAGTTATATTAACCTCTTTTGATTGCATTAAGTTTCCAAATTTTTCATAATCTCTGCTGGCTAGGATGGTTATTGCTTTTCCCTCTTTCCCTGCTCTTGCAGTTCTTCCTATTCTATGAATATAATCTTTTGATTCTGGGGGAAGGTCATAGTTATACACATGACTTATATCCTCAATATCTAAACCACGTGCAGCAACATCTGTACAAACTAAAACACCCATACCTTTTTTCTTAAATTCATCTAAAACATTTAATCTCTTTTTTTGATTAAGACCCCCATGGATTGCTTTTGCTTTAACTCCTGATCTTATCAAATTGTCAGTAACAAAATCTACATTTCTTCGTGTATTGCAGAAAACTAAAACAAAATTTGATTCTTCCTGTTTTAATAAGTGTACTAATAACGAGAATTTTTTATTATTAGGAACATCATAATAGACCTGTTTTAATTTAGAAGGATCAACATATGATTCAACAGATATTTTAGCAGGATTTTTTGTATATTTCTTAGATAAATAATCAATATCTTGGGAAATTGTTGCCGAAAACATCATGGTCTGTCTTTTTTTAGGGCATTCATTGATTATTTTTTCAACATCTCTGCTAAATCCCATATCAAACATTCTGTCCACCTCATCTAAGACAAGAAATTTAATATTGTTTAATCTTAATGTCCTTCTGTTTAAATGGTCTAATATTCTTCCAGGGGTTCCTACGAGAACGTCTGTTCTAGAAAGTTTCCTTATCTGAGAATCAATCCTTACTCCGCCATAAACAGCTAAAACATTGAGTGTTTTATTTCTGGCAAAATTTCTTATCATGGTTGCAACCTGTTCTGCAAGTTCTCTTGTAGGAGTTAATATCAGTGCCTGAATTTCTCTGTTTGGTTTTAGGTTTTCAATGATTGTAGATGCAAAAGCCAAGGTTTTTCCACTTCCAGTAGCAGATCCCCCTATAATATCTCTTCCAGCTAATAATAAAGGGATTGTTTTTTCCTGAATCTCTGTTGGTTCTTTAAATCCTTCTCTTCTTAGAACATCTGTTAGTTCTTTGCTTAATCCTAACTTTGTGAACTTTTCCATTTTATCAGTAAACAATACAATATTCAAGAAA
>CAYPBR010000004.1:0-19815 GCA_964409005.1 Candidatus Woesearchaeota archaeon | reverse complement strand
TCCTAACTTTGTGAACTTTTCCATTTTATCAGTAAACAATACAATATTCAAGAAATATTTCTTGAGCGTAAGTCATTCGAGACATTTTTACTGCTCAAGACTTACTAACACATTTTGTTATATGATTATGGAGATTTATGGTTTATAAGGTTAACTATATCTTAATCTTCCCTTCTTGCCAGTCTCTTAATATTTTTTTGGAGACCCTGTTTTCATCAACAAGATTTCCTTTTTTTAGATAATTGAGTTTTCTGCCAAGCTCTTCTATCAATAACTCTGAATCACCTTCAACACCAATTTTATAATGTTTTTCTAAAACTCCAGGATATTCTTCTGTCAATCTAAACACAACCATATCTGGGTTTTTTGCCTTATCCCACGTAATAGCACCTATCTGGGCATGTTTTAAATAAAGCTCTTTATTATATCCAATCTTTTCTTCGGGGGGAATTATCCCAGGGGTATCTATCAAATATAATCCTTCTGAGATTTTGATTTTCTGAATTCCTTTGGTATATCCTGCTTCCGGGGAGGTTTTCGCCACCGATTTTCCAGAGAGTAGATTTATTATAGAGCTCTTTCCCGTATTTGGATATCCAATAACACCAATATTAACAGAATCTTCATTTAACTTATTAGCCTCTATTTTTATCATCGTTCTAAGTCTTGAAGAACCTTTTCTCTCACGGGCAGAGAAAAATATACTTGGTTTTAATTCCTGTAATTCAATATTTCGTTTTATCTTATCCACATCTACTAAATCTAACTTATTAAAAATATAGATAATTGTCTTTCCCAACCCCTTAACTTTTTTCTCTATTTCAAGGTTTCTTGTTTTTTCAATAAATCTTGCGTCCAACACTTCCAGTATTATGTCTACCTGTTCTATAAGATTATTTACTATAGAAGGGATGGACTCTCGGTGTTTATGTGCTCTAGGGCTTTTTCCTCTTGCTTTTTTTGCTTTTCCTAATTTACTAACCATGAGAATTCAAAGAGATAATTGTTTATAAATAAACTCCAACGCCGGAAGTGCCTTGGCAATTAGGTTTTTTAGAATTTAAAAAACTATTTAAATTAATCAAACAATAAACTAACATGGCTCAAGGATATATCCGACATAAATCAATTCCCCTAACCGAGGAAGAAATAAAAGAAAAATATAAAGAGATTCAAGAAGAAATGCAGGAAGTTTTAGAATGGAAAAAAGAATGTGAAGCAAATCTTAAGGCTTCTAAAGCATCGCCTCAAAAAAAAGGAGTTGCGAATAGGGCCTTAAAAAAAGTTGCACGAAGAATAGACACTGTTCAAGGCCAGATAATATACTGGAGACTTAGGGTAAATGGTGAAAGCCATTTCAAAGCAAGCATAGAAAAAAATGAATATTGGGCAAGTTGTGGAGAGAAGTGAGATAAAACGCCCCGGCCGAGCACCTCAGTAAAATGTTATCCTCCTGGGAGTTTTATGCTTTTTTGTTTAGTATGTTTTATTGACGCTGGTTTAGTTTATAAGGATTGTCGACTACGTGTTAGTGGAGTCAGATAAGGTATTTACAAAGGGAGTTTAAGGAGCAGAAGTCAATCTTTCTAATCTATTTTCTGCACTAATTATTTCTTCCTGTACTCTTTGAATATCCTTCACTTTCTCTAAACTAAAAAATGTACGTTTTGTTTTGGTTGCGAGTTTTTCCCCATATTCGTTCGCATATTCAAGTAGTCTTTCGTTTGAAATCGTTGAACCTTCAAACATACCTACATTTTCTATGTAAGATTCCCATCCTCCGTCCCCACCCCCCCAAGAGGATGATATGCTATTACAAGCAAGTGTGTTTCTACATTGGGTATTCTTGCAGGTTGAATAAAACAATGAGTACTTATATGCCTATTTAATGCTTCTCCAGTCTTAATCTCGTATCTAGGTTTTTCTTCAAAATCTTTTGGTTCTACAATATATAAATTTCTTGGCTCATCCATGAAATTACCATTCCCATCTCTTTTATAAATATTATTGTGATTTTATGGTATATGAACGCCCCGACCGAGAATAACCCTTTTAGACATACCCTCTAATCAATTTCTTCATTTCTTTTTCTTTGCTGTTCTTCATATCCTTTCTCTCTTGGAAGTAAAGAAGCTGGAACAAATGCCTCATCTCTCTTAAACTTCCGTCTCCATTGAGGCTCTCCCTTTTCATTGTCGCCCATCCATTCCCATGGTTCTCTTTCAAGGGTCTTTAATCTTGATAGGACACTGGTGATAACACCATCATAAGTTTCTTTAGGATATCTCTTTCTATCGTCCAATTTCTTTTTGGTTTCTTCTCTCACACTTATATTCTTTTGAGCCATATTATATAATTATATAGAGAAACGCATACTTATAAACTTTTCGGCAAGATACACACACCGAGCACTTAGAATAAGTTAGATGCCCTTACATATTATGTGAATACACTAGGTGTTTAGGCTTTTTAAAATGAAGCTGCTACTTAATAAGTGCGGAACCTCAAGATTTATTTCTTATTTTTCTTTTTCATCATTCTTCTATGAAGATAAAAATTTGATAGAGCGATTAATCCCATAATTATCATCCCTAAACTCATCATAATGTTTTCTCGCATATACCACACAATTTCAAAATAAAAAAGCATTAAAGCTCCGAGCACAATAATCTATATTGCAATCTGATGTAAATACTCATTATTCATTACCTTCTCCTTTTTGCTAATCTATGAAGCTCCAAAGAAATCAATCCTCCAACAACCAAGATGGCAACTATAAGTAATATAAGGTACATTTTTATCTGAGCCATCTCAGAACTTTTAACATTAAAATTTGTACTAACTTCTTCTTTTTCATTTACTATTACTTCTACAGTGTATATCCCTGAGGGAGTTTCTTCAGGAACTTTAATTGAAGACAAAAAAGAGGCCTGAGTTTCGACAGCTTTCAACTCTCTTCGAGAATTAAGAATTATACTTCCTTTTTTAAGTTGATAATCTAATTGAATGTCATGCCTTCCAGCTTTTTCAATGTTTTTAATCGCAATCTGGAATTGTAATGTTTCTCCTGCTTGTATTTCTTGGTATTTATCTGGAATAGTTACAGAAAGTTCAAATGCAGAAATAAATTGTAAAGCAAAAAGAATTGCAATAAAGAAAGAAAATATAATTTTTCCTTTTTTCATTTTCCACCTTCCCTGAATTTTTTAGAAATTAAAATAAAGAAAACAACAAAAGCTAATCCCACAATAAACATAGTAGAAAAGATAATCCATAAGAATTCACTTCTTAACCTATCTGATGAAGAAAATACTTCTTCCCTTGACTTAATATCAACCAAAACCCAAAAATTAGTTTCTTCCAATTCTTTTATAGTTCCTCTAATTATCCCTTCTTCTCCTTCCTCTTCAGTATGGCCTTCTCGTTCCTCAATTTCTGTTATATCTTCTTTAGGATAAATATATCTAAAAGAAACTAAATTCTCTCCCAATTCCATTATTTCAGTTTCTGTATTTGAAAAAATACTAGAAGCAATTTCAGGATAATCATTATAAAAGGTTTCATTCTTACCAAACATAAATCCAAATTCTTTGTCAAAATCAGGATGTGATAGATAGAATCCATAATGATCTACAAGGAACATCAAGTCGCCCCTTTTCTGTTCTTCATGAATATGATCTAAGAAATGTTCAGCATAAATATTTATTATAACAATCCCTTTTGAAATTCCTTTGCTGTCAAAAACAGGAGTTGCATATCTAAGTACAGGAATATAAGCCGGATTCTCTTCCGTGCCCCTATTTTCTATCTCACCATTTTCAACATTTAAATCAAGAGGAGAGATAAATATTTCCCCTAATTCTAAATCCATTGTTTCTATAAAATAATATCTGTCTTTTTTATTTTGAAGATCACTAAGAATCTTTGAAACTCCTTCTCTGTAATCAATATTCACTATCTCTTGTCCGTTTTCATCAATATATCTTATCTGATGGAATATATCTTTTTCATTAGCAAAAGATAAAAAGTCTTTTTCTAAATTAGTTTTAGCTCCTCCATTTATAACATCTCTTAAACTTGATAGTTCGCTTAGAAATAAAATATCTCCATGAACTTCTTGTAAAAAAATATCAATTTGTTCTACATTGTCTACGACCTCTTCATTTAATCTAGAAAGTTCGCTAAATGCAACTTGATTTGAATGAGCATCAAAGAAAAAATAACCCATAAAGACCAGAGGCAACATAAGAATAACAAATAGTCCAATAAATAAAATTATGAATAATCTCTTTTCTGTGAAGCTTTTAGTTTTCATCTTCAAAATAACCCCCGCCAAAATCTTTTAATTCCTACCCAAACCCCTGTCTCAACAGAAAAGCCCAATTCAAAATCTTCTACAATTCCTGCATATTCAACTTCTAACATCAAATTATATTCTCCTTGCTCCAAGGTTAAATCCTTAAATGTTTTAATAAAAGATTCATCTGTATAAACTCTAATTTCTTCAAACTTTCTATAAACTTCTTTACCTGTTTCGTCAGTAATAGTATAAATCAACCTCGCAGGAACGTATTTTTTACCAAAATTCTGCAATGTAATCCATACTACTAATTTGTCCGAGATACTCAATGAGTTTTCTTTTAAATCAAAAGTTATATCAAATAATTCTTTAGGAATAGCTTCTTCTGCGGGGGTTTCTTCAACAGGTTCTTCAGTTTCTTCGGTTAGAGTTTCTTCTGGAGTAGTTTCTATAACTTCTTCTGTTACTTCTTCAATTGGAGTTTCTACTAATTCAGGTTTTTCAACAATCTCCACATTTTTACTAGCTTCAACAATTTCTTCTTCAAAAGGATTCTCAATTATACAATCTCTTGTTTCAACATCTTCATATTTATTACAACTTTCTTCTATTGTTATGCAGGTCATTGATTGATAATTATTAATACAATCTCCCCAATCCCCACATTCAGTTGAAGCACTACAAGTTTGGACTTCTTTTTCTGTTGTTTCTTTAGCTTGCTTTTTGGAAACAGAACTAACCTTCTCTAATGCTATTGAATACCATCCTGTCCCGTCATAAAGTTTTAATCTTTTAGAATTCACATCAAAATAAATCATGCCTAATTCTGGATTCAAAGGTTCTGAACTTGGTTGAAGAATAAATAAATCATTAATTGTTATAGAAGGTACTTTAATTTCTGCGTCAGCCTCGTAAAAAGGATTTCCTTCTTCATCTTCATCATAACTAAACGCACTAACTCCAACTAACAAAGTAAAAACTAATAAAATTCCTGTGAATATAGTTATTATTTTTTTAATCATATGTTCCAATTAGAGTTATTGATAAATCCTCAACATCTCCCCCATTTCCTCCTGAATCATATTTAATTGCGACCGCATCTCCTTGTGAAAGACTTACATTAAAACTTAAATCAGAGCCACCCACCACTCCTTGAATATCTTTACTCAAACTTGTATCTGATAAACTATTTTTATTGTTTCCACTCTTTAAAATAATCGCAGATGTTTTAGTTCTTGAATTTGATTTAGAATCCCAGAAAATTCCTGTGATTGTCATGTCCCTGTCAATTATCCAAGCCATCTCTGTGACTGATCCGCTTATTCCTCCATCTGTTCCTAAAGCTAAATACCTATCATTCTTATTTAATTTCCCGTCTACAGTTGAAATAAAACTAACATATTGAATTCCTCCGTCCTCACTAGAATTTTGACAATTTGTCCCGTCTGCTAAACAAACTAATTTGTTATTAGATTTAATATCTCCAGTAACATTCAAATTTCCAGAAATCTCCAAACTCTTACTAATCAAAAATCTATCTGAAAATTCTTGCATATATCCTCCTAAAAGAAAATTCAAAATACTACCTATTGTAATACTATTATCTGTTATAGCCCCCCTATCAGTAATAGATTGTAGTGTGTCATTTAAAGAAATATTTTGAACTTGGCAATTTGTCCCATCTTCTAAACAAATTTTTGTTCCATCAACATAAGCATCATCAAAATAAGCTGTGTCTGTTACATTTAACAAAGCATTTATTGTAGTTGCGTAGGAGTTAGCTGAATCCACAAAAAAGGCCTTTGTTCCAATTGTGTCTTTATAAATTTCGAAATTCATTCCTGCAGAATTCTCTCCTTGAGGATTAGTACTAACTCCTCCTAATGAAAGACGATCATTTGCAAATGCCCCTTTGACAACATATTCTTTCCCAACTGGAAGATTTTCAGTATTTATAATCGCAAATCCTCCATTTCCATCATCATGAGTATCTGACCATACCCAAGAACCTTTTTGATTACTTACAGGATCAAAAAAATGACTCATTCCAACATAAGATTCATTATCTGAAATTACAAAAATAGATGTTGTATTAGGAAATCCTAAAAAATCTTCTCTTGGACTAATACGAATTAAATCTCCTTTAGAGGGACCAACAAAATTAAAATATGAATCTATAATATTTTGCCCTTCTTGAGCAGAAAAAGTATATTCTTGTGCACCTATAGATCCTGAAGAAGATATAGCTCCAGAAGTCTCTTCATCAACATCTTTTCTTAGATAATTAAAATGATTTATCCTTTTCCTTGGAAGTTGTGGAACTCCAGCAATTGAGATTTCCATAAAATAATCTTTTGTAGTATCATTAGAAGCAGCAGAAACTCCTGGTATTTCTACTTTCCATTGCCCCCAATTACCTGTTGTTAAATTTTTTTTATATGAACCAACTAAATTTCCCCCAACTCCAGCATCATAAATATCGAAAGTAAATTCAAAAGTTCCCTGAATAAAAGATGTTTCATTATGATATTGCCCTTGAAAAACCGCAATATCAGATATAGCAAAAACAGAATTAATTAAGAAAATTCCCATTACAATCCAGACAAAAATTTTACACCTCATTTTATATTTTGATTAAGTTATTTGAGCTTAAAAAGATTTTTATTTATTTTTCTTCCTCCCTCCTTTTTTGATTTTCCTTTTCTTCTTTCTTAGTATCGGAACTATTTTATATAATATGTAAATAATAAATGTTAGGACAACAAAACTAATAATCAGGATAAAAGGGTTAAGGAGATTTCTAAATCTTCCAAGAACAGAACCGCTTAATAGTGGAAAAGGACTATCACAAGTGTCTTCAAAATTATCAATAATATAACTAATTTGATTTGTGGATAAATCTTTTTTTAAGTCTTGGTTAACTGTAATAGCTAATATTTCCAATTCTTTCTTATTATATTCTATACTCCTTTTCTTATTGATGTGTTCTTTTAACGATTCAAATATTAATGGACAAGTAATAGTTTCAGCGATTCCTTCTTGTCTTATGAGAAATCCTCCTCCAGAAATAAAACTCTCTATCTCAGGCTCTTCTGTAGTTGCTCCTTCAATAATTCCTCCTTCTGGAACTGGAGCCATTATAAAATCATCTCGATAACCTAAATCTCCTTCAAAAAAAGTTGTTTCTGCTGAAATTAATTGTAAGAATAAAATACTAATTAAAAATAACAAAAAAAATAAATTTATTCCCCTTTTCATTCTTTTAAAAGGTAGTTTTTATTTATAAATTAAACGCCCCGACCGGGAATCGAACCCGGGATTCGGCCGCGACAGGGCCGTGTTATAGCCACTTAACTACCGAGGCATATGAAAACCACCAGCGGGTTTTTCACAATTCCTACAACCCGCCTACGGCGATACTTTAATCTATCGGGAATTATTTTTAAATCTTGTTATTTAGATTTTTTATTTGTAAATTCTAATCAATCATAATAATCTTTATAAGGTGCTTATTTTTGGTCAATTTATTAAAATGAAAAATAAATTAGCTCTTTATGATATTGATGGTACTCTTGTAGATGTTTTTCCATCTCATGTTGATGCTCACCTTAGGTCTATCAGAGATGTTTTTAATGTTGATATTACTGAGGAGAAATTAGAACAAGGATATGACCTTCCATATAATGAAGTTGTGGCAAGACCCCTTAGAGAAATTGGATTTGATGAGGAACAAATTAGACGAGGCATGGATGAAGTTGCTTCAAGATTTGCAGAGTTTCTTGGAGAAAATGTGAGACAAACTGCAGAACGGGGTCCTATTACGCTTCCAGGCATTCCTTATTTATTAGAAAAGTCAAAAGAACTTGGAATTCCAATGGGAATTATCACGGCTAACATAAGAAAAGGAGCAGAAGCAATACTTGATGCTTCAGATCTTGCAGGTTATTTTAATCCTGCCATAAATAGTTTTGATGAAAATTATCTTAACCGTTACAGAATTGTTAAAAATGCTATAGATTCTGCATTTAAACAGGGAATAATTAATTCTGATGGAAAAGTATATGTGTTTGGAGACACCCCTTCAGATGTAATAGCTGCAAGGCAAAATGGTTGTATAAGTATAGCTAATGTAATAAATGAAAACGGAAGAAACAGAAATATATCAAGAAGACAATATATGCAAAGGAGAAAATCCCTTGAGCAGGCAGGTGCAAATTATATTATTAATGACCATACAGACACCATAAATATTTTATCTATTCTAGGTGTTAATTCTTCTTAACCTCAATCTTCTTTATTTTTATCTTAATAGCTAAAATCTATTTCTGTAATTTTGATGTTTTATTCTTTTTTTCTTGTTTCTCTTAAGCAATCTATTAATTCCTTTATTAATAAAATAAGCACCTATTATTCCATACATATTATATTTCATATCACGCATACTTGGCACGCCTTTTCCAAGGGCATAATCCCAAATGAATTCTTTGCCTGCCCCCAATGCAGACGAAGAAATAAAGGCGCCCACCTCTGATTTATTTTTATCCTTAGTTATTTGGTATAGTCCTTGTTCTGCTGCGATATAAGCCATTCCACTGAAAAGAAGATGTTTTTCATCACCATATCCCGGCCTAAATAGTGGTTGTTGAGCTATTGCTGGGTTTGACAGCATTGCACATGTTGCTAAGATCTCTATATTTTTTATTGTGTTCATTTGATTATTAGGTTTTTCTCAATCTTTTAATTTTTCTTTTCAATCTTTTTCTTCCCGCCCATATACTTCTGAAGAACCTTTGGAATCTTAATAGAACCATCTTTTTGCTGATTGTTTTCCATGATTGCAATCAATGCCCTCGATGTTGCAACAACAGTATTGTTTAAGGTATGGACAAAAGCTTTTTCATTATTTTTTAATTGAACTTTTATATTAAGATTTCTGACCTGAAAATCAGTGCAATTACTTAAAGAACCAACTTCTTCATAAGCTTCTGTGTTTGGTCTCCAAGTTTCAAGGTCAGAGCTCTTTGCCTTCCATGTTGCTAAATCTCCTGAACATATTTCCATAACTCTGGTAGGAATTTCAAGTTTCTTGAATAGTTCTATGGAATTTTCCATTAATTCTTTATAATATTTATCAGAATCTTCTGGCTTGCAAAAAATAAGCTGTTCAACTTTGTTAAATTGATGTGTTCTGAATAATCCTTTTTCATTTATTCCGTGAGAACCAATCTCTTTTCTAAAACACATCGTATAAGAAAAATATTTTTTTGGGATTTCTTTTTCTTTGAAAGTTTCATTTGCATGCATTCCAAGCAGAGAATATTCAGAGGTTCCAATCAAGCTAAGGTTTTCATCTTTAATGTCATAGATAGAATCCTTTAGTGTTTCTATATCTGTTGCTGCATCAAGAATATTCTTTTTGAGCATCAACGGCGGTTCGATATATTCATATCCTTTCTTTTGCATGAAATCAATTGCAAATTTTATCAAAGCCTGATTGAGCAAGGCTAAATCCCCTTTGAGATAATAAAATCCTTTTCCAGAAACTCTTGCAGAACTGGTAAAATCAAGAATCCCTAATTTTTCTCCTAGTTCCACGTGGTTTTTAGCTTTAAAATTAAATTTCTTTGGCTTTCCAATCTTTTTAATCTCGACATTTTCAGATTCATCTTTTCCAAGAGGAACAGATTCATGAATTATATTTGGAATATAATTTATGAGATAATCTATTTTTTCTTTAATCTTTCTTGCTTTTTCTTCATTTTTTGTTATTTTATCTGGAATTTCTTTTGCTTTTTTTATTAATTGTTTAGCTTTTTTCTCATCTTTTGCTTTTTTAGCCTTGTTAATATCTTCAGAAATTTTGTTCCTCTCTTTTCTTAAATCATCCCCTTTATATTTCAGTTTTCTCCAGTCTTCATCTAATTTCTTCACCTGATCAACAAGAATGAACTTTTCCTCTCGAAATTTTTTCTTTATATTATCTTTTACTAGCCCTGGATTCTCTCTGATAAGTTTTATGTCAATCATGACACAAAGAAAGAAATATTGTATTTAAATTTATTGAAACATTTAAAAATATCAATCCCTAAATTAATTCATGGCAGAAGAGGTGACAACTGGTCTTGGAGCGGTAATCTCAGAAAGTTATAATTCATTTCTTTCTCTGCTTCCATCATGGGCTCAAAATTTTATTGGTTTATTTTTGTTAGTTTTTCTGGTTTTCATCTATGCCGTCTTTGTCTGGAAGTTTTACAGATTTATTTCTAAGAAAAATATTATTGAATTAAATCTCAATCAGTATAATATAACAGAGCGTCCTGTTCTTGCAAAATTAATCGCGGGAGGTTTTTATTTTCTTGAATATATTATAATTTTACCTTTCATAATTTTCTTTTGGTTTGCTACATTCACGCTTTTCCTGATATTTTTGACAGAAAATCTAGAAATTAACACTCTCTTAATTATCTCTGTGATAATAATCGCGGCAGTCAGAATGACTTCTTATTATAACGAGGATTTATCTAAAGATGTTGCAAAGCTTTTACCTTTCACCCTATTAGCGGTCTCTATCATCAATCCAAACTTTTTTAATATCGAGAGAGTCTTCAGTCATTTTAGTGAAATCTCCAACTTCTTTGGAAATATAATGTATTATCTCTCATTTATAATAATCTTAGAAATAGTTTTAAGATTCTTTGATTTCCTGTTTTCTCTTTTTGGATTAGAAGAAGAGGAAGAAGACGAGGAAAAGAAGAAGTAATGAAATCAGGCCTCATCCTCGCTATCGATTTTTGAATGTTCTTTGCCTTTCTCTAACATCTCTTAATAATTCAAGATGTTTTTCTTTTTTATATTCTCTTTTCTTCATCTTTATCTCTTCAATCATTTTTGCGACATATTTTCCCCCAAGGAAATGGGGGGTCAAAACATAATTTGCTCCTTTCTTATATGGTTCAAATTCATCTTTTATAGAATGCACTTAACGAATACATAACTTTTAAAAAGAATATCATATTTAAATTTAAAGATGGCGATGTTAGAATCACTCATACTTTTAGTAATTGGCTTTGTGGCCTTCTTTGCGACAGGCATAGATGATACAGTGGCGTATGCTGGTTCGTATTTGAAGAACAGACAAAAATATCATAAAAAATTAATATCTTTTGGTGTGATACTCGGAACTTTTATTGCACTTGGCATAGCAATCTTTGCAGGTTCGTTAATGGAGGCCCTACCTTCTAGACATTTAATAGGCGGCGCAGTATTGGTCACGCTTGGATTAATCATGCTTGCTCGTGGGAAGTGGTCAAGGCATCAAAAGAAAGCCCATCTCTTAAAGTTAAAGGAAGACTTAAAGCGCTCGCAATCTTCAGATTATAACAATATAAAATTCGTTGGACTAGGTATGGCGCTCTTTTTTGGTACAGGGATTGACGACATAATCGCTTATTCCAACCTGATAATGGCTAAAGGAGCCTGGTTGTTGATCAGCATAGGGGTATTAATCGCTACATTTGTATCTTTAACACTAGCACATCTCTTGGCTGACAAACTAAAAAAGTTTCCACATCCAGAAAGAATCGGCGCAGGAGTAATAATTATCATCGGTGTGCTTCTGGCACTAAAGGTCTTATAGATATAAAAATCACTTCAGTCACTTTTATTGCCTCTTTATAATAAAAGAAAGATTGGCATAAAAAGGTTTTTAAAGAAATTTCATTTGCCACTAATACAATGCCCAAAGTTAGAATAAAGTTAAATAGTACTGATATAAATATGCTCAATGATATTTGTAATTCTATAAGAGATGTTGCTAAAAGATCAGGGATATCAATTTCTGGTCCAGTGCCTTTACCGACGAAAAAACTTAAAATCACAACGAGAAAATCCCCTTGTGGAGATGGAACAGCGACTTTTGACAGATATGAAATGAGAATTCATAAGCGTCTCATAGATTTACCAGCAAATGAAAAAGTTCTTCATCACATTATGAAGATGAAAATTCCCAGAAGTATTAATATCAAGATTGAAATAAAGGATTAAGATTATAAATAAACTATTTCTAATCTAATTACATGCCCGTATCGCATATGAGGGGCACCAAGGTTCCCCTTACACTAACCCCTCCTTAAGAAGGTTGGAAAACAGATGAACAAAAGTTCACTTTACACTAACCCCTCCTTAAAAGGGAACTTTTTTAGAAAGATATAAAATTGTATGATTCTTGGGTGATTTATGAAAAGTTTTATAATTTTTAAGAAAGAATTTAAGATTCTCTTAATTTACAATCGCTATAATAAACATCATCCCCTGTTTTAGCCGAGAAAGAATTCCCTTCTTTATCTGTAAATGTCACATATAAAATTCCTTCATCTTCGCTTGAGACCATATAAGATTCAACTTCATCCCACTTAAGAGCGATATTATAACCCCCCCAACTGCTAAAATATTGAAACCTTTCGTTACCCTCAAGAATATCTATTCTTGTATAGATTAATTTGCCTTGTTCAATTTCAAACCCATATTCACCCACTGGGACTCTTTCATAGGCTTTTACTTCAAAAGTACCTTCTATTGGAACAATAGTCTTGTCTGTTGCGAGAGGTTTAAGAGCAAATGTAATTCCATCATCATCTGCATCAGCATCCCAGTTTTCAGGGTAATTACAAGAAATTTCTAAATGAGTAACTTCTTTAGATAAGGCTTCTGCAAGTTCCCCTGAATCAAGATTTCCATTTAAATCTCCAAACATTTCTTCGGAAAAAGAGGTCGAAAAAAGTTCTGGCAAAGATTCATCATACATTATAGTTGATAGACTCCAAAATGCTTCTAAATAAGGATTATCTAAAAAATCTTCATCTTCATTTTCTTTAACATAGTCTGCAAAATCTTTTATTACTTTTTTAGGTATTGTCATAATTCCTAGTTGTCTTTTCTTTTTATCAAGATAAGTTATCTCCAACTCATCAAAATCTTGTGTAATCAAATAAGTTCTAACGCTTATTCCCAAGGTAAAAATATTTAAGAAAAATTTGGAAGTGACGTTTTCTGTGACCACAAATTCCATTTTAATAATGTTATCACTTTTTGAAATATCAGCATCTGTAAAGAAAGTTATATTTTCATCATTTAACATCTCAAATTCTTTTTCAAGTTTGATACTATCTGATGAAAATGCCTTAATAACCTTACCTGAGATGCCTTGAGTGGTTTTTTCTTCATTCGTATCACTTAAAAGAGAATATCCCCCAATAACTAAAACAAGAAGGACTACAAGAACTATAGGAATTATAGTTTTCTTTTCCATGTAAATAGCAAAGAGATATAATTTAAAAACTTAACTAAAAACATCTCTTTTAGAAAGATATAAAATCACAAGGGAAGAGATTATGAAGACCAAAGGGAAAGAAAGATAAGAGAAAAAGACTAAGGAGATATTTCAAGAGACCAAAAATATGATATAATTTTTATGCTGGAATAAGCCCTTTATTTTGATTATTACAAATCTTAAAAGAAGACATAAATCCTGCTTTTTTATATTGATTCTGGACTGCATTAAACATTGAACATATTTCCTTTGACATATTAACTTCTAAGATTTTCTTCTTTGAATCTTGTTTTCTCTTCAAATATTCGTCTGCACAAGACCGCGAAATAAACTCTACACCTGAAAAATCAAGCTCTATTTTTGCTTCTTTCATCTTATTTATCTCCTCAAAAAACGCAGAAATAGTATTTCTTGTGAAGATATTATCGCCAAATCTTTCTGACAACAAAACCTTTTTTACCATACCTTGATATATTAATACATATATTTAAATCTTACTATCCTTCAAGATAGGGATAAATATTTACTTTTTTCTTAGGTGTTGGAAGTCTAAAATAGAGGAAAGTTCCTTCCAAAGAAACATCATCAAAATCATAAAAGTTAGGCGATTCACCTTCTTTTAAGATAATAACTCCCTTTCTGGAGACAATATACAATTCCCCTTTTATTTCTTTTAGAGAAATATCTCTACAAGATTTTAATCCATAACCCCTCATCTTTTCGCCTTTTTTAGTGGTTACTTCCCCATATAATGCTTTTTTAATAGCCTCAGAATCTCTTTCAAAACGAATTTTATTTTTCTCAAAATTAAAAGGGATGGTAATTCCATTATCTAAGATAGCCATATCTAAATGCTTTTTTCTTGGATAATATTGTGCCATTAACGAAGCAAAAGTGAAATTAGAATGATCATCCATGTTATCTGCTAACTCTCCTAAAATATATATAACACTTTCTCCGAATGAATTAGGAATTTTATTTTCTATCTTCTTGAGAAACTTATTTGCTTCTTCATTCACCTGATTTCTATTTTGAGGCTTATTTGAAAAATGTTTTATAGAAATAAAGGTATCTCCATCAGACTTCTTGCCTATTGGAAAACCAATATTAAAAAGCCATTTTTTAACATTCAGGTCTTTAGGAGGGATATAACTTACTTCTGCTCCCTTAGTAAGAATCTCCATTAACTTTCCACTTATCAAAATCACTGAGCAGGGGAGAACCCATTTAACATCAGATAGGTCTAATTTTATTTTTTCCCTTTTATCAAAAGCCTCATCAATTTCAGAAATAATTTTTAGAGAATCTTCTATCTGATTAAACGCATCATCTCCTTCAGATAAATTAACTTTTATCATTAATTTTATAAGGATTATGCAATTTTAAATCTAACTAAAATCTCTCTTTTTAGAAAATTATAAAAATTAACTTTCATTAATAGATATACTTAAGAATATTAATCATTTCTCCTTATAAGATGAGTTAACCCAAACACTATACGGTTAACAAATCTAAAGCCCGTATCGCATAGTGGTTATTGCACGACCCTGGAACGGTCGGCCTTTAGGGGCTCCCAGGTTCGATTCCTGGTGCGGGCGTATAGCCTTTTCGGCACATTCGAGAGAGGAACAATTTATCAAAGGGGTTAAATTTAAAATTGAATGATTCTTAGGGTAAATATCATGAAAACTAAGATAATAATAAAGCACGCTAAAAAGAAAGATATAACAGGAATCGCGAAACTTATGTTAGAAGAATTTTCAAAACCTCCATTTAAAGAGAAAAACACAATTAATTCTGTAATTAAAAGTCTAAATTTTTATTTTAAAATAGGAAAAGCTTTTATTGCAATAGATAATAATAAAATTATTGGAGTTGTGGTTTTTAAAGTTGAGCAATGGTGGGAAGGTCCCATTGTTATTATAGAAGATTTAGCAGTAAAAGAGGATTTTAAAAAACAAGGAATTGGTAAAAATCTTATAGATAATGTAGAACATTATGCAAAAAAAATTAAAGCAAAAACTGTAAGTTTTACCACACATAAGAAATCTTCTGCAGTAAAATTTTATACTAAACAAGGATATAAAATCGAGAAAAATACTTTATTTATGAGGAAAAAGGTCAAATAATTTCTTTATCCATACATTCCATCTCGACAATCCTTAAAAACTAACCCTAAAGTTCGAATACTAATATCTACTAATGAATACTAAATTAGTAGACAACCTCTAATTAACAATCCTTAAAGGTGTGTGTGTTCTCCCATTACATTTATCACTAAAACACAATATTTAAATAGTTTGTAATGGTAAGGTATTTATGAGAATTATTAAAAGGAAGAAAGGAAATAAAGAGTATCTCTATTTACAACATTCATTTAGGAAAAAAGGGAGAGTTATAACAAAAGAAAAATATATTGGGGTTAAAATTCCTAAAAATATTGATAATATTAAAGAAGAATTTACCAAAGAATTAAAATTAGAGTTATACGAAAGACTTGAAAAAATAAAAAAGCATTTTCAGGAAGAGTGGAAGAGAACCCCAAAATCTGCAAGAGAAAAAGAACTAGAAAATTTATCTATAGATTTCACATACAATACAAATGCTATTGAAGGATCTACTATAACTCTTGAGGAAACAAGAGAAATAATCCATGACAAAATTGCCCCAAATAGACCTATTAAAGACATAAAAGAAACAGAAATGCACAATAAAGTATTTCTTCAAATGTTAAAAAAGAATGATAAAATTACTAATCCTCTACTTTTGAGTTGGCATAAAGAGATTTTTGGAGAAACAAAAGCAGATATTTCCGGAAAATTTAGGGAGTATTTAGTTAGAATTGGGCATTATCTTGCCCCAGACTGGCAGGACGTGAAGCCCCTAATGAATAAATTAATTAAATTTATAGATAATTCAAAGATAAATCCTGTTGAATTAGCTGCAAGAGCTCATTATAGATTTGAAAGCGTTCATCCTTTTGGAGATGGAAATGGGAGAATAGGAAGATTGTTAATGAATCAGATTCTATGGTATGCGGGATATCCTATGCTAATTATTGAATATAAGAAACGAAGTTCTTATTATAAAGCTTTTACAAAAAAGGAAGAAGGTTTTGTAGATTACTTTTTACGAAGATATTTGGCAGTGCATAAAAAAAGATTGGAATAATAATCTTCGTTCAGTAGTTTGAAGGTCGGTCGAGGCGTTTTTAATCACGATAATCTTTAAAAACAAATTTTATTTTTTAGTTGACATGCCAAAGGAAATAGAAAGAAGATTTCTTATAAGAGAAGATGGAGTGATTTATGCAAATAATAATCTCTCCCAAATTGCTTTTGCACCCCATAATATAAGATGTAGTGTTGAAAAAAATGTTGAATATCTTGTTGAGAGAATTGATAATGAAGGAGATATGATTGTTCAGGGATATATCTCTGACCTTGGTATGGCATCTAAAATGGCAGAAAATCTTGGTTTGGAATTTGATTTTGACCCTAGGGAAGCAAGGTTAAGGAAGAAAATATCAAGAAAAAACGGAAAAACAAGATATACTTTTGGATTAAAAGGCCTAGGAGATATAGAAAGACCTGAAATTGAAAAGGTTGTTTCTAAATCTTATTTTCTAGAAAATTGGATTCTTACAGAAGGGCATGTGGTTCACAAAAAAAGACTTGTTATTCCCTTGCATCAAGACAAGGTTGAGTGCAACTATTTTACAGATAGAAAAGATCTTATTATGGCAGAGGTTGAATTCAGAAGTCTCGGATTGTCTGAATTTTTTCCAGCCATGGGAAAAGAAGTCACAGATAATTATGCTTATAATTCTGTAAATCTTGCAAAATAATCATTAAAGGTGCGGGCGTTTAGTTTAATTTTATTTAGACTAAATAGAAGCTTTTATAAGGTATACTTATGTATACATATGTATATGGAAACTACAATAAGACTAAACAATTCTGTAAAAAGAAAGCTTGATTCTATTAAAATTCATTCTAGAGAAAGCTACAACGAGGTTATTTCAAGAATAGTAGGGGAATTCAAAAATCTTAATGTTGATGAAGAAAGTTTGAAAGAAACTATAGATATTCTAGGTAATCCTGAAACTCTTAGAGATATTGCCGAGGCTTTTAATGATTTTGAGAAAGGCAAATTTGTTGAATTAAAATGAATTTTAGGTTATTCCTTTCTCCAAAATCACAGCGTTTTCTTAATAAGTTAAAAGATAAAGAAGCTAAAAAGAGAATTGAAAATAAATTAAAAGAATTGAAGGAAAATCCTGAGTTGGGAAAACCTTTGGTTGGAAAACTTAGCGGATTATGGTCAATTAGATTTGGTAAATATAGGGCAATATATCAAATTAGAAAAAAAGAGTTATTGATTATGATTCTAAGATTAGGGCATAGAAAAAACATTTATGATTAAGTTTAGATTAAATGACTCCACCTTCCAGTAGTCGACAATCCTTAAAACATCTAAGAGATTTTTTATTTTTAGTTAATTTTATATAGATAATTTTTATGTAATTATATGCAAAAAATATTGGTGATTATTGGGATTGTTATATTAGCATTAGTTGGAATATATTTTATAGTATTCGGTATGGGTGGTGGAAATAAAGGAGATTCTGCAATATCACAAACATCTGACACAGAACTCAGTGTGGATACTGGAAACTCTCAAACCCATAATATAGAAATAAAAGGTTTTGCATTTTCTCCTAAAACATTAATCATAAAAAAAGGGGACACAGTTGTCTGGACAAATATGGACTCTGCTAAACACACAGCAACTTCTGACTCTGGAAGCGAGCTGAATTCTGCATTATTAAACAAAGGAGAAACTTACTCCCATACTTTTGATCAAACAGGAACTTATGATTCTCACTGCACAGTACATCCTTATATGAAAGGAACAATTATCGTAGAATAATTACTTCTTTTTCTTCTTTACCATCTCTGATAATTCCAATCCTAGATAGAAAGCAAGTATGTGAAAAACCCACCAAAAGAAAGAGGATAAAAATATACCAAAAATCACAAAAGGAGGAGCACTATATCTCGCAACAATTCCAAAAAATTCCTGGACGATTCCAGAATATGAAGAAATCAAATAATAAAAAGAAACCCATGTCCCAAATATAACTGAAAATATAAATTTTTTACTATGCTCTTTTTTATTATATATTGAAAACCAGATAAATGCAAATAATATAGAATTTGCAAGTTTAATAGTATAATAATAATTTGATTCCCCAACTCCTGTAAAATGCAAAACAGAATCCAATATCCAAAAAGTAGCAACTGTTATGATTATCTTATATATCAACTCTTTTTTCATCATAATGTATATGGATAATGATATTTAAATTTAATGATAAAAAGTAAAATTTAAAAGTATTAAAAATGATTAACTATAATTAAACAAAGAGGAGGATAAAATGGCTGTAAAAATTTATACAACTTCGACCTGCCCGTGGTGTAAAAAAACTAAGGAATTTTTTAAGGCAAACAAAGTGAAATTTACAGAGATTGATGTAGGGGCTGACCAAAAAGCTGCAAAAGAGATGGTAAAAAAATCAGGGCAGATGGGTGTTCCAGTTACTGATATCAATGGAGAAATAATTGTTGGATATAATGAGGCTAAGTTAAAAAAAGCACTTAAGTTGAAATAATAAAAGACACCAAGGTTTCCCTTATCAACCCTTCCTTTAAAAGACAAATGAAAAAGAAATCAGTTAAAAAGAAATCTACGAAAGAATATGATTTTCTTATAGTTGGTGCTGGTGGCACAGGAATGGCTGCAGGGATGTATGCAGCCAGGCTTGGATTAAAGACCTTGGTTTTAGGACATTCTTTTGGTACAGATTTGCCAATTGGGGGAGTTATAACAACAACACATCTTGTTGAAAATTATCCTGGATTTATAAAATTGACAGGAGAAGAACTTGCCAAAAAGATAGAAGACCATGCACGAGATTATAATTTAGTTGAGATAAAAGAAGAAGAAGTTAAAAATATTAAGAAACAAAAAAGATATTTTATTGTTAAGACAAACAAAGGAAAATATCAGGCTAAAACAGTTTTATTTGCAACAGGAACAAAATGGAAAAAATTAGATGTTTCTGGAACAAAAGAATTTGAAAACAAGGGAATTAGTTATTGTGCTTTGTGCGACGGTCCTTTAT
>CAYPBR010000003.1:0-23910 GCA_964409005.1 Candidatus Woesearchaeota archaeon | reverse complement strand
ATTTCCTAAAGTTCTTCCCCTCACTGGAGTGTCCAAACCCCTAAATGTTCTTATTGTTCTTTCAGCACTAAGTTCTCCAGAAGTAACATCTGCATTATTTCTTGCATGAAAGAAAACATTTACAGCTTTTCCCGTATCCATAGTAGCGGAAAGAGAAGTTAGTATTAAATTTTGTCCAGCAGGGACAGTAAAATGCGTTGAAGCACTTTTTCCCATAATAGTTGCTATTTCTAATTGTAAAGTACTACTATTGGCTGCAATCATACTAATTGTTCCTAAATTTGTTGCAGTGTAAGTTCCAACAGCAGTAACTTCGGCATTTAAAACTCTTATAAATTCATTAGTAGTTGTATTAACAGTTGATCCGAGATTTATTGTTTCAGTAATCACAGAAAAATTTTCATCTAAACCCATTATTTCGACGGTGTGAGCATTTGCTCCACCAAAAATATCATTGACAGTATCTGTAGAAATAATTTCTATTTTTTCCGCACTTTGTAAAAATATGAGTACTCCTCCTTGAGTTTGTATATCTTCTTCTGTTACTCCAACATCTAAATTCTCTCCGAACTGATTTCCAGTTGCTTGTCCCTGAATATTTCCTTTAGTTGCTTCTACAAAAAAGTCTCTAGCCCTTTCTGATAAATCTATAACCTGTGTCTGAATTACTTGAGAAAAAACAAAAGGCAAAGCTAAAAGAATCAAAAAAAGAAAAATTAGGGAGAATTTCATTTAGGTGAAATACCCCCTCTATATCTTAAAAAAGAATATTTATATAAGTCCAACATCCTGAAGTCCTCCGACTGCAATGTTAACTCCAGCGATCATTATTCCCAAAGCGAAGAACAATGTAACTAGACCTAAAATCGTACTCGCTGAACCTGTAACGTTACCTGCTTGTGCAGCAACAACCTGGTCAGCAACGGAAGGAATCAAGTTGACACCTATAAGGATTGTAATGAATCCTTCAAGTAATCTTCCTAATGCCATATTAATCTAAAAATGAGCAATTAACTCTTTCTTCCTCCTCATTTTTCTGAAATGAAGATAACTATTTAAAGTCTTCCAAAAATAAAAGACTTTAAATAGATAATCAGATTTAATAATTCTAGAGGAGGATTTTATGACGGAAAGATACATTGATGGATATTACAAACAACTTCTAGACGATTTTAAGGATGCTGTTCTTAAACATAATACTTCTATTGTTATAATCATTGACGGAAAATCTGGAAAAGGTAAGACAACGTTATCAAACCAAACAGGAGATTACTTATCTCCTAATTTTAAATTAGAAAATATATATTATGACCCTGAAGAATTCTTAAAGGGATTAGCCAAAGTGAAAAAAGGGGATTTTATTTCATTTGATGAAGCAATGATACTCTCTTCTCGTTCTGCGATGTCAACAGTAAACAAAATGGTTATCCAGGCCATGTCTATGATAAGGAGTAAGAATATTTTTGTTACTTTCTGTGTGAATTCTATCTTTGATCTGGATAAAAACCTTGTTTTATCGAGGGCTGATGCCTTATTACACGTATATGGGGAGGGCTTAGTTGATAGGGGTCGTTTTGCAGCTTTTTTTAAAGCAAAGGGAGATCAATTCGATAGATTAAAATTCCTATACCTTTACGGAAAGAAGTTTTATAGTTATTCAAAACCCAAAGCAAACTTCATTGGTAGGTTTGTTAAAGATTTTGTGGTTAATGAAGTAGCTTATGAAACAGTAAAGCAGAAATTTATAGATAAATTCCTTGCTCAAGAGGTTAAAGGGAAATTACGAAGATCTTATGAAGCTTTAATATTCAAATTATCTCGTTTTGATGGATATAAGACTAAAGACATAGCAAAACTAGCAGAGGTTGATATTACAACCATCAGAAGAATACTTTTAAAGTTTGAAAATGACCCGAAAAACACGATTAAATGATGTAAATGCAAAAGATATTATAATATATTACTTATAAGAAGATGGATGATACAAAGATAAACCAAGTTGAATGGAATCTTTCCCAAGCATTAATAGCGGAGATGCAGTATCTACTAAGTACATCTAATAGGTTATTCTTAAGTGGTAATATTGATAGGGCATTCTGGGCTTTGAAGGCCGTGAAGTTTAGGTTCATCCAGAGTTTAGATTCTGATGAAAGAAAAAAACTTAAAGAAATAGAAAAAGATTTTTATGATAATGTTAAAAATAAAAATCAACAAGCCCGTGTTTATGATAAATATAATGAAACCATAATGGATTATTTAGAAGTATATGGTTATTTAATTCCTCAGAAAAAAGATACCCATAGAATTTCCTAGTTAGTTTTTTTTAATATCTTAATTATATTACTTGATTCATATCTTATCAATCCTAGTTCTTTCATCTCCCTGATAATCTTATTCATTAATAGATGGTTACATCTGAAAGTCCTAGCTATTGTTGCTCTAAATTCTCTGACTTCTATTGTTGAGTTAAGGAATGTTCCATTTAGCTTTTCCAATATCGCCCGGTAAGGGGCTGGAATCTTCATGTGTCACCTCTCCTATATTAATCACATTTATATCTCTACAGAATTCTTTTGGGTTTGCATTAACTTCTTCATAGAAATTAACATACTTTGATCCTGTTAAAAACAATCCTATGATTAATACAATCATGAAAACATTTCTCCAACTGATTTGATTCTTCAATCTCCATTTTCCATTCCAGACTAACGGCTGCACTTGTTTATAAGAATCTCCTTTCTTCTGCACGAAGAAGTTTGGTTTTAATTCTTCAACGTCTTTTGGTGTGAATGCTTTTTTGAAGAAATTAGTTTCTGATTTCTTTAGTGGAATTACTTCTTCCTCTTCTTTCTTTTCTTTTCTATATCTATAATGATCTGTCTTATCTTCGAACCATTTTTTTGTCATTTCAACTTCCTATCCATTTTATAATAATAGAGAGCTACCCAATAAAAAAGAAAGAAATACAACAGAACAAAGAATAAAGGAATGCTAATCATATAAGCCAAGACCATAATCCATCTTGAAGTTGTTATAGGAATTATCGTGAAGGAGGCAAACACAGCAATTATAATTGAAGCCCATTTTGCTACACCCTTAAATGTATAATTTATTATCTTGGTTCTTCTTCTCGTTAGTGAAGGATCATCCATAAAGTCTTTTGGGTCTTCTGGTTTTAATAATGCGGAGATTGCTCTATACTTTGCGTAAGCTGTCATACCTTGACTATAAGAGATTCCAATACCGAAGATAAATGCGAATATGATATACCAGAATCCTTTCAAGATTAGGAATAGACAGACAAAAGAAATTCCAAACATCTGAAAGAAATGGCTACGATATTCTATCCTAGCTAATCTTTCCGGTGGAGGATTTTTTATTGCTTGTTTAAGTTGTTGTAGTTTTGTCATTTTTTAACGAAGTCTTTATAAAATTGATCCCTGCATCCTAAAAACCACATTAAGGAAAATATAAATATTATTGAAAAAGGACTTAGAAACCAGTTCATCCAACCTAATTTTGGAACAACAAACTCAGTATATAATGTAACCATCATAAATCCAAAAAAAATTGAACTGATAAAACGAAGTTTCCAAAAGATACCATCTATTTTTTCAAATACTTTTTTTATATTCATTTTTTATCTATTAATTTATTATTTATCTTATCAACTTGGGATCCAAATAAAAGACCCATTATTAAAGTTAAGAAGTAATAGGGAAACTTTCCAATACCCAATAAAAAACCAGAATAAAATATAAAAAATAACATCCCAGCTACATTGATAAACCTTCTTATTAACAAATTATTCATCTCTTTCTTTTTCATTTCAAATTTTTGATTGTATAAAATTTATTACTTGATCTACAAACCATCTTCCTATTTCTGAACCAAATATTAATCCAACTACAAAACCTGTTACTGCTCCACTAATGAAAGTTATTATCTTACCTATCATCCTTCAGGATGTATGAGTGAGTCTAATCTCTTCTCTAAGTTTTCTTGCTTCTGGGTTAAGAAACTTAACCTCTCGTTAACATAAGATCCACCTAATATTGCTACAGCTGCTATTGTTCCTAAAAACAACTGACTTGGATCTGGAAATCTGAAGAACCATTGGGCCCATGTTATCGTCAGGACAAAAATTCCTACAAGAGTTATTAGTTTAGTTATTGTTTTCATTTTGATTTTTTCTCTCTAAGTTTTTTATTATAGATAAAAAATATATAAACAAAATATGCTATAAATAAAATTACCGAAAGTATTGAAACATACGACCAATAAAAACCACCTACTAATTCCATTCCTAAAAGTCCTAACATCATCCAAGTTATTAACCAAAATCCAATATCATAAGTATCCATTTTATTTTTTTCCCTCCTTTATCTCTTCTATTAAATGATCAGGATCGAAATCATCTAACTTGTCGTCATTTTCTTGAGTTCGCATATTATTTATTGAACGAACCTTTTCTGACTGTTTGGGGGGTTTATCCTGGATTATATCTAACGACTGGTATTTTTCCATGATTTTGGTCTTTTTTTCCTCTGTGAATAATGACGATTTTAGGATGTTTGGAATAGAGGGAATTGTGAACAAATAAATCGTCTTATTATTTCTCTTGCCTTCTGCTACGATCTTCCCTGCTTTCCTGGAATAATAGGCCTTACGTTGTTTCATTTTTTATTATAAAGTTTAGTTATAAATTCAACAATCTCTTTCATACATCCATTTGTATAATATGTTTGTTCTTGTGGACAGAATATCCAGTGCATAAACATTCCAACTCTTGATCTATTGATAACTCCTAAAAACTCATCTTCATGGTTATAAACATAATAAATATCTATTCTGTGTCTATCTAGTCCTTGTTTTTTAAATCTTAATAATGGTTTTTTCATAATCCGCCCTCTCTGGCTCTTTCGAGATATTGTCCTAGAAGATCCTTAAGAAAATCTAGGTTATCCAATACCCCATATTTAATTAACAAGAAAATTGTTATTCCAAAGGCCAATAATGTAAGGATTAAATATATCTTTAGGAAAAGATTAAATCTCCGATTTACTATTTTATATTTTAAACCCATTGATTTAACTTGTTTGTTCCAATCTTTTATTTCTTTCATTTAATCTTCCTCCCAAACATTCCTTTGATTCAACAAAATCCAAACTAAAAGTCCTATGAAAACTAATTCATTTCCAACAAAAACAGGAAACCAAAGATTTGATAAGATAATAAGAAGAAATACAAACATAGAAAGTAAACCATTTAAAATCCATTCAATATATTTCATCTTCTAAACATCTCCTTGTATTTCTCTAATAATAAGTCAACATAGTATTCTGTTCCTTTAGCGTGTTCGCATTCTTCCAAAACTTCGGGGGATAGTTTCCTCTCGTAAAATCGTATCGCTGATGCGATTCGTCTTGGAACTTTTTGTAGTCGCTTTTCAAGTTTAGTCATCTTAAATTTTCTTTAAATCTCAACCGAAGATACTTTTTTATTTCTTTAATAACATTTTCTAAATTCTCAATATCACCTCTAACTATCCTACCATTTATCTTTAGAGTATATCCTTTTCCTATTGACTTATAATCATTAATCCCTATCTCAAAATCACTCATATTCCTGCCTCCTCGTAGAGTTTAATTGCTTGTTTCAGGTCGATGATTTTTGATTCAATTTTATCTTCATTTATTATAGGAGATATTGAATATTTTTCATTACATTTAGGACATTCATCTTCTATCTTATGAGGTATTCTAATCTCATAATCTTCCAAAAACCCCAAAAACCTCTGGCATGATGCTTTGTGTTCTTCAACTCTCCCAAAACACTTTTTACATAAATTTGGTATATCTCCTTTCTCATGTAATCTATTATCACCACAAGTATGTCCAGCATGTTCCATTCTTTCAAAGAACTCAAATTTATTACAACCTTTAATATTCTCTTCGGTGATTTGTGTTTCTGTTTGGATTTTCATTTTAAAAATAAAGCAAATATGGGTTCAACCATTATAAAGAATAATTGAAGTAATAAAAGTAAAAAGAATCCAAAGGTTAAAGATTCTAAAAAAACTCCTATATTAAATTTTTTCAAAGCGGTTTGTGTTTCTGTTTTCATTTTGATTTTTCCTTATTAATCTGATTAAGAACTATCCAAATAAGAATAAAAATATAAAACCCTTCTTTCCAAACATAATTAGGCATAGCAACACCGATTAAAGATATTACAAAAGATGCCATCATATTGAACCATATAATTTTCATTTCTTATCCTCCTTGTTTGAGCCCAGAATATGACAACCACAAGGACAGCTATGTCCTTTTTTTTCATTAGTTATAACATAATTACAACTATATTTTATACAATCCCTACAACATCTATCATCCATATGTTCATTTTTCATTTTGACTTCGCCCTGAATTTCTTGCAACATTTAAAATTAGCATAACAAGTTCCTTCAACACAACTTCCATCTGGTCTTGAATGACTTATTCTTTCATGTCCACAGTTCGCACATGAATCAGAAGTGCCAGAGGTGTTTGCTCCCTCTGGCGTGTCCTGATGCCGACTTCTAAACAAACTCCTTCGATTTCGAGAATCTTCATCAGGATTATGAATTAAAGCAGGACCTGCGAGTTTGTCAATTTCTTTCACATCGATAACCCATTGTCTATCTTTACAAGATTCACATTTACAGGTATTATAAAATTTCATTTCATTCAATTTCTTTATGTATTCTTTGACATAATCCTTTAATACATCAAAATTATCTTCGGGTATTTGCCACTCTTCTCCCATGTCATTATAATCTTTAAGCCATCCATCTATATTATCGCTTAGTGTTTCTTTTGTCATTTTATTCCGAATTTTTGTTTTAGTTCTTTCTTCAATTCTTCTAACTTTTCCTTGAAATATTCTTTTATCTCCTTTTCTTTAGCATCAATAGAATTATCTATATCAGAAGTTCTAGAGAATGCTTTTCCATCAACACCAACACTTTCAACATTATCCCTTATATCATCTCTTAAAACATCTAATTGATTATCAACTTCGGCATGAATATCTTTTACTATATCAGTTTCATCATCAATCTCCTTGCCGACTTCGGCGAGGGTGAGGTCTATTGCTTTTTCTAAAACCTTATCTGCACCTGGATTATCAAACCCTTTGAATTCTTGTTGAAACCATTCCCACAATTCATATTTAACTTTTTCTTTTATGTTTATCATTTTATTCTATTAATTGAATATATCTTCCTCCTGTTTTAGGTTTTCCAGAACCAATCTTTATTCCTATACATCCTTCTTGTTTTTTAATTATGGATTTTTTATTTTCTTTTAACAAATCATATAATTTGTTTATTTCATTTATTGCTTGTTTTTTAACTAACTCTTTAACTAATTCTTTCTTATCTAAAGTAAATTCAATCTTATCAGCAATAAATTTTACTTTTTTATTGAACTCCTTCCTATCAAACTTTTTATAAGTTGTTTTATCTGTGTGTTCTATACCATCTATCTTTTTTGATATTACTCTAAATTCAACATACTCTACACCATTAACTATGAGTATTCCATCTGAAGTCATATGTATTTTATCTTCGTTGTTTTTTCTTATTTTTACCATTTTGTGATTATAAAAAGGGGCTTTCATTCGCCCCGGACAATTTTAGTAAGCTTTCAAGCACAAGTATCCTGTATCTTCTGTTATCGTTTCTATTTCCTTACCTTCTAGTTCAATCGGCTTCTTCACATTCAAGAAGTTCATCAGCATTGACAAAGCAGAGTTTTTTCTAATCTTGTTGTCTTCGTCAAGATTAACCCACAGACCAACTGTTTTCAAAGTTCCTTTCACTTCATACTTAACTCTCGAAATCTGGATAGGATCTGGGTTGCCTGAGTGATCAACAGAACAGATTAACTTCTTGTTCTTCTTATCACCGACTTCCTCAACAGTAACTTTCACAATCTTCACTTTTTCTGGCTTTAACAATTCGATTTCTTTCGTGCCTTCTTCAAGTTCTAAAATATCTTGTGATTCCATTTTTTATTTTTCCTCCATTTTATTTTCTATTATTGAATCTAATTTTGCTGCAAGAAATGAGATGAGTAGAGCCAAGGTGAATCCAAAAACCAACACAAAAAGATTTCCACTAATAAAAAATAAAACAAAATTAATAAAAATCCATAATAAAAGGATAGCAACGCCATAGTGACTAGTCATTTTATCTGTGGGTGTAATCAAATTCCTCTTCAGGAACTTCTACATTTCCTCCTTCAATTTTCTCCTCTAAAAGTTCTTGGGCTGTTTTTATTTCTGGGTTCTGGGCTTTGTATTGTTCGTACAGTTTTTTGAGATCTGAAATCTTCATGTCTTCGAAGTTTTGGTTCATTTTCGTTTTCTTGTTTATTTAATTGAGTATAATTTATCAAATATCATTATCAAAATTGCTAAGATATAAGATAATAAAGCGAGGCTAATATATCCTTTAAAGGAAAGAATTGTACCTTGTATAGCACTAATTAATGCAATCAACAATAAAAGTGTATGAAAAATAATATCAAAAATGTTCATCGTATCTCCTCTTCTAGTTTTAATCTATAAAACATCTTCTTGATTTTTTCCATGACTTCTGAAGCATCTGCTAACTTATGTTTTCTTTTCAATCTTTCAATCCAATCTCTTTCAACTATTCTAACTCTTATTGTTGTGTATGTCATTTCAATTTTTTTCTTTCTAACTTAACAAGTTTCATTATAGCAATAGTTAATTCTGCCCAATTATCCCAATCTCTTGGTGTCCATTCTTCTACTTCTTTATGAAGTAAATAATGGTTGCCTGAAATTCTATCTAAAAACTTCTCTGTGTATATCTCTTTTATTTTCATATAATCTTATAGTTTTATAGGTTTATAAATATATCATTATTTGTTCATTAAAATAACCATAGTGAAATCTATTTTTTAGTGGTAACATGGGCAGAAGAAGGAGAATGGATTTTATGGATATATTTGACAGCTAAAAATATATCCTCCCCTAAAATCTAACGAGGAAAAGAGAGTCCCACCCCGAGCTGTTGATTTTCTTCTGCCAATATTAAATCTCCCCCTACCCGAGCAGGTGTGATATGAAATGAAAGCTCGGGCTGAAATAAGTTTGGAAAAAAAGAGGTTGGTCTAAAAACCTTGCTTATTTCTAGGGGGAGTGTGTGGTTTGTTTTCATTTTGATTTTCCTTTTAATATAAATAAGGCACAATTTGATGCTTGATTCCAAGGCCTTCCAGTTTTAGCATCAATCCATTTAACCCTTCCAACAGGCCTAATCTCTGCCCCCGCTTCAAATAATAAATTTAACATAGAAAGAACAGGTAGAATTATAACAGAAGTTTTTCCTTTTTTCTGTTCTTCTATCGCTTTTCTAACAAATGCTGTCGGCCCATGTCCATTCATAGCATCTGCTCTTCTAAAAGGCGGATTAACCCAATTAGATTTTCCCCAATCAA
Source organism: Candidatus Woesearchaeota archaeon (assembly GCA_964409005.1). GTDB lineage: Archaea > Nanobdellota > Nanobdellia > Pacearchaeales > GW2011-AR1 > CAYPBR01. Next base: position 14,399 of record CAYPBR010000003.1, on the reverse strand, counting down.
TTTCTATTCCATCTCTTTTGAAAGGATAAGGACAAGGGTCAAAATCAAATTTAAACTCTTTGTTAAGGGAGTCGTATATTTCTGGTGGAATTAACCAAAATCTGCTATCTACTAAGTTTTTCTTTTTCATTTAAAATATAAAAAACCTTATGATTGATCCTGTGATCATACCTATGATGAGCCAAAAAGCATACCATAATAGGTTTTTGTATTTCCTTGACATCTCTTTCTCATCCTTCTTATTTATTTTATAGCGGTTTGGTAGTTCTATTTCCATTGTGTTCTGTTTTCTGTTCCTTGAATTTGATGGGTTTTCCCCTTTAATTTCGAGCTTTCTCTCATTTTATCCTCCATAGATAAGGCATATAGCCAAACCCTCCAAATAACCCCTTTGTTGACCTTTCCGTTTTTCTTAATACAAGTCCTTGTTTAAAGAGCTTGTTTAAAGAAACTGAGACATTTCCGGGACTTATCTTGAGAACTGCTGCTATCTGTTTGCTTGTTAACCAATCTTTTTTTCTTTTCAATACATCATATACATTTTGTTGGGTCATTTGAACATCTTTATCTTTTTTTGTGCTTTTTCTAAATCTAGTATGAAATATCTCCCTCTACCCATTCTTTTCTTCTCTTTTACTAGGACTAATCTCTTCAAAGCCCTACCCATCCATTTGCTGTTAATCCACTCTTCATTTGAATCCAAAAACTCCCTAAAATCCTTAACTATTTGGTTCATGGAAACCCAACTTTTTTCAGGATATTGGGACACGTAGTCGTATAAAGAAACATCATAATTTTCTGTAAATTCTTCTTCTTTTTTTTGAGAAAAAATGGATTTTAAAGTTAGTGTCGTTTCTTTTAACAAATCTGTAGAAATCTCGTTTGCAATCAGACAAATCGGGAGAGATAATTCTAATTCTCTACCATTTAAATCCATTAAATTAATGATCTCAAAGGGATTAGTGTTGTTAGTGTTGTTAGTGTTGTTAGTGTTGTTAGTGTTGTTAGTGTTGTTACTTGTTTTTAACTTAATGAATTTATTCCATTCTCTATACCTTCCTATATGAAACGACATCGACACTAACGACACTAAATCTAATAATTTGATAGTTTCAACCACTATTTTTTCTTCCCTAAAAATCTCAATTAAGTTGGTAATCGTCGTGTTGCTACTTTTCTCTAAAATCAGAGAAATACACCGATCTCCTAGCACGTTTTCCATACCCCAAATATTAGCCAAAACAATAGGCCTATACACATCAAATTCTTCCACCACCTGTTCTGTTCCTTCATCTGTTTTCTTCTGTTTCATCCTCTTCACTTTAACCCCTTTCTTATAAGCAGAATTAAGCAGCTCCCTTAAATTTTCACTCCCTTTCTTACTTACACCTTCAAATTCATCAATAGCTAAAGTTCCCTTTGTTCTAAACAATACTGCTTCCGTCATGGAATTTTGAACAGATCCTTCATGACTTAAACAAGTTATGAGATTTATTGTCCTGGTCTTTCCAGAACCTTTCATAGCATTAAAATATAAATAAGGATAGCTCGGAAACTTATCATGGAAATAAGTCCCGATAATCCATAAGGCAATAATACTATAATATTCTTTCTTTATATCAAGATACTCCTTTAAAATATCGACTATGTTTTTGTAAGCGGTTAATAATCTATCCTTGTTATCTTCCACTTCTCCTTCCAAATCTGTTTCTTGTCCTCTCTCTAGTTTCTTAAAATCATCATCCGTTAATTTAGAAGCAACCCTACTATCTTTTGAATCTGAAATATGTTTAAAGGTTCTGGATTCTTTAAAACCTAATACATCTGTATCCAACTCTTTTTTCATTTTTCTAATCTCTTCTCTATAAATTTAATTTCTATGAGATAGATTGGAATAGCACCAAGTTTTTCATCATCGAGAATTAACATATCACCTTCAAACTCGAGAATAAGTCCATTATAAAACCGGCTATTATTTTTTTCAATATGCACAGCTATGTTATTATCTTTAAAATAAGAAATCTCTCGTGTCGTTCGTTCGTTCGTTTCCATCGTCCCTTATTAAATTCCTTTCTATTTAAATATCTATCGTTCACTAAGTTCACTAACCTAAGTTACCTATTAAACTAAAATCTCAGAAAAATCTAATGTTACACTTATATTTTGAGGACATACTCTATTATTAACTGCACTTACGTTGAAATTAAAATTATTAAATCCCGGATTCATTGTAAAGTTTGTTCCATCAGGTATTTGAACTCCTTTTTCTAATACAAATGAAATATCCCCTGTTGCATTACAACCTGGTTCTACACCTGTTATGTTCTCTGTCAGTGAATAAAGAAAAATGGCTGCTCCATTCTGATTAAGTAATGAAAGATTTTGTGATAATATTAAATTTTCACTAACATTAAAAATTTGATCTGTTAAATCTACAGAAATTGTTAAATTACCCTTTGCTCCAATAACTTGATAATCTACTGTTCTATTATAATCGAAAATAAAAAAAGCATATACACCACTAGAAATAACTAAGATACCAAGAAAAACAATGAAAAGTTTATTGATCACCATATTTTTCATCTTTTTTTAAAGTGATTGAACTATATAAATTTTCCCCTAGCTATCCTAGCTATATTATCTTCTTTTTCTCCTAACAGCTTTTCTGACGGCCCTTCGAACTTTCCTTCTCACAACTCTCCTGACCGCTCTTCTTACTCTATTTACCATTATTTTTTCCCCCTCTTAGTTTCCTTGAACTTCGTAACTTCTACAACCCTGTTGTTTCTGAAGCCCAAACGAATATTATCTCTGAATCTAAATCTAGTAGGTTTAACACCCCTGATCCTAAACACCAATTTTTCTTTTTTCAACACCATTTTAAACTCTACTCACCGCCCTGGCAGTTTCAGATAATAATCCTATACCAATAATTGCAGTAACACCACCAGTCACTAAATCCTTAACTGGTTTTCTTTTCTTACCCTTCTTCTTAAATTTTAATCTGTATGATTTCAACACCATTATATTAGTCCCCTCTTTTTTGGATGATTCCAAGATTTTCCTAATCCTTTAAGTTTTACTCCAACAGGCCTTTTTTTCCTAATCCTTTCTAAAAACTTTTTCCTTAATTGACTTACTTTAACCATTATAACCTCGTAGGAGAAAAGGGTTTTCTTCCTTGAGGAGATTGGACACCTTCTTTTACCATCCTCTTGTTCTCCTCGGTTCTCCTTAAATTTTCTTCCCTCTTGGCAATATTTCTTTGAGTATATTCTGACAATTTACTAAAAATTCCCATTTGTGTTTGTGGATTCTGTAAATTTCTCAATCTGTTTTCGGCACGATGCTTTTTTAACCCGGATAATTCAGCAGCATCTTTCTTAGCTTTTCCTATGGTGAGTTCAAGCATATTTTTCCTGATCTCTTCTTCTAAAATTTCCTTTCTTCGAACTTCTGATTCTAGACGGATTCTATCAACTAATTCTTTTTCTTCTCTTCTCTTCTCTGAACGATCACTAAAACTTTCTTTAATCAGATCGAGAAAGCTCATCTAGATCTCCTTCGATTAAAAGTAGCCGTCAACTCTCTTATAGATCCAAACTTAAATATCATTACAACGACGAAAACAACCATCGCCAATGCCGACATAATCACAATCAATGCTGCAATATTTCTAGCTCCACTATTTTGAAGGAACCCAGATGGTTCATATGTATAACTTACATTGATTGATACTGCAGGAAAACCTACACCAGTCACATCTCTAGTAACTAAAAAAACACCTAAGACTCCTTGAGCATCCGACGTATCAACTGTAAAGTTGGCAGAGAAATCTTGACTCGCATTACTCGCATTTACAATGGTAATAGTAGTTGTATTTGCTCTTCCAGGAAGAGTAACAGAACTATTAACCGCAGCACTTGTAAATGTGCCATTTGTCAAAGTAGTTAATGAAGTTTGGTCAGAAACCGAATCAGCAATACTCGCTATAAATACTGCAGTAATAATAAGTCCAACAAAGATCATAAAGATCATCTTTCCGTCAGCTTTGAAACTTGCCATAATAAAAACTCCTCTTATTTTTACTAGTAACAATACTATTTAAAGTCTTCTAATAAATTTTTAATTATCTAATATTCCCAATTAACTTTTGAACTATCACGGCCAACATTAATCCGACTAACATTGTAATGAAAGCATATAGGATTGGGAAACCAGAAATTGCAGTTCCAATAATCAATAATACAGGAATGGCTAAAACAAAAGTCACCCTAAAACCAATCTTCATCTTTCCAGCAAATATGAAAAATATAATTGCTGCCAGAATCGCAGCTAAGAATGCACTTCCAACTATCTCATTCACGAAGATACACCGAAAATCTAATAATTCACAGCTTGGCATTTTGTTTTTTTGTCATTTTATTTTATTAATGACTAATCTTTTCCACGAAGCCACTCAACTATTGTTATCACAAACAAAACCATAATTGGGGTCATAACTAAGGTTGCTAATACTATATTAAAACTTGCAAGGTAAGCAAATACCGTAGCAAAATCACCAACCAAAGCAGCAAGAGCGATTGCCATTGGAATGAATATAATTAATTCAAAACTTCTGGATATGACACCTACAACCACAGCCGCTCCAACAGTCAACAAGGAAATTCCGCCCGTAATTAATATGACCCACCATTGAGTTGAAGTTATTGTTCCTGGACTTAATATAGCACCCGTTATTGCAGAGGTCGGACTATTAACACTCAACTGTCCAGTAACTAAGAACAATAAATCTATTGCTAATAAAATTGATATGTAACTTACTAATTTTCCCATTATATTTGTCTAAAGACCCTCCTTAATATAAAGTAACTGGCCGCAACAGTTGAAAGTATTGCAATTCCAAATTGATTACTAAATTGTGTTAAATTATTAATATTTGATGAAGTGCTTTCGAGAGCAATCCCAGTGTCTAACCAACCTACAATACTAAATGCCCAGACTATTAATATACCTACAACCATTTTGACTTCTTCATCTATTCCTATTTCTCTGGACATGAAGATCATAATAATAGCAAGAGTTGCTATGACAATTAACAATCTTATGAAATCTCTGAAACCATAATCAATAAACAAAGAGAATTGATTAAAGATGGAATAATCACCTATAAATCCTTGTTCAATAATCCATGTTCTTGTAACTATAATAGTTTCATTTCCTGCTGTTATTGTGAATACTCCTATAAAACTTCTGTTAGTTCCTGTATTTATTGTTCCTTCGATCGATCCATTACTCGTCTGATTAACCAATAATAAAGTAGCAGTTCCATTAGAAATATTCATACCCATAAATGTCACTGTTTGAAAACTACTAACATTAAACTGGAATGTTACATCTGTTCCATTATTTAAAGTAGCATTGGTTGGGGTAATATTAAAACTCAATCCCAAAGAAATATTAGATCCTCCTGGAGGAGCACTAATACTCCCCATAATAACTGTTCTTAAATCTGTCGTAGGTACAAAAGAAAATGTATTATCCACAAAACCAGAGGCACTAAATATTGCGGTATAAGTTATATCTGGATCTAGGAAATAAATAACTAATCCAGAACCATCCGTGGAATCAGAGGTGATTCCTACAGTTACACCATTCAAAATTCTAGTAATAGTTCCAACAGCCCCTATGATTGTATTTCCAAGAGTGTCTTCTGTTCTAAATGTTGAGAACAAACCATCAACTGTTGGAAGCAAAAATAATACTCTGGCGTCTGTAATATTCGTTAAAGTTAATAATGTCGGTTCGAATATTCTCTGTTGGCTTATTGAATTTGTATATGCTATAGTGCTCGTTGTAAATAAAGTATCATTTACCGCAGAAGAACAGAAGGCATAATTTGAATTTTCTGTTGCATTAGAGAAAGTTAATGTTTTATTGGTTGAACCATCTCCAAGAAAGAAAATCCATGTAGAAAAACTTATTGAGGCATTTACTAATTCTTCGTTTACTGTTTCATTTCTAAAAGAGAAATTTATGAATTCTGTAGAAATTGTTGAATTACAAAGTTGGAATAATAGTTCATTAACTGTTTGATTATCTGATGCAGATTCCGAAATGGCCCCTAAATCCCATGTAAAATTAAAATCAACTATTGTAGATCCTACAACAGAAGTTTGTCTTGTAGCAGAGAATGAAAAATTGTCTAATCCTGAATCTGTTATTGTTGCAGTAGTTTCTTCTCCATTCCAGGTTAATAAACCATTAGTTGGTGTTGTTGAATTAAATGGGGTTATATTAAGAGAGTATGATTCTGTAGCTGTTTCAAATGTTGTGGCTTGAAAATTTATATTTCCTATAATAGTTCCTAGGGTAAAAGTAAAATTATTTGGAGCTAATGAACACTCTCCTGTAGTTTGACAAGCTTCTACATTCCATTCAAAATCTCCAGAGGGGATCTGGTTTACTGTTAAATTAGTTGAATTTGTTGTTCCAGATATACTTATTGTTGTTTGATTAAATATTGTTCCATTATCAAAAAAGATTGTATGAGTTGCGTTATCTAATGTACTTAATCCTCCAGCTACTAAAGTTGCATTAAAAACAAGTGTTGTATTTGCAGATTCTGTTCCGTTTGAAGGAAAATTTAGAGTTACATTTGGAGGAAATTGTTCTGTAAATGTTATTCCTGTTCCATTATTAAATAAATCAAGAAGTTCTGAAGGAGTTAAACTTCTATTCCAAAGTCCTAATTCATCTATTCTTCCATCGTAAGCTCCATCATTTGTTGCAAATTGTCCAATATAATATCCATTTCCAGTTACGAAAGAAAAAGAACAAGCGACAGTGTCTACAAAGGTACCATTAATAAAAAAGTTAGCTCCCGAAGAATTATAGACCACGCTAACCATTTCAAAACCTCCACCAACATTAACAGCTCCAGAACTAACACAAATTGTTTCTCCATGCCTACCAAAATATAATGCTGTTGCAAAATGTCCAAAAGCATAACCCCCTGTTACTTGTGTCCCTAAAATAGTAAACACTGTAGCTGCAGTTACACTTTCAGGTAATGTCCAAGCATTTATAGTTAGATCAATTCCTGCTAAATCTAATCCAGCTATAGTGACATTATCTAAATCATCTCTTTCAAAATCAAATGAATTATTTATTATTCCAGCTACACCTCTTGTTGCTCCATTATTTGTTCCATTAGTTCCATTATTTAAAGCATCTAAAACAACTCCTGAAGTTCCATTAAGTCTATAATAAGAAATAATATCTGTGTTTAAATTTTCTGTCCATGTTGCCCATTCATCTATTCTAACCCCAAATAAATTAGGTATCCATTCAACTTTATCTCCCTTCTCCACTTTTGTGAATATTCCAATAGTTACTACATCATCCTTCTTAAAATCAGCAAGAGTTAATTTTTTCCAAGTAATTTTATTTTTAAAACCATTCTGAATCTTATCGCAACCATATCCTTTAGTTCCATTCTCATTAAGAACATCTCCACAGGAATCTATGTAATTTGGAACTTGTGTTATTATTTTAGATTTATAATCATAACTCCTTATGAATTTTCTATTGCTATCTCTCTTATCAAACAATTCTAATTCTTTAAACGCATCAGAATAATCTGTATGACTTGTAACTGTAAATTCAGCAACCTTTTGATAACCTCTTGGAACTTGAAAAATTAAAGGAGTATTAAGTTGAATTTCTGCTACCTTTCCTAATTGTAAGAAAGGAATACCCAATATAGAATTTCTTATATCTATTGTTCTTGTTTCTTCATCATAGTTCTTGATATTATCAAACTCAAACGAACTAACAGTTCCAACTAATAGAATCACAAAAACAAACAACATTAATTTCTTCATCTTACTCTCCTCCTTTTCTTAATCCAATTTCTTGATAACCACATGAACACAGCAAACAAGAAAGCCAGTTCAAACCAAACCAGACTTATTCCCGTTATAAAACAAGTCGGTCTTCTTGTTAATCTAGCTAGAGCAGTGCTATTATCTGTATCATCTTGGAATGCTGTTTCATTAAAAGTCGATGTCCCTCTGCAATTTAATGAGGTTGTATCTCTGGCATCATCTAAGGTATCTTTGAAAATAGGAATCAAAGCAAATGCTATTAAGATGAATATGAATGCAGCAATGAGTAACGCAAAACCAATTATTTGTCCTTTATTATTTATCATCCTCCAGACCTCCTAGATTTCATCATTGCCCAACCACCTTGTTCAAATCTACCCTTATTCTGTGCTGGTCTTGGTCTTTTTCCATCTCTATGTTCGAAATTCATGGGATTATTATAAAGTTTCTTTGCCTTCTCTGTTACTGGTTTTGCTTCTTCCCTGTTAATCCATTTTGGAACTTTACTTCTTTTGCTCATTTTAATAAAACCCTCCTTGCTCTAGCTTTTTCTATTGGAGAAGCGAATGGACTATCTAAAATTCTTTGAGCTGTTCTTTCTCTTGTAGTCATTAATTTTTTTCTTATCTCCATTGGACTTATCCTTAAATCTTTAATCATTTTTACTTTTCTAACTTTTTCCTTTTTCACTTTTCCAAAAAAGATTCTTTCAAACAAATCTTTTTTCTTTCTTTTTACCATTTTATAAAAACCTCCTTCTCAATCTTTCAAATTCTCTAACTCTTCGAACTAAACTTCTATCTTTATCAGCCCTGAATTTTAATTCTGGTTTTCTTAAATTATCTTTTGCTTTTTCAAACTGGTCTTTTAACGTGGCAAATCTTTTCCCTCTGATTGCTTTAGTTGTCACAACTCTATCTGGAATAGAAAAATCAACAACGGTTTGCCCCGTTTTTTTAGCAAAAACTTTCCTGACTTTTAATCTTTCAGTTATTCCTTTTCTGATCCCAAAGAAATCCCCCCTAAATTTCTTATCTAATGCTCTTTCCATACCATGAGCAGCAAGATCTGGATTCCTCGCAAAGACATCAAAATCAATCGTAGGTTTTCTCTCTAAGAATCTTGGTAATTGGGCATTTTGTGCTCTTGTTCCGTGAATAATTCTCTTTGTCTTCGCTAATCTAGTTCTTATGACTCTATTTATTACGCCTTTATTCCTTTTCAAAAAATTATCTCTTGTCATCTTCTTTTAAATCTAATTAATTTAGTTGATTTTAATCTCGTTGTGGGTCTTCTTCTTGGTTTCTTTAATCCGAGTTTTCTCAATAGATCTGCCCTAACACGAGCAGTAGATAATTGTTTCTTTTCTCTGGGAGTATCTATGGCAAACTTCCTCTTTTCAATTCCTAAGTTTATTAATGGTTGAACTTTTCCCTTAATCTTTTTTCCTCTATATTTTATTCTAGTTTTTTTGAAATAAGCTGAAGGAACTTTCAAAATTGGTTTTTGTGCTTTGAATCCAATCTGCTTTCTTTTCCAGGTTCTCGCTGTTGATCTATCAACTAGCCAAGAACCCAAATCGTGGGCTTTCTTTTTACTTAAGGGATTTATGTTAACCTTTTTGAATTTTCCCTTACTTTTTACAAATACATTATATCCCCCCATTCTTAAAGGAACTTTTATCAATTTCTTCTTCTTGATTTTTGGTTTTAATCCAGGAAAAGGGAGAGGAACAAAAAATCTTATTCTTGGTCTGGGTCTTGGTTTTAATTTTAGTAATGGTTTTAGTTTCAATACTTCTTTCAACTTCAATTTTGAAACTTGTACTAATTGTGTTCTAAGTTTTAATCTTTCTTTTTGTAATTCCTTTAATTTTAATCTTTCTTTTTGAATTATTTTTTGTGAAGCTTTTTGAGAAACCAACGACAATAATTTACTTCTTTGTTTTCCAATATCTCTTTGAATACTTGATATTTTTATACTAACACCACTTTTAAGTTTAGATTTAGCAACTCGCTGTTGATTCAAAAAAGAACCTTTCGGTAATTCTCTAAATGCTGTTACTTCAAAAGGTGGGGCTTCTCTAAAAGCAACTTTGATTTCAACACCCGGAGCAATTTCTACTTTAGGAACTTTCAATATATCCTTTTCTATCAAGGATAATACAAAATCTTGAAAATTCTTTCTAGCTTCGGGGGTTTTTATTCCTTTTTTCAATTCTGCTAATACTTTTAATTGTCCTTTAAGATCCTTCTGTCTTAGCAATCTCTTTTCAACTTCACTAATTATTGCTTCGGCTTTTTCAACATCATCTGGTGTTAATTGTTCGAGAACTTGAACTTCACCCCTCTTTCTTCTTCTACGTTTTGGTAATAATTCTCCTCTTCTTCCTTTCGCACCAAATTCTCTAAATGTAGAGATAAATTCATTAAACTCCCTCTCTGCGACAGGATCTGCTTTTAAACCTGTTTTAGTAAAACCAGCTCCAAAGGAAACTAGACCAATAGTTTCTATAATTGCTTGATCTACTCCCTGTGTCTTTGCTACTTGATTTAATCTCTTCGCTTCCACAGCCCCGAGCCCCGCTAAAAGAGTAATATCTGCAACTTTCGTTATCGTTTTAAATTTAGGACTATTTTTTATAGCAGGAGAAAGTGTTTTAAGGAATGCCCCCTTTCCTAATGTAAATGCTTTTCCTGTTCCTGCTCCAAGAGCAAAACCTTCTGCAACTTCAAAACCAATATCTGTTAATCCTTTTGCTTGTTCGTCTGTAAATATTCTTTTTCCTTCAATATCTCTTAATCTTGATATTTGTCCTTGTACTTTTGCTTTAGAAAAGGAGAGAGTTCCTAATCCAACCCCAAGAATTGCTTGTATTCCTGTTTTTAAATTGCTTTCGGGAACAAACTTTAATTCTGGTTTTCTTTCTTCTATCTCTCGTAGAAATTGTTCTTGAAATGTTGGGGCAGCCCTAACAATCGATGGGGGTCGTGGTAGTGTTGGTAGAATTGATTGTCTTCTTATAACTTCTTCAGGAGGAAGATCCCTTAAACTTGTTGGTAAAGATATTCCAAGAGCTCTTTCTGTTGGTGTTGGTATCGCCACTTGTGGCCTATCCTTAAATTTTCTTAATAGTTGCAATCTTTTTGTTTCAAACACAACTGTTTGTGTTGCTCTACTAACTGAACTTTCAAAAGTAAAACCGGCTCTAATGTTTGCTTTCGCCTTTCCTAATTGTTTTAATAATCTTCTTTGTTCTCCTATCTGATCATCAATCGCTCCCCTTTCTGCAGAAGTAGAAGTTCCAGATTCCCTTAATCTTTGTAAACTCTGGCTTAAATTTGTTAATCTTTCTTCCTCAATTTTAATATCACTATCTACTCTAGAAATATCTTGTTGTATTTGTTGTTCTCTCTCTTGTCTAGTAACTATGGAAGGATCTATTATTGTGGGTTGGAGTTGTGGGAGTTGTGCTCTCGCTAATTGCAATCTTGTTCGTTGTCTAAGTTCTGCTGCGGTTACCATCTTTCTTTCTCCTCAAGAATTCTAATCTGACAAAAAGATTTTCATCAAATTTAAGAGTGGGATGCCTCTTCTTTATTTCTTTCCTAGAAAGGGGAACAGTTAGTTGTTTGTTCTTCTTATTGATGAAAACTTTTCTAACCATAAATCTTTTAGCCATGATACTAGCTCCTAAATTTTACTAGTAAAATGAACTATTTAAAGTCTTCTTTTAATTTCTTGGAAAAAGGAGAAATTATATTTCCTTTCTCATCTTTTGTCCAGTTTATGGGTTCTGTAGGTTGTATGGCTCTGACTTCTCTTTCGATTCTTATTTCTTCATATTCTTTTTCATCATCATTATTGATTCCGAAATAGTTTCTAATAGCATTAATCATCATTAATCCTTTATTCTTATCATTACAACTGGCTTTCACTCTATAGATGATATTCTCTCTGTATCCCCAATCATAAAAGATTAGCTTCGCTGATACAAAAGGTTTTCTATGTTCTTTCTTTATTTTGCTCATATATAGTTAAAAAGAACGACCAAACCAACCATGACTAATAACCCAATACCAATCATCTTCTTCACGTTTGGACTTACTCCCATTCCACCAGTCCTAACGAGTTCAGCGTGTCTTATCCCCCTCAATAAATGATCCTGTGCTTCATGAAACTTATCTAACATATTTTTCTCATACCATTTTGAAGTTCCCAAAGGAATAAATCCACCTTCAGGAATAACGGCTAATGGAACTCTATCTTTTCCTATGAAGTATGTACAATCCCTTCTTTCGTGGTATGTTTCACCATATATTTCAAAGAAACTATTTTTAGTTTCTTTTTCTAATGCTTCCGCAGTTCCATTTTTTCTTAAGAAGATAACAGCAACCTTGTTCGGCTTCTTGAATTTCTCCTTCTTAAATAAATTTTTATGCCATGAAGTTTTTGATTTTTCTTCTGGTTCTGGAACTTCAACTGGTAATGGTGGTATTGGTAATGGTGGTAGAGCTTTTTTCTTCATTTTTTGTTCTACATCATATAATTGTCTTCTTAACTTTTCAATTTCTTCCATTATTACTTCCTCCTTTTCAAATTCTTTAAACTTGCTTCTGATAGTTTCTTCCGGGTAGTATCCATTTTTCTTGTGACATTTAGGTTCATTGTAAATCCTTCCTTACTCATTCCAGAATCTGTTATGTTCATTACTTTTTTCAGGAAATAATCTGATATTCTATTCTCTCCTTGAAGATGTTTTGCAATAGGATTCAGATAATGGTTTGCAACATCTTCCATATCCAATAAAAACCTGACGCTGAATAAAGGTCTTCCTAATTCTTCTTTATCTAAATAGGTAACTCGAACCGTGTTATCAGCAGCAACTGCTTTGCTTAGAAATGTGAATTGGTTGTGTTTTTCATCAGGGACAGGATAACCATAACCTTCTTGAAACTCTTGGGTTCGTTGCATTCTATCTTCGTCTGCTTCTGCTGCCTTTTCTGCTTCTGCTTCTTCAAATTCATCAATCATTTCTTGTGTTATTTCTGGTTCTTCTGTCATTTTACATTCCCCACCTTTTCCCTTGATATATTTGCTCCATTTTTTCTTTCGTGTTTTCTTGATTTGTTATTGTTGGTTTTTCTCTAAACCAATTCTTTAATCCTTCCAAAAGATTGGGATTCTTTTTTCTCATGTGTGTTAGTATTAAAAATCCAAAGGCGATGAAGATGCCTATAACAACAAGGCCATCCATCAAAGTCATTTTCTTAATGCCATCTTCCAACCAGATTGTTTGAAATCTTTAACAAGATCTTTGAACATGGCCTCCTCATCATTTAATTTCTTTAATTCATATAATAACCTTAAATCCTCTACAGATAAATTATATTTCTCTCTTTTATCTTTAATTTCTTTCATCTTATCTAAATCTATTATTAAAGGCACAAACTTTAATTCTGCAGAATAGAATGTTACCCTTCTATTATCTATGAAGACTTTCCTATATTCTCCACCACGCATAAAAACTATCTGTATCATCGGTGTAACCTCGCAGATTTACCTATGAGTGCTAAATAAATCCCAATTATACCACCAAAAGAAAATAATAATTTCCATTTAAGAGATGGAGAGAAAACAAAGATGAAAATTACAAATGGTATCCAAAGAACAAAAAACTTAATCCAGAATGCTTTATCTATATTCTCGAGCATTATTCACCTCCTCCTTGTTCAAAATGTTCTTCCTGTCTATCCCTAGAGAAAAAATCTTCTATCCAAAAATAAAATCCCAGACCAATTAAAACAGTTCCTAAACCCAAACCCTGTAATGTTGTCCAATTAGTAAAGGAATATCCAGGAAATAATGTAAGAACACCCATTACTATCATTAAAATACTTCCAATATGTTTGAGTATTCTTAATCTTTCTTGGAATAATCCTAATGCAATTAATAAAAACGAGAATAAAATAACCGCAAACTCTGTAGGAAATACATTAAAGGGTTGACCATCGGCAGTGACATCGAAAGTAAAATCTATTACATTTGTAACACTTCCATCAAGACAAAATCCTCCAACACTATATTCCCCTAATTGTTCTGTTTGATCTGATGTTAAAGTAAAATTAAAACTTCCTAAAGTTGCAGCCTGAGTTGCTGTAACAGCATCTAATAGTGTTGTTTGATCTGGAGCAAATACAGAAACATTACAGGTTGTTGTACTAGAACAATAACCAGCATTAATACAAACAAGTTTTACATTAGCCTCTGTAGATTGCTGAAATGTTAAAGCAGAAGTCAAACTAAGAAAAAATATTCCTAATATAATGAAAGCTGTTATTTTATGTTCCGATAGCATATAATACAAAGTCATAATTTACTTCAACTGCGGCTCCAGCACCACCACTGGTAATTTGTGCATCAAACCAAAGATCTGTTTTTTCATCGAATCTTAGATTTCCTAAAGTTCTTCCCCTCACTGGAGTGTCCAAACCCCTAAATGTTCTTATT
>CAYPBR010000002.1:53408-70308 GCA_964409005.1 Candidatus Woesearchaeota archaeon | reverse complement strand
ATTTCCATAGGAAATAGGGGTCAGGTAAAACTTAGAAAGGATTTATAAAGCAATTCATTTTTAAGGGGCGAAAAAAGTGTTACTAAATCATAGGAACAGATTTAAAGGGATTTAACCGACGATAAAATAATTTATCACTTTTAGAAAATGATAAACAGGTTTATAAAGTATGTTTATATAGGTTAAATATGGAAAACGAGGAAAGCACAGGGGAAAGAGGACAGACACAGCGAGAGCTGAATAAATTAAAAAACATATTTCTACCAACATATAAAAAATATGAGAGAAGCACACACAAAGAGAATAAATATAATAAAGAGCAAAAGAAAAAGACAAGAGAAGAAAATAAAAGGGCTATCTTAAAATTAAGAAAAGAAATAAAATTAATACAAGAAGAAGATAAAATAAAACCAATTATAATAACCTCTACTTTAAAGGGATATTCTGAAAAGATAAAAGATATAAAAAGAATTTGGAAAGGTAGATATAACTTTATAGAAAATAAGGACAGCAAAAAAATAAATAATTTAGTGGAGAATACCACAATTAAAAACCAAGATGAAAGGGGGTTTAAAACGAAATGAATTTAAAATTAATCGGCTATAAAAACACTACTGACGAGTTAAAGCAGATTTTAACCACAGGCAGAAGTAAGAAAGGGCAAAACATAGGGATTAAATTTAGGGCAGTTGTTAAGAAATTAAACGACAACTACGGGCAGAATATCTCTTTAAAATTTTTAAGGGCTTTATTTCCGTCTAAATATGGAAACAGGCAAAGGACAAAAAGAATAAATTACCTTATAAAAAAGGGTGGTTTAAAAACAAAGAGAATACAACGGATTTTTAGAGGTTGGATTTTTCAGAAATGGAACGCAGATATAACAGAATACCAACACACAAAAGGATTTATTTATAAGGATAGTTGTGTTTTAACAGACGACGAACAAGAGCAATTAAGGGTTATAGCACTTATTAAAGAAAATAATAATGTTGAGATATACCCACAGGCACAGCACGATTTAACCGAAAGGCAAAGGGTAAGAAATGCTATAAATAGAGATGGTGGAGTAAGGATTAAAGATGTCCGTGTCCAAGAAGTAAGTAAGTGTTTTATAGGCAATCAAAAAGAGGTTATTCTTTCAATAGTGGGGTATTAATCCATTTTCCTTTTTCTTCGCTCTGTGTAGCTTAAAACAAGCTATACAGGGCTTTATTTTTTTGATTAGTGAGTTTAATTCTATAATGGTTTTTTATTAGGACAAGGTTATCATATAGATATAGGAAAACTTATAAATATAATATAAAGAGAGATGATTTAATACATTATGTTTTAATGATGGCTTTATATTTTTGGGGTTGAATAACATATTTTTTAATTCTTATTTATAGTTTTCTTTTTCTAAAAGAGGTCATAATTGAAATTTATTAAAAACTCTTATTAGGACAATTTTAACATTATACTATGGAAACACAACTTAACAAAATAAAAGAAGTTATCTTAAACAACAAAGACGGCTTTACTATTGGAATTTGTAAAAAACATAATTGGGTTTATTGTGGAGATAAAAATGAAAGATATACTTATGTTAAATATTACTATAAAATATTTGTTTGCCCAGATTGTAGAGAGAAAAAAGAAATATTGATTGGAAAAATAGAAGATTAAAAAATAAATAATCCGATAGGATAAATTTTATATTTAAGTCGTGCTGTCTGACGACATTTAAACAATAGGGCAGAACTGAAAGGGGAAAAACAGATAAATGGATAAAGAAGAACAAGCAAGAATTAACAAAGTAAAAATTAATTTACTTATACAAAGAAGTGGAAAATATTTTACAGACGAGGAAATAAAACAAATCCAAACTTTTTTGGATTGTAGAGGAAACTTTTTTGAGGTTGCAGAAAAGTTAAATATTAACCTTAATAAATTCTAAAAGGAGGTAAAAAAATGACAGAAGAAACACAAATATTTAGTGGAGAAATTTTGGAAATTTCTTATAATATAATTTCAGTTAAGAGAGATGATAATAAAAAAATAGAAACAATTTATTTTGATGGCTTACAGAAAAGAGTTTTAAGTGATGTTCCCGAAGAAATCATAAAGAGAATTAAAAGGGTTGAATGGACGGACGGCGAGTTTTGGGAAAGGGGTGTAAACCCGATAGTATGCTGTGATGATTGTAATAACGGCTTATTTCCTTTATGTAATGATAACGACGCTTTTGGTTGTGATTTAAAGGAAAACTGCCGAGAGTGTGATAAATGGCTATGTGATGATTGTATAAAGGATAGGGGCTTATGTAATAGTTGTTTAAAAAATACTCTTGTTGAGGTTTTAGCGAGTTAATCCGAGAGGGTTAAAATACCCTGAAGAAACCTTTACCCTTATAAAATGTTAAAAAAACAAGAAAAATGAGTAGAGAAATTTTACAGAGAGTTTATTTAGAATTTGATGAAGAAGATAAGGGCGAAGTTTTGGAACTTCTTAAAAAACTATTTGAGGTAGAGTATGAAATATATAATGAAAGTGAAAATCATTATAATATTGAATTTAACAACTCGTATTATGAAGAAAAAGATTTTAAGGAATTAAAAGAAATCTGTGATAATATTGATTTAGCAGAATACAAGTATTGCGAGGGCGAGGGCTTTATTTGGAATAAAGAAGATAAAGACGACGAATTACAAAAAATAGTTAAGAAGAAATTAAGACAGATTAAGAAGAATTAATTTTATTACCACAATTTAAACAATATAATATGGAAGAAAAAGATTTAATTGGAAAAGAATTTTTAAAAATTGAAGATAGTGAATTTGGAAATATCAAAATAAATTTTAAAGATGGAACTATGGCTTATTATCATACTTATAATTTCCCAGATGGTAGTATTTCCGAAGTTAAATTAGAAAAAATAACTACTATTAAAAGCAGAATTGCAGATGAGTTATAAAATGGATATAAAAGAAGAAATTATTAAATCTCTTGATGAAAAAATAGGTTGTGGAAAAGAGGTTTATATGACAGATGGAGAAATGGAAGAAGATGGTATTTTTTGGAAATGTGGGGAACAATTTAATACTGATATAGTTTGTTATTGTGATGAATGTAAAAAGAGGTTTGAAAAATAAGATGGGGGATAAAAAATGAAAAAATTAAAAGATTGGAATAACTATAAAATTGAAGTAGAAATACAGGTTAAGAAAGAATTGAACTTACCAAAAATAAACGATAGTAAGATAAATAAATTATTATTTAGATTATTAGAAAGTTCTGAACATAACATTTTTTTAGGACTTATAACTAAACATAAAATTAAACAATTAAATTTTATTACAACTTAGAATGAAACTAAAAAAACTATTAAAAAAATATTGGGAATTAACATCAGTTAAAGAAGAAAAAAAGTATTTATGTATTGATTGTTTAAAAAAGAAAGATGAAAACCTTAAAAAAGAAGTTAGAGATATTTTAGAAAAAAATAAAGACAAGAAAAAATTTAAGTTTGAGAAAAAAGAATGTTTGATTTGTAAAAAGATTAAAAAATGTTATATATTATTGTTAAATTAAATTATAAAGTAAAAAGGGGGGGTAAAAAAGAATGACGGAAGAAGAAAACAAAGCATTAAAGAAATGGTATGAAAAAGAATTTAAAGATGATTTAGAGAAACCTTTATCAAAAACTAAAGAAAAATATAAAAAAATTGAGAAATCTTTGGAAAAAAGTATATTAAAAAACACTAAAATTAATAAAGCCATTATTGATAAATTGCTTAACATAGAAATTAAAGAAATAATTACAAGAGAACATAATAAATATGTAAGAGAAATTAGTTTATGCCTTTTTGAACAATACCCAACTTTTTTTGAGAAGATATTTATTAATTACAGGGAAAGAAAAGGCAAAAAGTATGTTGAAAAAGATATTGAGGTATATCAATAAAAATGGAACAAAAAGACGCAGACATACAGATAGGTTTTGAACACGCAGAAAATCCAAATACCCAAGAAACAATAAAAGGTTTAAAATCTTTATTGGAAAAGGAAAAGGAAAAAGGGAATATTGATTTTAAATTTAAAATAAGAAGAAAGTGTGATTATTGTAATAAAACCTTAACTGAAAAAGATAAATTTACTACTATAAAAGACGGCAATAATATTTTAGATAAATGTGAAAATTGTGAGAAAGGGGGAAGATAAAAATGGAAGAACCAATAAGAGAAATTATAAAAAAAGTAAGAGAAAAGATTTTGAAAGAACGGGCAGAACAAGAATTAAGTTTGAATTTAAAATATCAATTTCCAATCAAGATAGGACATACAGAAAAAGATTTAACTAATCTTGTTGTATTTTTATATTATGGGGAATTTAAGAAAGTTTTTGCCGAACTTCAAAAATAATCATATTCATAAAATTATAAGGAGGTAAAAAATAAAAATGGATACAGAAAGAAAAGAAACGGAAGATGATAAGGAAAGAAAGGGACAATTTATAATAGTAGATTTAGAATTGAAAGAGGAACATAAGAAGTTACCAAAAGAGGCACAAACCCCTTTTCACAATTTTAAAGAATTTACAGATTTCTATAATTCTCTCCCAAAAATCAAAAGGGAAAAATTTAAGAAAATAACATTAAATTTTGTTGAGGGAAGTTTTGAAATTGGTAAGGCAAATAAATAATTTTAAATTTTATTACCACAATCTTCATATATAGTTATAGATAAACATTCATACTCTCTTTTCAATCGGGAGAGGTAGAGAGAAATTTTTTGGGGTTTGGAAAAATCCTCTCCCAATTTATATTCCCGTTGTGGAAATAAAGAGGTGTTAGTGCCTATTCACGCCGTAGTCATAAAAGAATAGGTAGGCACATAGATTTTAATATATAATTTGTGTGTCTTTATAGTTATAAACCGATAGGTTTAAATCTTGTCCTTCAAAGTTTTAATAAAGGAAAATGTTAATAAAAAAGAATAAAAGAAAAAGTAAATGTTCTAATTGTGGAAAACAGATAGAGTTTAAATATAAAGTCATAAACGATTGGGGGGGCTATTTACATTTATCTTGTTATCAAAGACAAATTTTATACCAATTAAAAAGTTTAAAAGAAAAGAAAAAAGAATTAGGAAAGAAAAAGTATAAAAAGATAATGATATTAGAAAATTTACAATAAAATGAAATTAAAAAACATATTTCACAAAAAAACTGAAATTGAAACAGGCACTATTAGTTTAACTTTCAAAATGCCCTTAATTAATTTTCTTAATTACTTTAAATCAAATCACGATTGGTCTATTTCGTTTAGTGATGACGAATTAACTGAAATAGAAAAAGCAGTTAAGAAAGCAAGAGAGGGAAAATCTCAAGAGTTAATATTTGAAGATGGGCAAAAGGTTAGAGAAATAGAAGAAGATAAAAGATATAAACCTCGCCGATAGATTTAAAAGGGTTGGTATTCTTATTTTTTGATGAAACTTAAAAAGAAATGTAAAAATTGTGGGAATAAATTTACAGATAAAACAAGAAATCATATTGGAAAATTCTGCAAGAAGAAATGCTTACAATCATACCACAACAAAAGATATATAAGAAAAAATAAAGAAAAATATTATAAATCTTATAGAAAGTGGGTGGAAAAAAATAGAGAGAAAGTTTTAAAATATTCTAAAGAATATAATAAGAAATATTACATAAAAAATAAAGAAAAGATTGATAAAAAACATAGAGAATATTATCATAATAATAAGGAAAAAAGAACAAGAAAGATTAAAGAATATTATGAAAATAATAAGGAAAAAATTATAGAATACAGAAAAGAATATAATCAAACACCAAAAGGTAGATTAACAAATACAAAAAAACATTCCAAAAGAAGAGCATTAAAGAAAAAAGCTAAAAACACATTAACAAGAAAGGAATTAAAAACTATAAAAGAAAGGGATAAAAAATGTGTTTATTGTGGAACAAAGAAAAATTTAACTTTTGACCATATTATTCCTTTAAATAATAGTGGAGAAAATAGTTTTTTAAATGGTGTTATGGCTTGTGGAAGTTGTAATAAATCAAAAAGAGAAAAAGATGTCTTTAAATGGTGTAAATCAAAAGGATACGAAGTGCCTAAAATAATAATTAAAAATTTAAATAAAATGAAAAATAAATCAAAGTTGAAAAAAGAGATGAAAGGAGGTATATATTAAATTGGTAGTTAAAATAAACCATAAGGAACTTAAAACACTAATGAATGTTAATTATAAACATAAATTAGCTTTCTTTTGTTGGGGAACTTTCGGAGTTGGAAAAAGTTTTGTTATAAGAGAAACTGCAAAAGAAATCGCAAAAGAGAAAGGTAGGGAATTTAAAGAGTGGAATAAACTTACAAGAGATGAAAAGTTGGAAGTTTATAATAATCCCTCTAAATACTTCGTCCTATGTGATTTACGGCTCTCAGAGTTTGATTCTTCGGATATAAAAGGAATCCCGTCATGGAAAAATGGCGAAATGGATTTTATAGAATGGAAAAGCCCATTTTTCGCAAAGTTGTTAGCAAAAGAAGAAAGTGATGGAATTTTATTTTTTGATGAAATATCATTAGCAACGCCTTTAGTAATAAGTTCTTGTTATAAAATAATCTATGATAGGATTATAAATGATGAAAAAGTATCTGACGATTGGTTGATTATAGGGGCAGGTAACTTAGACAGCGACAACGCATTTACGCATACCTTACCAAGCCCACTTAAAGATAGGGGTTCGGAAGTAGAACTTAAAATTCCTACGGCAGAAGATTGGGTTACTGACTTCGCAATTCCAAATAATTTTGATAGTCGGATTATTGGATTTGTAAGTTTTAAACCGAGTAATCTTCATAAGGTAGATTATAAAGATAACCAAAAGTTCGTTACTCCAAGGGGGTGGCAGAGGTTGAATACCCTTATCAAAGATGTAAAGGGTTATCCCGCATTACAACTTATTTGTCAATCTGCGATAGGAGAGGGTATAGCCACAGAATTTGTGTCTTTCTGTAAAATACAAGAGAAACTTAACCTTGAGGATTTAATTAAAAATCCAAAAAAGATTAAGAATATTACAGAAGTATCTGTTAAGTATTTCTTAGTTAGTGCATTAGCAGAAAGATATGCTGATAAAAAAAGAAAAGAAGTAGATTTTGAGAAGATAATGGAAACCAGCGAGGTTTTAGACGAAAATAAAAGTGCCGAATTTGTAGCGTTAATGTGGCGTCTGGCGTCGTCATACACAGAAAAATCTAAATTATTCAAAAAGGATTTTTTAGCAGATACAAAGTATGACAAATTTAAGGAAAAATACGGGAAATTTATTGTATCCTAATTTTATAGATAAATATGTTTTGTATTCTCCTTAACTCTAAAATACCCCCATTTAGCCAATAAGACGGCTCTAATGAATTTTAATTGGTTAAATGGGGTTTCCCTTAATATTTACTTATTATTAGTTAGAATAAGCGAAAGCGTAAAATGGAAGCAAACGAAGTTTTAGAAAAAATTGATGTTGTTGGTAGAGATACAGACGAAATCAAAGTAGGTTTAGAAATTCTTGAAGAAGAAAAAACATTAAATCTTGATGGTGGGTGGTATGATTTAGTTGAAGATTTATTTGGGATAGGGGACGCTTTACTCTGTGAGGTTAAACAAATCATAGAAGGAAAGGTTTTAGTAGACACTATACATTTTGGTAGTTCTGGATATTCAAATTATGCAACATTCCCAAACGATTTTAATTTTGTCGGTGGAGAAGTTATTTTAATTCAAACAGATGGGTATAGTCATTATTCTGATGAGGAAGAAAAAATAGAAAAAATTTGGATTGTAAATAAAGATATTGTAGATGAAAAATTATTAAAAAGTTTTCTAAAGAAATTAGTGGGGTTTGGTAAGTTATCTCTGAATGATATAAAAAAGAAAAGATTTTTGAATAAAAGTAATATTCAAAATGCGATAAGAAAAAGGGTAGAGAGAATTAGTAAAGAAAGAGGGGAAGAAGAAAAAGAGGAAGAAGAAATAAAAAGAAAGAGAAAGGAAGAAGAAAAGAAAAAGAATGTTGATTTTAAGAAAAAAGATGTTTGTGTTATAGGGGATATAAACATAGATGGTAAGGAAGTTATAATAAACAATATAAAATTCATACTCAAAAAGAAAGTTAATAAAATATTTGATTATTCCTTTTTTACCAATTATAATTATGTTGGTAGTATTGAAGATAATTTAATAAGAAACGAGAAGAATTTTATAAGAGAAGAAAAAAATGAGGAAACTGATGAATGGGAAAAGAAATATGAAATTACTTTTGAAAGAGATAAAAAGAAAGAGATAATTGCAGAACTTGAAAATAAGAAATTCAATACTCTAAATAAAATTAATGGGATTAAGGTAAATAGGGCAAAAATAAATTTTGTTCTTGCGAGGATTGGTAAAGACACAACAAAAGAAAAGATTAAATTACTAAATAAACTTACAAGAATGAAATGTGATATATCAGAATTAAAGAATATCGCTTGTGCAAATCATAGGATTAATATTAATATTTCTTTAGTAGATGAAAATAATTTTGAGGTTGAATTTATTAACCAAATAAAAAAAGTAGATTGGGACTTTATTAAAGATTGGTTTTTTAGTGGGCGTTCTATTTATGGGAATTTTGATAAAAGGAAATCTCTTTTACTTATTAAAGAATTAGGAATACCTAAAGAAAAGTTTTATACCTATTTAAAGAATGTTGTATTAATAAAAGAATTAGAGGAAGATAAAAAATGACATTAACAACAGAAGAAAGAATAATAAGGGCAAGGGTTCAAATTCAAAAAAGGAACTCGTTCTTCGCTTACCTGTCCCTATTCTTAAAATTCCACGAAGCAAAGAAAGGGGATATGCCACAGGATACTATGGGCGTAGATTTAAAGGGAAATGTGCATTATATTAAAGAATGGATAGATAAATTAACAGATGAGGAATTACAGGGTGTAATCGTCCACGAAATAGGACACATAGTTTTTCTTTCTGAATTAAGGCAAGGTGGGAGAAATAGAGATGGTTGGAATTGTGCAACAGATTTAGCAATAAATACACTACTAAAGAATAACAACTTTACATTACCAAAACCAAATATCTGTTCTGACTATAATGATGAGTTTAAAATACCAAAAGGAAAGACGATAAAAAAATGTAGTGAAAAGACAGCAGAACAAATATATGACTTATTTCCAAAAATACAACAACAAAAATCGGTTTATTATATTATTTCTAAAAATGGGAAAAAGGGAGATAAAATAGGAGATGGTTTTGATGTGCATATAAAAGATAGTGAGGGTAAAGATGGGAAAGGTAAAAATAAAGGTGGTTTAAGCCAAAGTGAAAGAGCAGAGTTAGAAAAAGATTGGTTAGGTAAAATACAAGAAGCCCTTATTGTAAGTAAAACAAAAGGTGATATTCCGAGAGGTATTGAAAGATTATGTGAACATTTACATAAGGAACAGATTGATTGGAAAACAATTTTACAAAGATTTATTACAAACCAAATTGCATATAATCATTCGTATTCATTCCCCCACAAAAAATCTATTTCTGTCGGAACATATTTACCACACGAATTGAAAGAAGAAGTGGACATCTGTGTTTTGATAGATTTAAGTGGTAGTATTGGTAAACAAGAGTATATTTCGTTCATATCAGAGGTTGTCGGATTAGCGAAAGCATACCGAGAAAGAATTAAAATACACTTTTTTAGCCACGATACCGAATGTTATGATGGTGGTATAATTGAGAATGGTAATCTTAAAAAGATTATGAACTTAAAATTAAAGGGTGGTGGTGGAACTTCCCATAAAAGTTCATTTGAATATATAAAAGAGAATGTTAGGGATTGTAAGGCAGTTCTATTTTTCAGCGATGGATATAGCGATTTACAAGATATAGATTTTGAAAAATACCCTTTTGAAAAGTTATTTATAATAACTAAAGATGGAGATGAAGAATGTTTGAAGGGTAAGAGATGTAAAGTTATAAAATTAAAAGAAAATTATTAAGGGACTAATGGAATAGAAAGATTTATATATCTAAATTACATTAAAAAGAAATGCCATATAAGAACAAAAAAAAGAAAAAAGAAAATTCTAAAATATATTACCAAGTAAATAAGAAAAAGATAAAAAGATATAGCAAAAAATATTATCAAAAAAATAAAAAAGATATTTTAGAATATAAAAAGAAATATCAAAAAAAACCATCTGTAAAAGAAAGGAGAATAAAATATCATAGGGAGTGGTCTAAAAATAATCCTAAAAAAATAAGCAGATATGGGAAAAAAGGTTATCAAAAAAATAGGGACAAAATTCTCAAAAGCCATAAAAAATGGCGAGAAAGAAACCCAAATTATTATAAAAAGTATCGCAAAAAATTGCGAGAGAGAAATCCAAATTATTATAAAAAGTATGCCAAAATATATTATAAAAAGAATAAAAAGATATTAAATGAACAAAAAAGAGAATGGTATTATAAAAATAAAATTAAACGAAATAAAACAATAAAAGAATGGCAAAACAGAAATCCTACAAAAGTTAGGGGTTATTTAAAAAAATATAAGGAAAAATATCCAGAAAGAATTAAGGAAAGTTATTATAAATATAGTCAAACAGAAAAGGGAAAATTAAATAGCTTAAAAAGAAAAAGATTAGAAAAAGAAGTTAAGATTAAGATTAAACAACATCTTCCAAAACTTATGGATAATATTGTTAAGGAAGTAAATAAAGAATTAATAGTAGAGGGATTAGAATGAAAAATGGAAAAAATAGAAAAACCTGATTTTAAACTAAAAAAGGGAAATTTTATCTTATTAAAAAGCCACTATCTTAAAAATGACGATTATATTGGAGTGGTTAGAAATTACGATAATAAAAAATCTTTAAGTGGTTGTTTTTCAAAAGGATATATAAAATATAATCTCTCAATTAATATTGAAGAAGTTAATTCTCATTTAGTATTTTGTTGGTATAAAGATGGTTTTATTATATTAAGGAAAGTTGATGGACAAAACTATCTTATTTCTGAACTCTCTGATTTAAAACGGGTAGATTTATTTAAGTTAAATGAAGAAGAAAAAGAGAAATTTAAAAGTTTAGTAATTAAAACAAAGATAGCAAATAGTTTATAAAATGGGTTTAAAAAAATTTGTGGGAGTTAGGAAAAGTTATGAAACAACAGAAACAGGCAGTATTTGGAAAGAAAAAGTGAATTATAAAGGAATATTTTTTCCAAAGCAATTTTTCAGAGATATGGAAATAAGAAAATCTCAAAGAAGATTTAAATGTATCTTGTGCAAAGAAAGTAAATCAAAAGGTATAAGATATATTGGAACTCATTATGACAGAATTTGCCAAGATTGTTTTTTAGAGTGGATAAAAAATTCTAAAAAAACTTTTAAACAACTATTCATTAAAATTAGGGAAATAGAAAGAATATGGAACAAAAATAAATCAAAGTGGGAAAAAGAAGTCCTTGTAGATAATTTATAATGGAAACAAAAGAAAAAATAACATTAGAACTTGAAAATAAAAGTGTAGTAGAGGAACTCGCAGATAGATATGTAACAGCAGAAACAGAACTTTTGAGTGAATTATCTAAATTAAAAAACTTTTCCTCTCCTTGTAATTGTGATAAGAAGATTAGGAAGATTATAAGGACTATTTTTGAAGGGGGACACCCCGAAATATCTACTTATTGTATTAAATGTGGGGGGCATAGTGAAGAATGACACACCAAATTATACAAATAATCTGCTATGCAGATAACAAAAAAGAAGCAAGAGAAAGGGCAGAGATTATATTAAATGACAATATTGTTGGAGATAGACAACCATTTGATTATGGCACTTTCTTTGATGAGGAAAGTGATATAAGTGGGAAATCAAGATGGGGTAAAAAAAACCCAGTAATGTTAGCAGATAGTAAAGAGGGAAAGAAATTAATAGATATGGGGATGAGGGATACTAAAGATGAGTTTAAAGAAAATTTGAAAAATATTAGAGATATTATAGATAGTTATACCGACGAAGAATTATTTGAGGAAGAAGTTTTAACTGAAAAATCTAAAATAATAGAGAATTTAGAAGAAAAGAAAGAGAATATGGGAATTAGATATTTTAAATATTATTGTAATAATCTCGGGCAATATACAGGAACAGATATTTGGTTATATGATAATAATGGTGAGGGAATAAGAAATAGTAAAGCACTAAAAAATGTGTTAAATAAATGGGGAGAAAAAAATAAACAAAAAGTTTACCTCGTCCCGATAGATGTTCATAGTTAAAATGGAAAAAGAAACAAAAGAAAAGATAATTGAAGAATTAGAGGGGATTAAAGAATATGAAGTGTTATTTAAATTTTCTGATGTTTATTGGGAAGTTAAAGCAAAAAGTAAAGAAGAAGCAGAACAAAAAGCACAAGATTATTTGGATAAAAATTCTCCAAAAAAAGAAACATATTGTTATGAATTTGAAGTTGATGTTCTTGAGGAATAAAAATGAAAGTAAAAGAATTTGAAGAAAATTTGGGACGAGAAAATCTTGATTGTGGAATGGAACTCCCTATTTATTGGAGTTTAAATGAGGATGGTAATGTCCTTATTGATTTTGAAAGTATGCAAGAAGAATTTGATGAAAAAGTGAGGGTTTTAAAAGAAATCCTTGAAGAAAAGGACGAACTTACAAATATAGTTAATGAAAAAATGAAACAAATTAAAAATGAAAGAAGAAAAAAGAACACACCAAGCATATAAAGAATATGAAGAAGCAAGAAAGAAAGGGAGTGATATTCCACAAGTTATGGGAAAAGACCATTATATCTTTTCAAATTCAAAAGGTAAAATAAGTTTAATTAATCAATTAAGAAGTTATAATAACGCCCCAGATTTCTGGGAGATATATTGTCTTAAAGGAAATTTATTTGAAGATTGTGAGAGGTTTCCAACAAAGGAAAAGGCGATTAAAAAGATTAAAGAATATTTAGAAGTAGATGAATTGGAAGAGATTATGGAAGAAAAATTAAAACAAATAAAAAATGAAAAAAGAAGATAAAGAAAAGATAACAGACGCACTTGAAGATTTAAAAGAATTTGAAGTTGTTTATTCAGATACCAATACCTACTCTAAAGTTTTTTTAGGAACAAGTGAAGAAGAAATAAGAGAAAAATTTGAAAATGGAGAATTAGAATTTGGAGATGAAGATATAACTGATAGCGAATTTGTTGAAGATAGTTTAGAAATATATGAGGAATAAAAAATGGGAAAAGGTGTATGTAAATTCTGTAAAGAAGAAATAGATTATTTAAATTGTGAAAGAAAAGTGGTTGTTGGAAGCACTTACGAATTAATAAGATACGAAGGACAAGAACTTTCTGAATATAACGACCAAGAAGTATTCGGTGAAACAGAAGAAGATTTAAAGTTTTTATGTCCGAGTTGTGATAGAAAGGTTGCTACCACAGAAAAAGAAGCATTTAGTATTTTAAGACAAATAGATGAATTAGATGAAACAATTATAGAGAAATTAAAGAATATTAAAAATGAAAATAAGAAACATACCATTTAAAAATTTAAATCCTAAAGAAAAATGGGTTGTTAGGGAATTTTGGAAAGGAATGATAGAAGTTAGGGAATTTTGTGGAAATCCTTTCAAATGTAATAACTCTGTTGAGGAATTTTGGGAGGAACATAAAGAAATGGATACAAATGATGGAAATTATAATGGGTGGATTAAACCGATAGATAGTTTAGAATTAATTATGGACGAGAAATTAGAACAAATAAAAGAGAAGAATGAACAAAAGAGAAATATTAGAATTTAGAAAAGAAGTAAAAGAATTTGAAAAAGCATTTAAAGAGCATATTATTAAGCATAAAAAATCAAATATTAGACAATTTATAAAATGAAAATAAAAGAAAAGATTATTGAAGCATTAGAAAATAAAAAGGTTAAGAAGAAGAAAAACCTTTATATTAATATCTGCCCTAATCTGTTAAAGGATTGGAAAAAGAATAAGATTTATAACCAAGAAGTCCAAATAACAAAAAACGAGATTAATCTGGTTTCTAATCAATTAAGTATCTTCTGCAATAAAGACCATAATTGTTTTTGTGATAAAAGACTTAGTAAGAACCCTAAAATTACGCTCGTTGGAAAAGGTAAAGAAATATGAAAGTAGTGGAAATAGATAAATTAAAAATCGGCGATTGGACTATCAGCAAGGATTTGGAAAACGGCAAATTTATGGGAAAATTCAAAGTAGCAAGAGTTAGCGGAATTGAATTTGATAATTTTGAAGAGATTGACTTAAATAAAGGGAATATAAAAATAATTGGTAAGGGAACGATAGAGGAAAGTGATGGTGTTGTGAGTATATTAAATAAAAAAGAAGTTAAAGCATTAAATATATTAAGAACAAAACTAAAGACAATTAAAGGTTTAGAGGACAATCAAATAAAGAGAACTTATTAAAATGAAAAAACAATATTTGTATAAAAAAGTCAAGAAGTGGAAAAAGAAACCCGATAGGTATGGGGTTATTTTTGGTTGGTTACTTTTACTTATTTCTATACTTATACTCTATTTAAAGTGGGATATAGACCATGAAGGTTTCGCTTTAATTTTTATTTTTACCTTAATGCTTGTTTATTCCTTCAGAACAATATTTAAATCTAAAGGAGAAGGTAAACAAATTTATTATCTAAAAATCAAAAGGAAAAATGGACGAACATAAAGGATTTAATATAACTTCTGTTTGTGTTGCTGATATAATACAAGCAATAGAAGATGATTATTGTGGAGAAGATGAGTTAGAAAAACTCATGCTCATAAAGAAAGCAAAGAAATTAGGTAAATTTGATATGAAATGGATAGCAAGTAAATTAGCAGATAGTTTTTGTAATTGTTGTTTTTGGGAAAATTTAGCAGATAGATTTAAAAGTATTATAGATGAATCTATAAAAAAAGAATATAAAAAAGATGAAATTTAAAAAGATTAACTTTGGAAAATGGGAAGGAACAATAAGTTCTAATAATTCCCTTTTTATAAAGAAATTTGATAACGGAGTTAAGATAAGAAAAAGAGGACAATCTGAAATAGGGTTAGGTGTAGATGAAGTATTCCAAATCTTACAATTTTTAAGAAAATTTTGTAAAAGAAATGGCTTTCCGATTCAATTAGATTCATTAGATATGACTTATGTCTGGCAGAAATTCCCAGAAACAAAAGAATTTATTGATAAATTACTTTGTGATGATGTTACTTACGAAGAAAAAGAGGAAATACATAAAATTTATATGGCTAAACAAAATATTATAAAAAAATTAGAAAATGAAAAAAATTAAGGAAGAAAACATAAAAATAGGTGAGTTTATTTGTATAGTTGAAAAACCTTATAAAAAAGTTAGTTTAAATAGAAGATTTATGTTAAATATTTTATCAAAGAATAATAGGGGATTATGGAATGTTTATTTTTGTAGTTTACAAGAAGGGGATAAAAAAACATCTAATTTTAACCCACTACAACATAAAGGTAATTATAATATGTTAGAAGAAGATTGGAGAAGACATGAAGCATATAAATTAAATAAAAATGAGGTTAGTAAATTTAAGAAATCAATTATATTGAGGGATTTATAATGAAAAAAATTAGAACATTAGACGATATTGAGGGGGACAAGAAAAAGCGTGAACAAGAAGAACTTAATAGAAAGATAAATGAAATCTTTGGTGGAATTAGAAAAACTTTTGAAAGGAAACCAAAAGAAAAAAAGAAACCATCTTTTTGGAAGATATTAGGTTGGATATTATTAGGGGTTGTTCTTTTGGATTTAATTTTAGGTTCATTCCTTTTATTAAAAATAATTATTAGAAACCTGTTTGGAATATAAAATGAATAAAGTTAAATGTCCCAAATGTAAAGAAGAAATAAATAGGATAAAGATAATTTTAACAAAAGTAAAAACTGCCTATTATGATAAAAAGGGTAACTTTGATGAAGATGAATATTCTTATCCAACAGAAGAAGATGAGAAATGGGTATGCCCTGAATGTGATTTTAAATTGGATGTTGAGGACGAAACGGAAGCAGATGAATTTTTGAGGGAAAAAGATGAACTTACTGAAATAGTTGAAGAAAAATTAAAACAAATAAAGGAGAAAAATGAAAAAAGAAGATAAAGAAAAGATAATAACTGCTTTAGAGAACAAGAAAAGATTTCTCTGTCCAAAGTGTAAACATCATGTATTTGCAAGAAAAGGTTATGCAAGAGTAGAAATCACGGAAGAAGAAGATAGTATATTAGATGATATGGTTAATGGCTTTGAAGAATTTACTTATCGCTGTGCAAAATGTGATGAACCTTTAGAAATTGAAGATATGGAAACTGAGATATATTAAAAATGAACAAACAAAAACTTAAAGAACAAGAACAAGAAATAAAAAGAAAGATAAGAGAATTAGATAAGAAAATAAAAACCATAGAAAACAGGGGAAAAAGCACAGAAGAATACAAAAAATTAGATAATGAAGAAAAGAAGCGTTACAAAGAAAGGAAAATTCTTGATAGTAAAATATCTGAAATAAAAAGAGATATAAGATTAAAATATCTTGATGAAAATACTTCTCATATAATATATAAAGAAACAGAATACCCCAGCAGAAATATACGCCCAGAAACAATTAACGCAATTAAAAGAGTTCTCGGAATAAAAAACATTTCTCTTTTAAATAATGGAGAAATAATTGGGGTAGTTGAAAAACTCATAGATAATCAGTTAGATAAGAATAAAGAATATCAAAATGCTAAAAGAAAAGATGAAGAAAATGAGGATAGATTAGATAA
>CAYPBR010000002.1:0-53308 GCA_964409005.1 Candidatus Woesearchaeota archaeon | reverse complement strand
AAGAATATCAAAATGCTAAAAGAAAAGATGAAGAAAATGAGGATAGATTAGATAAAATTGAGGTTGAAAAAAATAAATTAAGAGATAATACAGATAAGGAATGGAATGAAAGACAAGCCCTTTATACAAAGTTAGATAAAATTGATAAAATAAAAAGGTATGATAATGAAAAAGATAAGAAAAAAATGGAAAGGTGGAAGAAAGAAGATGAAACAAGAAAAAGATTTAAAAAATTTGGAGAGAATTTAGATAAAATAGATATAGCAATCACAAAAGAAAAGATAGTAAATGATTTAGAGGAAGAAGAATAAATGGTAAGTGGGATTGAGTTAAGCAAAAGTAGTAGGTCTAAGTGTAATATTTGTAAGAAACAAATTGGAAAAGGAGTTCCAAGAGGTTATGTTTATAACCCAGAACATTATGGTTCACAGATTAATCTTTGTTATAAATGTTCTTTGGACACAATAGGATTGAAGATATTAAAATTAAGAAAAATAAGAATAGAACTTAAAAAAATGATTAAAAAAAATCAAAAATTAATAGTGCTGGACAATTTATAAAATGGAAAAAAAGAATATAATAACTAAAACCGAGATAATTAATAATTTAAATTAAGATGGTAGTAAAAGAAAAAGTTGTGATTTGTGATAGGTGTAACATAAGAGTAGCAAGTAGAAAATGTTTTATTTGTAATGATGATTTATGTAATTTCTGCCGTAGTAAATCTGATAAACATATTGAAGGTATAAATTTAAGATTTCTTATTGATTATTGTAAGGATTGTTTTCCAAAATTAAATAAGATAATAACAGAAGAAAACTCTTCTGAAGTTTTAGATTTGATAAAATCTACATTAAATACTCATTTAAGAAAAAAATTGATATTGGATGGGCTAAAAGAATAAAATGGTTAAGAAAACAGATGTAATAATTTGTGATGAATGTGATGAAAGAGTTAGTAAAGCAAAGTGTAGTCTATGTGAAATGGATATTTGTGAGAATTGTGATAAAGCATTAAGATTTTGGATTGGGGATGCTAATGATAATAACTTTTTGTATAATATTTCTCTTTGTTATAATTGTCAAAATAAAGTTACGGACAAAGGTAAAGATTTTTGGAGTAAGGAATTTAAAAGTGAGCTTGGACAGAGCTTTAGAACATATATTAAAAAGAATATGATTGTATTAGAGTTAGAAAGTAAAAAGAAAATGAAAACAAGGGATGAATAATGGTTAAAAAAGAAACAATACTCTGTGATATTTGTAACGAAAGAGTTGCAGATAGTAAATGTGATATTTGTCATAAAGACGCTTGTAAAGAATGTCGGGGGTATAAATCACTACGATTTGGAAATGTAGAATTATTTAGGATTATTACTTGTAATAATTGTTTTCGTGCAAATAGAACTGCCTTTGAAAGTAATGATAGTTATTCAGATGGAGATTTTATTAAAGAAACTAAAGAGATTATTTTGAATAGATTGAAAAAAGTTGTGATGCTTAACAATCTGGAGAAAAAATGAAAATAACACATATAAAATTTAAAGTTAGTGCAGGAACAAGTTGGAATTGTCATAAGTGTAAAAAGAAAGTTAGAGGGCAAGATGGATTTATTGAACAATTAATTGATGATGATTATGGTTGGAGTAGTCTTAATCATACAATAGTCCGTATCTGTTGGAATTGTTTTCAAGAATTTCTTGAGCAATGTTCATTAGATAGAAAACTTAGAAAGGAAAATTATAGGGAATTAGAAAAAAAAGCGATAATAAGGAACTTAGAAAAATGAAAAAGAAAATAAAAGATAAAATAATAGATGCTCTTGAAGGAAATGAGAAAAGAGTTCTTCACATAGAGATAAGTAAATCTGAATGGAAACCAAATACTTGGTGTGTTAGAACAGGAGATATTAAAGGTTCTACTGAAATGTCTAATGTTAGTAAGAAAAATGTTATAAGTGAAATAGAAAGTGAGATGGGGGAGTTAAAAAAATGAAATTAAAAGATAAAGAAAAAATCACAGATGCACTTGAAAATTTAACCTTTAAGATTGGAATGATGGTTAAGATTAAGCGTAATGCTATTAAAAATGGTCTTTTAAAAGAAAAATGTGAAATATTGATGGGAAAAAAAGGAATTGTTATAAGTGTATTAGGGGTAACTACTGATGATAATCAAATTGAAGTAATGTGGAAGGATGATTATTATTGTTGGATTATTCCAAAAGAGAGTTTAGATATAATTAGGAGAAATTAAAATGAAAGAAGAACTATAGAAAGACTTAAATAGTTCACATATATAATTATAATATGAAAATAACTAAAAAAATAGTTGCAATAGCCCAGAGTTTAGGAATTATAATTGATAAACCAATAATGACTAAACTAAAATTAAAAAAAGGAGATTATGTTGAAATAAACATAAGAAAGATATGACTCTTAAAAAATATTCTAATAAAAAGTTTTCTAAAGGTAGAATACCTTGGAACAAAGGACTTACAAAAGATACTGATAAAAGAATAAATTATGTTAGACCCACTGCATTTAAAAAAGGGAATAAACCTTGGAATGAAGGATTAAAAGGTTGGAATGAGGGAGAAAAAAATCCTTTTTATGGTAAAAAACACACTAAGGAAACTATAGAAAAACTTAAAAAAAGTTTGAAAAATTGCCCTCCACATGGAATGACGGGTAAAAAACATTCAGAAAAGACTAAAAGAAAAATTAGTGAAAATAAAGACAGAGCAAGAAATATAAGTAAAGCATTAACAGGAAATATAGTATCAGAAAAAACTAAACAAAAATTAAGAGAGATAAATAGTGGAGAGAAACACCCAAACTGGCAAGGGGGAATATCTTTTGAACCTTATGATGAATCATTCAATAATAAATTTAGAATAGCAATAAGAAAAAGAGATAATCAAATTTGTATGGTTTGTGGAATTCACAGAGAAAAGTTAAACATGGCACTTGATGTTCATCACATTAATTATGATAAGTTAATGAGTGTTCCTCAGAATTGTATAAGTTTATGTAGAAAATGCCATATGCTAACAAATAAAGATAGAAAACAATGGACAGAACACTTTCAATCTTTATTATCTAAATTGTATGATTATCAATATTCAGAAAATAAAGAGATAATTTTAGATATAACTAGGAACTAAAAATGATAAAAATAGATTTTGAATTAAAAAGCAAAGAAGAAGTATTAATTTTCGGAACAGATATAAAAGGTGTTAGAACAGAAATTGGGAGAATCATGACCCCCGCAGGAAGTGGTGGTGGAAACATTAATGCTATACAAATATGTGGTTGGGATGAAGCTTACGATATTTGGGGCTGTGGAGTTTATGGGGATGAAGCAACAAACAAGATGAAGAAAGATATTCAATTAATTTGGTTTAATAATTATAAAAAAATGGATGATAATACAAGAAGAACCGTTGTAATTAAAGGTAATGTTGATTATTTAAAAGAAGATTTAGCAAAAGCAATAGGGGTAGATAAATTAAAAGAAGGGAATATTGAATTTAAAAAAGATAGATTTGATATTGGGAGTGATAGTATTTGTCATAAATGTTATAACTATCCTTGTGAATGTGAAGTTAAAATAAAGTATGAAAATCCATTTACGGTTAAAACAGAACAGGATGTAAAACCCACCTCTAAAAAAGAATATAACGACGCAGTAAAACTAACTATTTTAAATTCATTAGAGGAAAAGAAGAAAGGATAAGAAATGATTTATGGACTAAGTAAACTACTAAGAGGGAGTAATAGATTTTTTGGGATGAGTGTGAACAACATCCATATTTTTATAATTATTATGGCTTTTTTAGGGATAACTAAAAGGATACCTTTAACGATACCCACTTTTGTTTTTGTTATTATTGTTGGGATTATTTATACGAGAATTTTAAATAAACCTTATCTTTATTTGTGGAATTTATTTAATATTTGTCTCACTAAAAAATTCCTTTACAACAGAATATATGTATTTACAATATGGGAGAAAATTATGTTCTCCAAAGATAGAGGAAGAGGGTTATACATGGATAAGGTTACTGGAATAATATTAAATAATAAACTTTATATTGATGAAGGACAAGAAAGACACTTAAAAATCTTGGGTAGGAACTATGATTTACATATAATTGAAGATTTAAACTTCTTCCTAACTCATTTAAATAAAAAAGACACAAAAGAAACAATTAAAAAGAAACTTATCTTACACAATTTATAATGGCAGAACAAACAACAATAATATGCGACCAATGTAAAACAACAATTTCCCATAAGAAATGTGATTTTTGTGGGAAAGATGTCTGTGGGAATTGTTCTATTAAAGGTGATATCGGAACTATTGATATATTTTTATGCAAACATTGTGAAGGTAGAATTAACCATATTCTAAGAAAAGATAGAGCATTTTGGGATGAACTGAATAAGCAAGAGAAATTGAAGGAAAAAACAATAAGGTATATTGGTAAAAAGTTAATGGTTCATAATCTTGATGATAGTGAAGAAGATTATGAAGATAAGGATGATGGAGAAGATACTTATAATCTTAAAAAATTGTTTGGAAGCACTAAAAAATTAAGGGATGTGAAGAGTAGAGTTATAAGACGAAGAAATGGTAAAATGATGGGGGGAAATTAAAATTGGAATGTATGACACTTTAGGGTATAAATGTTTCTTCTGTGGAAAGAAAAACTATGCCCAAACAAAAATACTCGGAAACTTAACTTTGCATGGGTTTGTAATGGGAGATGAGTTTTTCCTTGATAAAAACGAAGACCTCTATAACTGTATCCTAAATTTAAAGAATAAATGTGAAAATTGTGGTAAGAAAAGTTCAATCATAATCAAAAATAGTAAATTTATGGGGGTTGAAGACCCTAAAAATTCAACAATTATTGAAAGGCATTTTGGGGATTATGAAATTGTTGATGAATTACAACAAATAGTTGCTGAAAAATTAAAACAGATTAAAGATGGAAAATAGAAAGGTTTATATAATCTTAATACAATAATAATACTATGGAAATACAAGATAATGAAGATAAAACATATATACAAATAAGTAAAAGTGTTAGAAAAAGACTTAATGACTTAAAAATAGTCCCAAGAGAAAGTTATGAAGATGTTTTAAGAAGATTACTGAAAATGCCTAAAAGGACTATAAAAAAGTATTAAAATGGAAAAAGAAGAATTAAGAAGCCAAACAAAATATCATAAAATTTACACAATTTTTGATAGGGATAGCAAATTCAAATTAATTAAAGGAGTAATCAATCCTAAATTAATTGGGATAGAGAACATTAAAGAGTTTGTTGTTACAGAAAAAATAGATGGATGTCTCCATTATGGAAATACAGTGCTTACAGATAAAGGTTTAATTCCAATTGGGAGGCTCGTTGAAAAAATACAATATGATAAAAAACAAAAAATAAACGTTTTGTCCTATAATATCCAAACAAAAAAGACGGAATTTAAACCAATAATCAATTATCATAAAGAAAAAAGATTACGCCCTTTTTTGAATATTTGGATAAAAAGCAAAAACAATAAACAACCAATAAAACACATTACTTGCACAGATAACCATAAATTTTATATAAAAAATAAATGGATAGAAGCAAAAAAATTAAAGAAAGGGATGAAAATAAATCATTTATTAGATAAATTATCGCTTGAAACCAAACAAATAATTCTTGGAGGATTATTAGGAGATTCAAGCATATATTCTACTTCAATTAAAAATTATGGTTTCAGTTTTATCCATAGCATAAAACAATCTGATTATTTTGATTACAAATTAAAGTTACTACAAGGTATAATAAATGAAGGAAAAGGGTATAAAGGGGGATTTAAAGGAAGTTTGCCAAATAGGAGAGCAAATTCTATAATAAATTTAAGTATAAGTGATTTAATTAAAGAATATTGTTTAGTAAATGGAAAGAAAAGAATTAATCCTAAATGGATAAATGAATTAACCCCACTTTCAATAGCAATATGGTATATGGATGATGGAAGTGCTCACTTTAGTGATAAACAAAGAGCAAGAATCCATTTTGCAACAAATGGTTTTAGTTTTAAAGAAGTTGCTCTTTTAAAAAATATGTTCAAAATAAAATATGATATAGAAAGCAAGGTTTTTGATTATAAAGGGGCTACTTTAATTCTGACAGCAGATGGAAGTGAAAAATTATTTAGTTTGATTTATCCCTATATTTGTAAAGGAATGTGGTATAAATTACCAAAAAAATATAGGATGAATAGCAATGTTTTAAATAAATTAAAATCCTTATCAAAAAATTCAGAACTGTTTGGTGTTAAAATAATGAACATCTCAAATAAATTACCAATTAAATATAAATTTCAACAAGATTTCCAATATGATTTAACTATTAAAGATAACTCCAATTATTTTACGAATGGTGTTTTAGTTCATAACACAAATTGCGGTTTAATACTAACCCCAGAAAAGGAAATATTAGTTAGAAAAAGAAGCGACTTTATTGAAGATGACAAAGAACATCATGTTTATTTTGAAGCCATTAAAGATATAGATATGCAAAAAATAAAAGATTATTTTGAAGGTAGTAAATCGCTCGTTACAATTTTCGGTGAAGTTTGTGGAGGGAATATACAAAAACAGGGAAAAACCTATTCAGAAAAACCAACATTTAAATTATTTGATGTAAAATGTGGAAATAGTTTCTTTGATTGGAACGATGTAATAAAATTCAGTAAATCTACTGGAATTGAAATGGTTAAGTGGTTTAAATTTGAAGGTAAGGACATATTAGATTATAATTATTGGTTAAATCTCTTGAAAGAAGTTAATAAAAAGAAGTATGTGGAAGGATATGTTGTAAGAAGTAGACCTGCCCTCCTGTCAAAATTTGGATTAAGAATGTGCTTTAAAATTAAATTAAAGGATTTTTGAAAATGGAAGAAAAAGAAGAAAAGAAAAATGAAGGAGAAGTAATCTCTGCTAAAGAGTTTTTAGATAAGCATAAAGATATGGATGAGAAGGAACTCTATAAAGTTGTCCTTGTGTGTGGAAATTGTAAACATAAAGACTTACTTAAAAACTTTCTAAAAATGGATGAACCAGATGAACTACCCCCATGGACACCTAAACCTTATCCAAATCCAGACATACCAAATCCTTGGAAACCAAGAAAACCATATCCAAAACCTTATTATGGCGACCCCCGTTATAAAAGATATACTTGTGATAATAAAACATCTAAATTGAATAAAAAACAAGTGATGAATATGGTTACTTCAATACCTTCTGGAGAATACGAAGAATTATTTTATTGTCCAAAATGTGGCAGTAGTTTAATACATTTGGATTCAGACTACATAAAGAACAATACAACGAGGTTATTATAATGGATGAACTTTGTGAAGTATGTAAACAAAGAGAAAGCAATGGGTCAATTAATATTGGA
The DNA here is from genome assembly GCA_964409005.1 of Candidatus Woesearchaeota archaeon. GTDB lineage: Archaea > Nanobdellota > Nanobdellia > Pacearchaeales > GW2011-AR1 > CAYPBR01. Next base: position 45,842 of record CAYPBR010000002.1, on the reverse strand, counting down.
ATTGACATGGGGATACATCTCGGAAAATATGGTTATAAAACAGAAATATATCATAAAATAGAACCCCGATGTGTTGCTATAGATTCTTTATATGTTTGTAATCAATGCCACTCAAAAATTATAGATAAAGATTTATTTCATATAAAAATCATGCCACAACTAAAAGATTTTGTAAAGAAAAGTTTATTGAAAAGTTTAATCATAGAAGGTTTAAAATGAAACACTATCGTTTTAGAAAAGTTACTCCAGAAATAAAAAGAATTATGGTAAAACTAAGAAAGATAAATTTATCTTATGCAAAAATAGGAGAAATGTTTGGACTTTGTGCTTCCACAATTCAATATCATTTAAATGAAAAAGAACGCAAAAGAGCAAATAAAAGAGCATTAAATTATTACTATAATCTACCTAAAAAACAGAGAAAGGAAAAGGAGAAAAAAAGATATGCCTACAAAAAACAATATTTAAATGAAAGATATAACAATGATAAAGAATTCAGAAAAAGACACATAAAGAATATTCAAAATAGTTTTGAAAGAAGGCGTGAAAGGTGGAAAAAGGAAGATAGATGTCTAGTATGTGGGGGAAAGAAAATTGAAAAAAAATGGAAGAGTTGTGAGGGATGTAGAAAAAAACAGAGGGGAAGGAAAGAAAGGAAAAGTTTATAAATGTGAAATATTTAGATTAGATATGGTTCAAAAAAGGGTTTTGATAATCACAAAATTATTAAAAAATTTTAGGATTTTAAGAAAAAAGGGGGTATCTTTTAGAAAGATAGCTAAAATTCATGGAACAACCCATTCAAGGATTATTAGATATTTTAAAGGTTATACACCAAAAAATAAATTTTGGACAAAAGAAGATATTGAAATACTTAAAAGAGAATACCCACAAGGAGATTTAAAGAAACTGCAGAAGCAATTAAAATGTTCACGAAAATCAATACAACACCAAGTAGGAAAACATAATTTCCAGAGAGATATAAAAGGTAAAAGAAACCCAAATTGGAAAGGGGATAATGTTGGTTGTAGTGCTCTTCATCAATGGGTTAAAGTTTATAAACAAAAACCAAAATTCTGTGAGATATGTAAAATAAAACACCCATATGATTTAGCAAATATTAGTGGAGAATATAAAAGGGATATTAATGATTTTGAGTGGTTATGTAGAAGTTGTCATATGAAAAAAGATGAAAGGATTTTTAATTTAAAACCATTTCAGAATTATAAAGAAAATGAAGAAAAAAGAAAAACCAAAAGAAGTATTTGATGGGGAGCCAAGTAATGTATATTGCCCAAAATGTGAGTGTTGGTTAGCGAGAGTTAATGCTATTAAAGTTAAAGAGGGATATGTATGTAAGGAGTGCTATTAAATGATAAAAAAGAGGTGTGAATGTTATAGAAAGATATTGAAATTGATATTTAGTCAAACAAGATATTGTAGTGCTTGTGCTTTATACACAAAAGAATTGAGAAGAAAAGTTAATTACTACCGACGGCATTATAGAAAATTAAACAAAATTCTTTATGGGCAAAAGAGAGGTAATGAAAGAGTAAGATGAGTATTCGTGTTGGACTAGCATTTGCAAAAGCAAAAAGATACAAAGAAGATAATGTATATAGAGAAAAAAGAAAAGATATGGGTTGGAGGTATAGAAAAAAGAATAAAGCAAAAATACAAAAGTATCTAAAAAAATATAATCAAGAACTTAGTGAATTCAGAAATAAAAGATGTAATAATTGTAATAAATTATTATCTCACAAAACACAGGGAAATTATTGTAGAAACCATTTTAAAATGAAAAATGCTAGTTAAATGTATTTGTGGAAAAGAAGAAATTGGTAGGATTCATAATCTTAATAAAAGGTGGGCTATTTTATTTGTTCAGAAAGGTATTCGTATAGAAAGATGTGAGAAATGCAAACCTTTATTTTGGACTTTAAGGCAAAGATTTAAAATATTTAATATAGATATAAATAAAGAAATAAAAGAAAAAATTAATAAACTCAATATTATTAATCAATTATAATCAAGGATTTGGTAGATTTGTTTGACGGAGATGACAAACAATGACAAGGATAGGAGGGAACTCTCCACCCGTTATACATTAGTATAATACTTATATCCCGCTACGATAAATAGAATCTGTAAGCCTATCACCATTTCCTTGTTGATTTTAAAATAAAAAAAGATTTTAAGAAATTTTCAGATATGACTATCAAAGAAAGAATAAAATACTTAAATAAACTAAAAATACTAAAAGAATTATAATGGAAGGAAATAACATAAAAATATTTGGGAAAAGATTAAAGAAGGTATTAGAAGGGCTAGAAACAATGAAAGCGTATGGGTTAGATGATGATATCCTAATTTCATGGCTTTGTCATAAAACTAAACTCCCAAAGAAAGATGTAATCTTAATGATAAAGTCTCAGGATGAATTTTATCATAGGTTACTTAATAAAGATATTATTGATGGATTAAAAGATGATAAAAGTTAGGTTTGTAGAAACTTCAAAGAAGTGACAAAAAATAAATTTACCATTTTAAAATTACAATAAATCAATAGGAAGATTTAAATAGTTTAAATATTTCAAATAATAACTAACAATGACAACTAAGAAACGACAAACCAAAGAATTCTTAAAAATAAAACTCAAAGGAGGAAAAAATAAATGAAAGCAAGTGTAATTTATGTTGGAGCTTTTTTGGAATCGATATATTTAGTTTATATCATTGCATTAGGCATGCCAACATTAAGTCCACTATTTATTGAATTAGCACAACATATTGGTTTCCAAATTGTTGCATTAACAATAATTTTAGTTGGGGCTTTTAGTAAATCAAAATAAATGGAGGAATAAAAGATGAATGTACTTACAGCAATAATGCTATCTCAGCAAACATCCCTGTTATTATTAACTTTGGTTGTTATCTGTATAGGTTATAGATTAGATAAGAAAAAGAAAATATAGAAGATAATGGTTAAGGGATATTACCAAAAACATGGGTTAAGCCAACACTTTTGGAGAACAACAGTTATCCCAACAGTTCACAAAAGGGATAAATAGAACATCTCCCAAAAAAATCAAAATGAATGAACGAGAAAAAACTAATTTAATATTTGAGATACTAAAAATAATAATTATAGTCTTAATAGGAATCGTATTTGGGATGGCTTTACTTTCACTTATATAAAACATTAAAAATGGAAACAAAAATATTGATGAGCCAGTTCATAGAAGCCCTAAAAAGAAAAGGAGTTCCTTATAAAAAGAAAGAAATAAAATTAAGGAAGATGAACCGAATAAAATTTTGTATAGAATGTAATGAGGTAAAAGAGATAGAAATGCATGGAAAAGACGGGCATTGTCCAAGTTGTGAAATTAAATTATATAGTGTAGATTGTAGGAGTGAAAAATTCAGATGAACAAAAAAGCTAAACCAAAAGACTTAAATAGTGGTATGTATTAAATTAATTAGATTAAAATGGTTAAAGAACAAAAACCCCATATTGTTGTCAGCAAAAAGTTGAAGGAGAAATTAGATAGTTTAGTGAAAAAGAAATCAGATACTTACGAAGATATAATCTGGAGATTAATACAAAAAAATGTTAAATAAAAAATCATATAAATTTAGAATATATCCAATTATAAAACAAGAAAAAAGATTAGAAAGAGCATTAGACCAAGCGTGTTTTTTATATAATCAAATGTTAGATATTCATCAGCAAATATATTTAGGGACGAAAGAAACTCTGTCTGAATTTGATATGAATAATATTTTGAAGGATTTTGAAACAAAACAACTTCATTCACAAGTAAAACAAAACATTCCAAAAAGAATTTCTGACGCATTTAAACATTTCTTTAGAAGAGTAAAAAATGGAGAAACACCTGGATTTCCTAAATTTCATAAAAGAGTATTTTACCAATCAATAACATTTCCTCAATATGGGCAAGAGATGTATCCAAATAGATTATATGTTTCTAAAATTGGAATGCTTAAAATCAAAAAACATAGAGAGATAGAAGGAACAATTAAAACACTAACAATAAAAAAAGAGAATGATGAATGGTATGCTGTGTTTTCTTGTGACGAAGTTCCAGTAGAAAAAGTAGATAATAATTTTAAATCAGAAGTTGAAGGATTAGATGTTGGAATTAAAAAGTTTTTAGTTTGTTCTAATAAAAGAGAATTTGATAATCCAAAGTTTTTAAGAAGAAGTGAGAAAAAATTAAAAAGATTAAGCAGAAGACATAGCAAGAAAAAGAAAGGAAGCAAGAACAGAAAAAAATCAATAATTAAATTAGCAAATCAACATATAAAAATAACAAGACAAAGAGAAGATTTCCATAAAAAATTAGCAAGGCAGTTAGCAAGGGATATAAAATATATTGGAATTGAAAATTTAAACATTAAAGGAATGGTTAAAAATCATCGCTTAGCAAAAAGTATTTCTGATGTTAGTTGGGGAAGTTTCTTTTCATACTTAAAATATTATAAAACAATTTTTGAAGGAGAGATAATTGAAGTTGGAAGATTTGAACCAACATCTCAAACTTGTTCTTCTTGTGGACATAAACAAAATATGACTTTAGATAAAAGAATATTTGGGTGTGAAGATTGCGGATTAAAAATTGATAGAGATTTAAACGCCTCACTTAATATTAAAAAACTAACAAAAAATATTTTAAACAATACCGTCGGGCAGACGGAATTTCAAGCCTGTGGAGATACAGTAAGACCTTCTTTTGAATTTGAAAAAATACAAAATAGGGCAAGTGTCTGCGAAGCAGGAAACTATCGGGAGATTTCCCGTAGAAGCCCATGAATTTATTCATGAGAGTATGTCACTTCAAATGTTCGATTTCCATAAAACAATCTTTAAGGAAAAGATGACTTTTGATGATTTCCAAAGTGCTATGTATGGAAAATTTGTTTGTGAGGGAAAACCAATTAAAAAAGGGTTTTATGATAATTTTAACTTTCTTTCAAAAATGGTTGATGAAATAGTTAAAAATAATATTAAAAAATCAAGAGGTAAAAATGAACAAAAAAGAAGAAACACAATTAATCAGTAAGATTAAAAATACAGTTAACAGAAAAGGTGGACAAATATTAAATCTTTACATTAGCGGAAGCAATTTATACGGATGGGAAAGTAAAGATAGTGATATAGATATAAGGGGGTGTTTTATTTTAGGGAAGGAAAAATTCTTAGGATTAGATAAGCCAATAGAGGTTATTGAAGTTAAATCTGAAGAAAACAAAGATATAGTCTTATTTGAACTTAAAAAATTGGTTAGTTTGGCGATTAAAGGGAATTGTAATATATTAGAGGAGATAAATGCTCCCCAATTTTATAAAAATGCTGATTTTGTGAAACTTAAACAATTAGTTAATAATGCTTTTGGAAAGAAAGGGGTATACCATTCTTATAGAGGATTAGCAGAATTTAATTATAAAAGGTTCATTCTTAGAGGTAAAAATACAGTAAAAAAATATTTATATGTTCTGCGGGGATTGATGGCAGGAATTTATTGCCTTCAAACAGGATTAATTAAACCAAATATAGAAGAACTCAACAAACATTTTAAAATTAAAGAAGTTAATAAATTACTAAAAATTAAGAAAGCAGGATTAGAAAATGAACCACTTAAAGAGATAGATGAGGGGGTTCTTGATAAAAAGATTAAAGACCTCTTTGATAAAATAGATAAGGCATATCTTAAATGTAAAATGCCAGAAGTTCCTACACCTGAAGAAATTGAAGAAATAAATAAATTCCTAATTAATTTAAGGGGATGAAATAAAAATGAGAGAAGAAAAAAAAGTAACATGTCCTAAATGTGGGGAAGGGAATGTTTTGTAAAATTAAAATGACTATTAAAAAACACCAAAAATTAGGATTATGTATTTTTCATAAATATAACTGAGTAGAAACATTTATAAGTACGAAATATATAATATTAATATGAGTAGAAAAGATTTGACACCTGGAAAAAGAAAAGAATATGATGATAGATATAAGAAGAAACATCAAAAAAAATGTTTAAATTGTAATAAACTTGTCTGGAGTATGAGGTGTAAAAAATGTGCTGCAATATATCGTGGAGAAAATAATCCAAAAAGGACATGGTCTAAAGAATCAAAAAATAAAATTAAGGGAGAAAATAATCCAAATTGGAAGGGAATGGAAATTACCTACAAAGGAATACATACATGGGCTCAAAGAAAATTTAAAAAACCAGATAAATGCCAAAAGTGTTCTAAAAATGGTAGATTAGATTGGGCAAACATCTCTGGAAAGTATAAAAGAGATATTAAAGATTGGTTAGCTTTATGCAGAGGATGTCACATGAAATATGATTATAAAAGAGGGATTAGATAAATGGGAATATCAAAGAAAAAGAAAGAATTACTATGTAAGTGGCATGACATGCGTTGTGAAGATTGTAAGGCAAATGGAAATAAGAAAATTTATAAACTTGGGGAACTTGAAGTTCATAGGATACATACTTTACTCAAAAAAAGTGATTATCAAGACCATAGAAAACTAAAAATTTTGTGTAAAAAACACCATGATATTTATTCAAGCGCAGATAGAATTGCAGAAGGTATACAAAAATGAAAATTGTTAATTTTTTTAAAGGATTATGGTTTTCATTAATAGGGCATCCTTATTTAGCTATGAAATATTGGAAGGATATAAAATGCTTAAACAAATGAAAGGAGGTAAAAAAAGATGAAAAATCTGAAACAAGAAGAAAAGGTAAGGGAAGTAAGTATTCCAGCGATAAATATTGTAACAGCAAGGTATTCAATTGTAGGAAAATCTCCATTGTTAATAGATAGAATGCCTGAAGAAGCCTTAAAAGCAATAGAAGATAAACAAACAGGAAAGGTAAAATCTGCAAAGAAACTTCGGGATATAACAAAGGAAATTGAAAATGCTGTCCATTATTTGCCTGATGGAGATGTAGGATTTCCTTCAGCAGGATTTAAAGCAGGATTAATAGAATCTACATCTTTTGTTGGAGACAAAATGTTCTCCAAGAAACTTATAAGAGGAATAAAAATCATGAACACTACAAACGGTCTTGTTCCCATAAAGTTTAAGAAAAGAGATGTTTTAATCCATAATGTTGGAAGTAATACTAAACATACCCCTCAATTTCATGATTGGAGTTGTGAATTGGTAATACAATTTGATAAAAACAATGTATCAGAACAAGATATAGCTCTTTTGATAAACTATGCTGGTTTTTATTATGGTATTGGAATGTGGGCTCCAAGATGTCAAAGTGGAGGAAATTTTGGAATGTATGAACTAGTAACAAAAAAGAAAAAATGAAAAAGAGAAAAATGAGAAGATATAAAGCAAGGATAGGAGCAAAGTTCAATAACAAAGAAGCACAAGTTATAGGAAAAACTATCAACAGGTTAAGAGATGCTAATGGACATGTTACAGCTGGAAGAATTGTTGAAAGTGCAAAAACTAGGAAATCTCCCATTCATAAATATTTTGAATGGAAGGATAGCAGAGCAGGAGAACAATATAGGTTACAGCAAGCAAGAGACTTAATTAACCATATTGTTGAGGTTGTTATAATAGAAGGTGAAAAAGTAGACCAAAGGTCATTTTTTGCTGTGTCTACACCAACAGAAGGAAGAGTATATGTGACAGTTGAAGATGCAGTGGAAAACGAAAGTTACAGAAAACAACTACTTAATCAGGCAATATCAACATTACAGAACCTTACTATAACCTTAAAGATGTTCAAAAAGCATATTTGAATCATGCTCACTTTCGAGTGATTTTGTGATGTGTTGTTTGATTGCGTTATGAACGGTGTCATAGGCTTGAGTAGTGTGATTTGTTGTTATGAGCATTTATGTGGCGAGATGTGAAGTAAAGTATTGTGCTGAATTCATAGTCACTATTAAGTGAATTGTGTTACGTTACGAAAAGTGAAAATGTTGTTTTGAATTGTTCGGTGGACTATAGTGCTGTGACTTTTTATAAAAAAAATGAATGAAAATAATAAAAGAAAGAAGAAAAAGGATAAAATAAAAGAAAAGAAGAAGCACCCCTATAAAAAAGGGGGGAAAAGGAGAACTCAAAATGAGATTTGAAGTATCTGAAGATATGGTTATGTATGCCTTTAGATATGCTTTAGGTAGGAAAACTTATGCGGTTGGAACTGTGTCTAAATATCTTATTGAAAATTGGCATAGATTCAGACAATTCACAAGAGAACAAATTGTAAAAGAAATAGAAGAAGCAATAGAAAAGGGAGAAGCTGGAATGAAAATGGATATTCAAAGTTGGAAAGCAGTTTTATTATCAGAAGAAGCAACAAAGGAGGAAAATGGGATATGAAAACAATAAAAGAACTCGAGGAGAAGATAGAAGAGTTAAAGAGAAACCTAGTAATTAAGAATAAGTTTGAAAAAAATAAACCAGTAGCCCAATTTAATTTTTGGATAAGAGTTACAGAAGGAGAATTAGAACAAACAAAAGCAATCTATGAATTGATTGAGAAATCAAAAGTAATTTCTGAAAATAGTTATGGAGAAAATGATGGAACTGATGAAATTAAACTTGTTAAATATCTTATAGACCGAGAAGAATTGTTAAAGAAAATAAAAGGACTTGTTTCAGAACTTAGGAGTAAAAAATGACAGACATAATAATTTACACAACAAAAGAGAAATTATTACACAAGCAAGATAAATTAGAAGGAGATGAGGATAAAGGAGATAGTGGAATATATTATTGGGAATTTTCAAGGTTTCCAAAAAGAGTAACTAATGAGGATAAAATATATTTTGCAACGGAAGGATTTATTGTTGGTTATTTTGAGATTTTAGATATGAATACCCCAGAGATATCTGGTTCACAAGACCCAATGGGAATACCAAGTAATTCTATTTCATGGTGGGCTAATTCTTGGAAAGATATTAAATCAATACCAACAAAATCGTTTCAAGGATTCAAATATGCAGATAAAGTTCAAGAACTTCACAATATTAAACTTAGGAGTAAAAAATAATGGAATATGAAGAAATAATAGAAAGACAGAAAAGAGATGCAGAACAATTAATGAAATGGATTAGAGATTATTATAAAATTAAACAAACAGGAAGGAAAGAGAGATGAAAATAAAAGAAAAAGTTTTGGAAGAACTTGGATATACATTAAATGAAAGTCCAGAACAAGCACCACATATAGAAGTTATTGATAAAACCCTCGCCGAAGTAGATAAGTTAATTGAAAAATATTCTGAATTTGTTTATGGTTACTATGAAGGAGATAAATATATTAATTCTTTAGGTTTTAAAAAATTAAAAGAAGAGATTGGAATAGATGTTCACAAAGTGAAAAAGGGGAGTAACAAATGAGAAGAAGTTTTTGGGCTAGGAAACCAATAAAAATTCCAAAAAGGTTTGTATTTAAAACAAAGGATGGAAGAAAGATTGTTTTTAAACCAAAAGGTATTCACAATAAAGAAGATTTAAATAAGGAGGGTAAGAAATGAAATGTTATAATTGTGGACTAAGATTGTATAGTAAATATAAATATTGCCCTGGATGTGGAAAACTTATAAGTATATGTTCAAAAAAGGTATGGGCAACAACAATGTCGGATAGTGCACAAGCTAATAGAATTGAAGAGAAACTAGATAAATTACTCAATAAAGAAGGGGTGAGTCAAAGATGAGTGGAGTAAGATTTACAGATAATCAGTGGGAAGAATTAGAAACAATACATGGAAAATCAGAAAGGGTTGTTTTAGATTTTCTTAAAAAGAGATATCCTAGAGCATTTACTGCCCAGGGAATAGCAAATGAGTTAAGGATAAATTTGAAGACAACTTACCATTATTTACAAGTTTTATTTAAGAATAGGAAAATATCAAGGAAAAAACCTTTCAATAGATATATCCAAGATACAAAAGAATATGAAAAATTACACAATAAAGAAGGGGTGAGTAAATAATGTTTAAACATTGGTACGAAAAGTTAACCTTTGGAATTGCCATGATATGTGGATTGTTAGGGATATTTAGTGTAAACATTTTTTTCATATTTTATTTATTATTTATGACTTTATGGATATTCGCAGTTCTTATTCCTATTAAAGAAGGAAATGGTAAAAAATGAAGAAACAATTAAAAGATAGGAAACATACAGAAGCAACAATAAAAATAGATAAAGTTAGGGAAGTTTTCAAAGATGGGAATTCTACAGAATTTAGAGACAAGTTAATCTGTATAAAAATATCTTATCCCTGGGGAAGCATAATTTCAACTTGTTTCAAAGACAATAAAAAAGGGAGAAAAGATTTATTGAATTGGATTGGTGAAGAATTATATTTAAAACAACGCAAAAAAGAAGGGGTGCGAAATGGTTAAGAAAACAATAATCACTTGTGATGTTATTGGATGCAACGAAGAAAGTTATCAAAATGTAGATTGTTGTTGGGGGTGGACTGAAAGTGATGGAATTCCATTAGAACACAAAAAATATAAGAAATTTGAAAAACCATTGGAACAAGAAAAAGCTGATTTATGTAAAGAACATTGGAAAGAATGGTCTAAATTAACTTGTAAATTATTAAAAATGGATAGAGAACGCAAAATAGGATAAAAGAACATGAGTCTTAAATGTAATTATTGCCAAAGAACTTATCTGATGGAATGGGCTAAAAAGAATCATGAGAGATTGTGTAAAGAAAAGCAGGAAGCAATTAAAAAGAATCCAGAACATTATTCTGGGGGAAAGAGAAAATGAAAGGAGAGTTTACAATAGAATCCAATGTAAGTGAAAGAGATTTAATTGAAAACTGTCTAAGTTATTATCATTCAGGATATGATTATCATTTTATTCTATTGTTTCATGCCTTAGCACATTCTTGGAAAGTAGATAAATTAATTTATTATGAGAATTTAATTCACAATAAAGAAGGAAGACAAATATGAATAAAATATTTTGTGATTTATGTGGAGAAGAAATAATCAAGGTAGAAGGGCATGATGCTTTTGAAAATAGTATATACATCAGAGTTGAAAGAGATGATAAGAAATTTGAGATTACTGATACTTGTGATGATTGCATTACTGAATTTAGACAAACTTTTTCAAAGTTTATTAAAGAACACAAAGTAGGAGAAAAGAGAACATGAAAGGTAACGGAACTTTATTAGGAATTATTTTAGGAATATTTGGATTACCTTGGGTATCAGTTCAGTTTTCAGAACAAAGGAGTAAAAAATGATAATAGCAATAATTGGAAGTAGAGATTTTGGAGATAAATCATTAGTAGATGAGACTTTATTTAACGAATTAACTCGTCAAAATGATGTAGTAATAACTGGTGGTGCAAAAGGTGTAGATACTTGGGTTAAAGAATTTTGTAAAATAAATGGCACACCTTGTAAAATAATAAGACCAATTAATCCTTCTAAGAAATTAGATTATTTATTCAGAAATGTAGAGATTTTAACTCTTGCGGATAAGATAATCGCATTTTGGGACGGGACGAGTAAAGGAACAAAGTTTGTAATAGATTATGCTAATGCTAGAGATAAAAATGTGGAGGTAATAACAAATGATGGACATATTAACTAAAAAACAACGAGAAGAGCATGTGAAAGAACTTATTAGATTTTGTAAAAAGGATTTAACAAACCATTGTCTAATGTATAATTATATGTTAACAATTAAACAAATTAGAAAAGAGCCAGAAGATAAGTTATTTCACGAAAGATTAAAAAAACAAGCAGAGGAATATCAGAAAAGTATGAGGAAAAAGAAAAAATGAGAAAAGGGAATAAAATTATTTTGAATAGAGAAGAAGTTACTAAATTTTTAGCGGAAAGAGAAAAAGCAAGTATTGAAAGTTGTGCAAGAGTAGTTGTTATGAACAAAGAAGCAGAACAATTAAAAGAAGAAGTTATGGAAACAGATAAGAAATTAATGAGGTTAATATAAAATGAAACGTAGGCTAGTTTTGGGAGATTTGCATGGAAATTTCAAAGCATTGAAACAAGTGTTCAAACGAGCAAAGTTTGATTACAAAAAGGATGAATTAATCATAATCGGAGACGTTGTGGATGGTTATAGTTATTCTTATGAAGTTGTTGAAGAATTAATTAAAGTTAAAAATAAAACTTTAGTCTTAGGAAACCACGACTCTGTGATAGAAGATACTGAGATTTTAACAGAGAATGGGTGGGTGATTGCAAAGAATATTAAAGATGAAAAGATTGCGAACTTTGATATTAAAACTGGAAAAATAGAATACACAAAACCATTATCAAAGATTCCAATTCATAGGAATACTGGACTAATTTTTGAAAGTTATAATATGAAACAGCATGTTACACCTAGACATAATCTTGTTGTTGATAATCAGATTGTAAAGGCAGGGGAATTCCCAACAAATAAAAAAATCAACCTTTCAAGGTTTAGGCATTTTGGAGAAATTAACCTTAAAGGTTTAAAGTTTACTGATGATTATTTAAGATTTTTAGTATGGGTAATTTGTGATGGATGTCTTTATTCTTCATCAGAAAATAAAAAAAGAATTCAATTTAAATTATCTAAAAAGAGAAAAATTGATAGATTAAGAGGAATATTAGAAAAATTAAATATTTCTTATACTTTTAAAAAAGCTACAATGTCTGGAATCAATAAATTACAACCATATTTAATTAGGATATATGGAGAAGAAGCAAGAAAGGTATTTAAATTTTTAAATGGTAAAAAACAATTTCCAAATTCTTTTAAAAATATAAGTAAGATTCAATCTAAAATATTTCTTGAGGAATTACAGATTACAGATGGTCATACTTTAGATAGTGGGACGATACGAGTTACAACAATAAACAAAAAAGACGCAGATTTAATTCAAATTATTATGATTACAAATGGGTATTCTTGCTCAGTTGTAAAAGGTGGTAGAAGCGGATTCAAAAATGGTAAACCACAATATTTGATTAAAATATACAAAAAGATACTAAATTGGAAGTGTGTAAAATGTAAAACTACTGGAGTGAATAATTTCCTTTGTTTTACAATGCCAAAAGGAACCCTTATAACTCGTTTAAATGGAAAAGTATCTTTCACTGGAAATTGCTGGTTCATGAATTATATAGCAAATGGGTGGGCTGAAAATGTTTGGTTAATGCAGGGCGGAGAAGCAACAAAAAAATCTTATGAATCACATGGGTATCATTATAAAAAAATGCCACAATCTCACAAAGACTTTTTTAATAACGGAGTTTATTATTATGAAGTTGATAAAATGCTATTTGTTCATGGGGGATTTGATTATAAAGAGGGTAAATCTAAAAAAGGTAAACACCCAAAAGATTTTAGCCCAGAACACTTAACTTGGGATAGAGAATTAATTAATCGTATGGTAAATGGTTTAAAAATTAAAGAATGGAATAAAATCTTTGTTGGACACACTTCCACAGAAAATATTGATGCTAAACCTTTATTTATTAATAAACACGGAGATAAATATGCTAAACTTATAAATGTTGATTGTGGTGCTGGTTGGAATGGAAGATTATGTTTATATGATATTGATACTGATGAATATTTTTTAAGTGATTTTGCTAGAAAATTAAATCCAACAGAGGAAGGAAGATGACGGAAGATTATAACACAACCTATGAAAGAGAAGAAATGAACGGTAAAGATAATACACCATGTGCAAATTGTGGGCATACTAAAAGACAACATTTTAAGAATGGAAAGTGTGCTATGTGGGTTGAAGGAAAGAAATGCCCATGCAAGAAATTTAAGGAGTTAAGAAGATGACAGAAATAGTATCTAATTGTTGTAGTGTTCAACTAGTAGATGAAACTGATATATGTTCTAAATGTGGTGAGCACGCAAATGGAGTTGAAACAGAATGAAAAAAGAATTTAATTTAAACTCGAAGCGAAAAGAGTTGTTTGAACAGGAATTATTAGGCAAGATTACAAGTGCAGGAAGAATTTATAGAAAGATTATTGCACAAGACAAGGAATTTATAAAGAAGTTGAAGGAAGATTTTAAAGACCATCATATTAAAGAAGGACATATTTACAATTATTGTGATATTATAGATAAACGAGCAGGGGAGGAAATGAGCAAATGACCACCAATAAAATATATGGGAACTTAGTAAGAAGGGAAAGTGATTTTTGGGCAATACTTTTACTAATTGTAATTATAATAGGGGGAATATTATGGAAGATAATCATGTGAGTTTAGACAACAAAACATGTGGGAATTGTGGACATAGTTGTGAAAGACATGGAATTAGTAAAACTCCCCATATTCAGGAATGGTACGGTTTAGGTTGTTATGCTCCTGAATGTAAATGCAAGAAATTCAAACCTAAAGATTGTAAACTAAATAAAGTAAACAATCTAAACAATAAACCTTCGTATAATCATAGTCCTCAGATTAAAGGTAACCGAGCGACTAAGCACGCACCTGAGGGCAAGACAGAGCAAAGTCCTGAGAAGGTTAAAGTTAATCGAAGCTCTGTCACTTCTCACAACAAGGATAGTGTGAAATTTGATGGTTTTATTAAGAAGTTGAAGGAAGAAATGATTTGTACAGGAAATGTTTCTATTAATGTAAGCCCAAAAACATTAACAAGAATTAATCATAAGGCTATTGACAAACTCGTAAGAGAATACAAAGGTTTAGATAATCAGAATAGTGTGAAGGGTTGTAGGAAAGAATTTTATACACATAAGAGAGTTGTATTAGTTAAGTGTGGGAGTGAATGTAAACATGATAAAAGAAAGAAATTTCAAATTCATTTATGTAAATCATGTAAGAAAAAGGAGATGGTTGGAGAATGAAAAAGAAAGCTGATATAGTTAAAGATATGGTTAAAATGGAGGAAGGTTTGAAGAAAGTAAAGATATTTGTTGATGTTGTTAAAAAACTATTAGACAATGAAAAAACATATTTAGCCAGTATAAATACAATAAAGGCAGAAACTGTATATACTTATAAGGGGGTAATAAAACTTGTTAAAGAGGATGATTATGAGAGATTATTTAAGAATGTCATTAAACACCATAAAGAATTTCTGGAAATTATGGAAGAGTTAGAGAAATTAAAATGAAAACCATTATTGAACTTGAGAAAGAGATTGAAAAGAAAAAAGCAGAAATAAGAAGAAGTGCTAAAGGACATCTTATAAAAGAACTTGCAGAATTAAAAGCACAACTATCTCAAACAAAAGCAATAAAAAAGATGATTGAGAAAATTAGAGATAGTAAAGGATATAAAGATGGAGGGGGATATACCGACCTATATATAATAGGGTTTGTAAATAAAATCTTCTCAAAAATAGAAGGTGAAGAAAAATGAAGAAAAAAAAATCAACTAAAGAAAAAATAATAGATTCATTAGAAAATAAAAAGAAAGTAGTTAAAATAAATTTTGGTCAAAAAGATGCTGATGAAATAGATGAAATGGCAAAAAAACTTGGGTTAGATAAATTTTCAGATTATAAAAAAGCAAAACCTCAAAAAATGGAGTATTTATTTGGATAATGGCAAAGAAAAAGGAAAAAAGGAAGAGAAAAAGCAAGTATGAAAGATTCAGTAAAGTTGATAAAGAAGGACAAACAAACGAAATTAGATTAAAATGCAGATGTCTAAAATGTAATAAACCCATGTTTAAACATCATAAAAGTTGCAGAGCTTGTTCAAGAAAAAAAAGATTAAAGAGTAAAGCTAACAGTAGAGGACTAAATAAGAACACTTACTTAAATACTTAAAACAAATAGGGACATTTAAATACTTTAAACTATTAATAAAAGGAGTAACTATGACAAAGAAAAAGCAAACTAAGATTGTAGGAGGGATAGTTTTAATCATTTTATTCTTTAGTCTTATAAACTTTATTTTTGTTACCCTTCCCAATATGATAAATCCTGGTAGTGAAAGACCATCTACTAATCAAGATGATTGGCTTGAATGTAGGTCAGAGGTATGGGAAACTTGTGGAATGACCGAGCATGTTGATGCTCTAAACTATATACAAGATTTATCATGGAACATAAAAGTTAATAATACTGAAATAGATTTTTTATATGGTTTTGTATTCGAGACTTCCACAAATTGTTGGGAAGAATTTGCTGAAAAAGTTTGTGATGATAATTTTGATATGGATAAGATAATGACTGCTAAAATTAGTTTGGAATAAAAATGTTAATAATAAATAAAATGGTTAATACAATACAAGTGAAAGGAGGTACAAATAAGATGAACAAACGAGCACAATCAGAATTGGGTTTAGCTATTTGGGGAGCTGTTGCTATAATTGTTATGCTAACTCTATTCTTGAGTTTTTATATTGTTCCTGCAGGTAAAAGGGGAATAGAATTTACTTTTGGGAAACCAAGCATGGATGCACAAGGAGAAGGTTTACATTTTAAGTTTCCTTATGTCCAAACTGTTAAAAAGATGGAGGTAAGAACTACAAAAATAGAAGCTGAGGCGGCTAGTGTTAGTAGTGATTTACAAGATGTTAATACACTCTTAGTATTGAACTATCATTTGACACCATGGGAAGTTCCAAAACTTTGGCAAGAAATTGGTCCAGATTATGAAGAAAGAATAATTGCACCAGCAATTCAAGAATCTCTTAAGGCTGTTATGGCTAAATTTGCCGCAGAAGAACTTACAGGTAAAAGAGCAGAAGTAAGTCAAGAAATTGAAGTATTCTTAGCAGAAAGGTTGGTTAAATATCACATTACTGTTGATGATTTTAGTATAGTAAACTTTAAGTTTGGTGATGAATTTGCTGAAGCTATTGAGCAAAAAGCAGTAGCACGACAAGATAAGCTTAGAGCAGAGATTGAGTTAGAAACTATTAAGATTGAGAAAAAACAAAGAATTGCTCAAGCAGAAGGAGAAGCTGAGGCTCTAAGATTACAGAAGGCACACATTACTCCAGACTTACTAGAACAAAAGAGATTAGAAGTTGAATTAAAAGCATTAGAAGTTGAAGAATTAGCTATCGATAAATGGGATGGTATAATGCCTAAAGTTGTTGGTGGAGCAATGCCTTTCATAAATATGAACTTAGAAGAACCAAAAGAAGAATAATTAATTACTTTAATGCCCAATTTATTTAGCGGGCATTCATACTCATGACAAGAAAGATAAATACAATAAAAAGTATAAATAAAAAGAAAAAACTAAGTAGAAAAAAGAAAGTAACAATTGTAGTCATTGCTGTTTTTATATTCTTAGCAATCTTTTTATTAATATTAAATAGTTTCCAAAGCGCTGGATACAAAACAGAATCAACAATATATATTCAAGGAATTAATGCTTCAGAAGTAAATGAAAGTTTAGATACAACTAATGAAGACCAAGAAGATGATGATGGTGGTTTCTTAGGATTTGATTGGTGGTTGTGGATAATTTTGGCAATTGTTTGGAGTATCTTACCAAGAGGTAGAGATTAAAATGAAATTAACTAAAGAACAAAAAAAGAAATCATAAAGAAATGGGCAATTGTAATTGGGATTTTCTTTGTATTTAATTTTATTGCCTTCTCTCTGGGAAATTACTTTAATCTTGGTTATGATACAGATTATACTTATAGTACTTATGGGAAAGAAGAACCAAAAGAAACAATTGGTACAAAAATTTTAAGTATAGGGTCAGATGAAGATAGAGATTATGTAAAAATAAATAGGGATGACCCACTTGGAATTGGTCTTAATGTGTGGGCACTTTTTGGTATATTCAATGGCGTTTTAATTTATATACTATTTATTAAAGGAAGGAGACTTTGGTAGTGTCATTAAAAAATGTCAATAATTATATATAAAGATGGAAGAAAATAAACGAAATACACGGAAAGAAAAGAAAAAAAAGAATCGTAAATTCCCTTATAAAAAAGGTGGAAGACGGAGAACAAATGAAATGTAAATGTGGAAAAGAAACAATCTATGGAAGATGTAAGTCGTGTTCTAATAGGGAAAGGTCTGGAAAATTTAAATGGAATTCTTTATCTAGAGAGAAAAGAAAATGTGAAGGAAATCCTAATTGGAAAGGTGAAAGAATAAAGAGTTACTCTGCACAACATCAATGGGTTTCAAGACATAAATTAAAAATCTTAAAATGTGAGAAATGCAATAAAGAAAAAAGATTAGAGTTGGCTAATATTTCAGGAAAATATAAAAGAGACATAAAAGATTATTTGTGGTTATGTAGGTCTTGTCATATGAAATTTGATTATGAAAATGGAACAAGGGGGAGAATAAAAAATGTTAAAATGTAAATATTGCAAAACAAAAATAAGTCTGATGATTTGGTTACTTTATTTTGGAATGTGTTTTTATTGTGATGAAAAAATCCACGAACCACAAACAAAAAGAAGATGGAAAAGAATGGCTGAAGAAAAGAAAGATTCGGATAAATATTGGGAAGGTAAAAAATGAAAATGGATGAAGATGCTATAATAACATATAAAGGTAAAAAGATTGCTAATTATCACACTACTGAAAGTAATACTTGGTTAATCTTATGGGATAAAGATATTCCGAAGGAAGATATGGAAAAGTATAAAAAGGAGATTGAAGATGTTGCTAAAGAAATGAAAATGGAAGTTGAATTTAAAAATGGTTAAAAAATTATTGACGAAAGAGGAAATAATACAAGAAATAAAAAATTATAGTCCACACACCGAAAGATTAACCTTTTCAACTTTAATGGCTCTTAATCAAAAAATCCATATTTTAAATATAAGTCCAAGTGGTTATGGAAAAACAAGAGCAACAGCAGAATTATTAAAATTACTAAAAATCCCTCACACCTTAGTGGCAGGGCATATTTCCCCTATGGCTTTTTTTGAAATCTTAAAAAAAGATGGCATTATTATTGTTGATGAAGGGGCAGACCTTTTATCAAATAATACAGTCATAAATCTTTTATTAAATGCTCTATGGAATGGACATGTTGAATGGATAAATAATAATAAAAATCTAAAACATAACTTTCAAGGCTTGATTATTTTTAATACGAATGCTTCTTCAAATACTCCTTTAATGAATGCATTAAAAGATAGGGTATTTACGAACGAAATCACCTTAACAAGTGAACAAATTAAAGAAAAAATACAGAGTGGAAGAGATTATAAACCAAATATGAAAATATGGGTGGAAATAAAAGAAAAATTAGATACAAAAACGGAAGTTTCGGAACTCAAAAAAGAAAAGAACAAGTTATATAATCTTATTGAAAATCAAAACCCAAAATCAATGAGGGATTTTTGGAGATTAAAAAAAGTTGCCTCTTTTTCATTATCCTTATTAGGAAATTTAGATTTAATTGAATACTTTGAGGAAGTAGATGAAATTTGGAAAGTTTTCAATAGTAAAATTAAAAGAAGTGAAAAAGTCAAGAAAATTGCTGAAATAAAGTGTATAACTGAAAGACAGGCAAGAGACATTATTATTAAATTTGAACAGGGGAAGGTTTAAAATAATGGGATATATAACAAAAATATTAGCAGTAATACTTTTATTATCTGGTCTAATTGGTATTTGGTATGTTGGTTTTGTTCATCACAAATTTCCAATAGGAGTTTTATTATTGCCTTTAGCATGGTATTGGTGGACATATGAATAGGATGGTAAAATTAAATGATTAAATTACATAATTTAAACAAAAAACAAATGAAAGGAGGTAAAATGAAATGACAAAAGAAAATTTAAAAATAAGCCTCAAAACAGGTTTAAGATATGGACTTTGGATAGCACTTGTAATCTTTGTTATTTTAGCCATTATTGGTGCGGCGTCAGTCCAGCTTGCCAGAGAACAAGGTGTTTATGAAGGATGGGAATTTATAGTTGGGCTTTTTATTGTTTTTCCACTAATCTCTCTAATTATTGGTGCTTTTGTTGGGGTTTTAATAGGATTATCCTTTTATTTATTTCCGGAACAAGAGGGCAACAGAACAGAAAAAAGTAAAAAAACAGCGAAAAATGAAAAATAATTCGATGGGAAAAATCGCCCTCCTCCTAGAAAATGGAAAAATTGCAATGAAAGTAGATATTAAGAAAATCAGCCAAGCGGAACTTTCTATGTTAATCTCCCATTTAGAAGTTATAAAAAATACTTTACTTGGGAAATATGCACAAGGTCTAAAGAAGGTAGAGGAGCAAAATGTAGATGGTAAATAAAAGAAAAAGTTATGTTTTTGTAAATAAAGAAACTGGAAAGATTGTGAAATATAATAGAGTTCTTCAATATTTTAGAACTAAATCCACGGCAATGCAAGAAATTGCAGAAGTGAAAAACGAAATGGCAATTGATATTAAAATAAAAGATTTAAGACCTCCAAGATTGAAAGAAGAAGATGTTAAAAAGATGAGGAACATTATAAATAAAACAAAGGATTTTTAATGGGGATAAAAATAAAAACTTCCGTTTTAAAAAGAAATAAAGTCACAAGAATAATATGGCAAGAAGAGTAGATGACCCAAAACACATATATTTAAAAAGACCTTGTAGAGGAAAATGTGGAAAATACTTCCAACCAAGTTCTAAATTTAACTATATTTGTGAAGATTGCCAAGATAACACTCGTAAATGGATGTCTCGTAAAAAAGCTCTTTCAAAAACTTTAAAAAGATGTAAAGTCTGTAAAAAACTATTAAGGGCAGATAATCAAACACTCTTATGTAGTTATCATTACAGGCAAGAAAGGTATATAAAACAAAAAAATGCCAAAAATAAAACTGCCAAAACATAATAAATGTAAAGTATGTAAATTTATCATAAACTATCAACGCACAAGTGGATACTGTGGAGATTGTTATTTTAAAAGTCCTCAAGTTAGAAAGAAACAAAGAGAATATTCAAGAGCCTACTCAAAAACTAAAGAATACAAAAGGTGGCTTAAAGAATATAATTCCCGACCTTATGTGATACAAAAGAAGAGAAAATATTATCAGAGACCAAGTGTTGTTAAAAGATTAAGGAAATATAGAAAAGAATATTATCAAAAAAATAAGGAAAAAATAAATAAATACAATAGAGAACACTATAGGAAGAAGAAAAATGAATAATAAAAAGATGATTGAATGGGAGAGGTTTGAAAAATTAGAAAAAAAGTATTCTAAACTTTGTTTGAAACATCAAAGATTAAATAATGTTTTACACGCATTCAGAAAACTTCCTCAAGCAGCAGTAAATAGTATTACAGGAGAAGGTCTTTTTCTTAAAAGGATTAATTCTGGAAATACCCCACGGACTGGGATAATTTATCTTAAAAGCACAAAAATAAGGAAGAATCATTGTGATGTTTGTAGTAAAAGAAGGAAAACAACTGCCCATCACATAATTCCTATAAGATTAAAATCAGTAAATAAAGAACTATCTCAGATAAGAATTCGTATTTGCGGCCAATGTGAACTTCAAATCCACCCAGAAAATGGTTATGAAGAAAGTGAAATTTTGGTAAAAAAAGAAAGACAAAATAAGAGATTAAAAAGAAAATTAGATAAAAAGGCAGAAGAAGTTATTATTCCTTTTAAGAATTTAATTAATCATCGATTAGAAAAGTTATCTGAAAGGATAATAGAAATACCAGAACAATTATCTGGAACCCCTAAAAAGATTTCTACTGCGGTTGCAAGAGTTCATGGGAGAAAAGATGAATTAAAATACCTTAAAGGATTATTTAGAAAAAATATAAACTTCCTGTTTGGAACTACCAGATGAACAATCAAAATTTTAACCATATGGTTCAATTGTATAAAGAGAAAAGATATTCTCAAGTAAACACAATCTCAAAAGAGAAAATGTTAAAAATAGATTCAGAAGAAGTAACAAAAGTAATCAAAAAAAATCATTCTTATTTAATTTGCACATGCCAAAGTTCAGGAAAAACAGGACATAATTCACTTTGTAGACACAAACAATTTTTTATTTTATTTCCATTCTTTGAAAAGTTAAATAAGAAACTAGATAGATTAATTCCTGTTTATGAAAACTGGTGTGAAATGAAACTACCTCAAAATCCACAACTTATGTTGAGTGACTTAAAAAGTTTAAGGAAATTAATATGAAAAAAGAAGAAAAACATAATAAGGAAACTTCAATTCCAATAACTGAAAAGGACGTAATTCATTCAAAATGGGTTCAAGAAATAAAAGATAAAATTATTTCTCCAATTGAAGAAGGAACATTAAAGTATAGTTTGATTGGTTTGTGGGATTTATGTGGGAATATTAATGATTTTGTCGTCGAAAAACAAGCAATTAAAACTAAAGAAATTTGTAAGATTATTAAAAAGTTAAAAAAGAGAGAACAAAAATGTTTAAAGAATGATGAATATCCAGAACAAATTATAGAACACCAAAATCAAATAGAAATGTGTGACAAAATACTATTAAAAATAAAAGAATATAAAAAATGAAAAGAAAGTATTTCATAAAATTAGAACTTTGTGATAGAAATAGGAATTTTGGAGAAATTATAGAACAAATAGAAAAATTCATTAAAGAAAGGGAAGGTGTGGATGAAATAAATATTTTTAAGGAGGAAAAAAATGATAGCTGAATTATTGCTCTGGTTACAAAATCAAAATGTTTGGATGGAACCCATCTTCCAAGTAGTTGTTGGTCTTGCTGCCATTAAGTATATTATAATTGGGGGAAAATGAGAAAAAGCATTATAGGAAGGACCGTAAGACTTAGAAAAACATCATACCAAAGGGTTTGCAAGGTATGTAATGAACTTTATGAGACACCCCATAAATACTCAAAAGTGTGTGAAAAGCACCATAAAATTCCTTCAACTTGGAAAAAAAGTTGGATTAAAAAAAGAAAATGAAAAGATTAATCATCACAGGAAATCCAAACGAGGTTTGCCAGATTATCTCTGGATTGGTAGAACGCTATGGAAATATCTCCGTAGAAGAATATTTAAAATTAATGGGGAGGGAAGAAATCATCTTAAATTAAAATGGAAAACGGAAAGAAAAAAATAATTCATCTAAAAGATGGAAAAGAAACTGTGTCTTTTGGAGAATGTAATAACATTAAATTAGCCACAGCCAGCAAATACATAGAAGAATATTGGTATGAGATTATTAAAGATGTGTTCTCTTATGAAAGGGCAAGAAATGCTGGATTACAAGAAGTCCATAAACTATTTACTGATGACAGAATTTTGATGGGATTAGAATTGTTTAAAAAAGATAAAATAAAAGATGTTGCAATCACGGATGTAGACGTTATGGCTAAAATAGAAGGAGAAGAAGGAACTTATACAGTTATTCTAAAAAATTGGAAACCAGAAAAACTCCTTAGGCACAGGCATGAAATTGAACAATATATCTCAGAATCCTATGCATCCTGTAATTGTTTAGATTGCCAGATTAACGGACATTACAGAAATAACAGCGTTTTATATTGTAAACACCTATGCGGTCTTCTCTGGTTACTAATGGAAAAATATAATTTACCAAAATTCTTCATATCTCCCTCTGAAAAAGATAAAGGATATCAAAAATCAAATAATATTGATTTGGTTAAAGACCTTCAAGGGGTAAGTATGAAGCAATTTAGCCAATCATTGAATGTCGTGGCTCTTAGAGACTATCGGGGCATCCCTACGAGCCTTTCTTATAGTATTCATAGAAAAGCAAATAAAGGTTATGAAAAATTATATCCCAATGGTTTTAAACCAATTTGGATTACTTTTGATAATATTGAAGCCGTTGAGAAACTAATAAAAGCGAATATACGCGGTCTCGTGGAGATGCTTGCCTCGCGGGGCAACACAGAAACCCAAATTAAAGAAGCGATTAAGAGATTAATTCCAACTGAAAATGGGGAAATAAAAGAGGAAAAAACTCTTCATGATGTTTTAATGGACGAAAAAGATACTATCCCAATAGAACAAGCCATTGAAGAGGCTAAGAAAATAAAAGAAGGTTGGTTTAAAAGGATGATGAATAAAATTAGGGGATGGTTAAAAAAATGAAAAAAAAGTTAAAGGCATTAGATTTATTCTGTGGGGCAGGAGGTGCTTCAACTGGTTTAGCACAAGCAGGATTTGAAGTTACTGGAATAGATATAATCCAACAACCAAATTATCCTTTTAAATTTATTCAGAAAGATGCAACAAAGTTACCCCTTAAATTCTTAAAACAATTTGATTTTATATGGGCTTCCCCCCCATGCCAATTATTTACCCAAGCAAAACACCTTATGAAAGCGCAAGGGCATAAAACATCTGCACTGAATCTTATACCTCAAACAAGAAAACTATTGAATAAAATAAATCTGCCTTTCGTGATTGAAAATGTTCCTGGTGCCCCCCTTTCAAAAGATTTGGTACTTTGTGGTTCTTCTTTTGGTTTAGGTGTTAGACGACACCGTATTTTTGAATGTAATTTTCATATGAACCAACCAGAATGCAAACATAGAATACAAGGAAGACCTTGGGGGGTTTATCACTGTCCTAATGATAATATTCCTTGTGGTGGAAGAACCGCAAAAAATGTAGAACATGGAAGAAAAGTTATGGGAGTAAATTATATGTCTTGGAACGAACTAAAAGAGTCCATTCCACCAAAATATGGAGAATATATAGGAAAATTTGCAATAAAACATATAAAAGGAAAAAATAAAAATGTTATTAAAACCCAAGGAACTTTTAAATAAAATAATTGAATATGTCCCTGTGATTATAAAATCTGAATGGGATGCTAAAGAATGTATTTTAGAAATGAAGGAAAAAGAATATCACAATTGGAAACAAACAGAATGGGTTGGATTTTATTTAGAATTTATAACAGAGAGAACCAATATTCCTGGGGTAGCACAATTTAAAATATCTGAAGGAAATGTAAGTTTTAATGGAATAGCCGGAAAAAATGTTATAGATTATAAAACCTCTTCTTCCAATGAGGGAATACCCCTTAATGATATAAACGCAACTGATAAAATTGTTAAAAAATACAAGGAATTGGTATATATCATTATAAAAGGAGAAGTTAAAAAAGAAAAAAATAAAGAACTTGATAAATGGAGGAAAGAATTAACTGGAAAAAGCAAATATGTTCTTAAAGGAGAAAATATGGGGAGGAAACATAGAAAACTCAAAACTAAGTTTTTCCCTAAACAAATATTATATATATCTATTAATAAAAAGAATATCAAAAATTTAGAAATATTTAATCAAGGAAGAAATGCTGATGGTAGCCCAAGAAATCCTAAATACTTAATCCCCATAAAAATATTAAAAAATTTTATTAAAGCAGAATTAGAACTTTCACAATTCAGAAAATAAAATGACACAAGGAAAAACAATATTCGCGCCAGAAATTGAAAAAGAAATGAACAAGGAAGAAAAGAATATTGTTAATATCTACGGATGGAAGAAAAAGGATAAAATCGAAATAGGGCAAACAAATAAGGAGTTTATAATTCGTGAACATCGAAAAGAAAAAGAAACCGAAGAAATTAAAACTAATGAGCACATAATCCAAAAAGAAATTGTAGAAAAAGTATGGAAAATGTTTTTAGATAAATGTGATTTAGAAAGAGAATATAAATACAGGTTTCTTGTTAGAAGATGGATTGAGATAAATAAAATAAATAAAAAGTATAAATTAACAATAGAACAGATGATTGAATGTTTTAATGGTGGAAAATATAGAAAATTAGAGTATTTTCCTTTTTATTATAGTCTAAAAATCCTAGAAGCAAAGAAAAAGATAATTTATTATGGAAGAGGAGGATGTAAAAGAATTTCCAATAATTTGGATTTTTGATACCAACCTTAATGTGCAAAAAATATTAAAATAGAAACCAGAGGGTTTAAATACTTTAACCTACTTACTAAACTACTCAAAATGGAACTAAAATGTAAAAACAAAAAGTGTTTATATAAATGGAACTATAAAGGTAATTCTAAATTTTATGCCACCTGTCCTAAATGTATGTATAAAGTTCATATTAAATTTAAAGTAGATAAAAAAGAAAAAAAGGTTATGGAACTTCTAGTTGATTGTTTTTCAAATGATTTGATAGAAATTTATAAAACACAAGGAGAAAAGAGTTTTAGAGTTGTTGCTGAATCTATGGGTTTGAAAAAGAAAGAAATTGATGCTGCTATTAAAGATTTAAAATGATTAAAAGAACATATAAGAATAAAAAATGTAAAATATGTAAAAAGATTTATACTCCTGAGGGTTCTACACAAAAGTATTGTTATAAATGTGGGAAGATATATAAAAAAGAATATAATAAAGAATTCTTTGAAAAGAATAAGGATAAAAGAAAAGAATATCTTGAAAAGAATAAGGAAAAAATAGTAGAACAAAGTAAAGAATATAGGCAAAGACCCGAAATTAAAGAAAAGATTATAAAATTCCAAAAAGAATTTCAACAAAGAATAAAGAAAAGAATTATTTCATATTATAGTAAAAGTACTATGAAATGTAAGAAATGTGGATTTTCTGATTTAAGAGCATTATCAATAGACCATCTAAATGGTGGTGGAAATAATCATTTAAAAGAAATAAAGGGTGGACTGTATAGTTGGATTATAAAAAATAATTTTCCTAAAAAGATGTTTCAAGTTTTATGCATGAACTGTCAGTGGATTAAGAGAGTGGAAAATGATGAACACCGTAAAAGAACAATATAAAATGATAAAACAGATAATTGATTCAAGACCAGAAAACCATAAATCTAGTGGAAAATTTGCAATCTCGAGGGTTGGCTCCTGCTGGCGTAGAACATATTTAACTATGAAAGGAGAATATAAAGAAGAATTTGATGCTAAAACCCTAAGAGCATTTGAAATAGGTGATATATTTCATAGACAAGCAGTAAAAGAGCTACTGGAAAAAGGAGATAAATTTGGGAAGAGGGTTGTTGCTGTAGAAGTGGATATTCCAGAACAAAAAAATATTTCTGGTAGAACAGATATCATTTTATCGGATGCTAAGACAAGGGAATTATATTTAGTTGATGTTAAATCCTGTGCAGATTGGACTCTAAATAAAGTTAAGAAAGGAGAATTAGACATAAATTATATTCAGAATTACATAAATCAAATACAATTATATTTACACTTCTTTGAAATAAAGAAAGGATATGTTCTCTTTTTTGGAAAACATAGAGGAGAAACAGAAGAACTTGAAGTTATTTATGATAAGAAGGTTTGTTTGACATTAATAAAGGAAATTGAAGACTTTTTTAAGAATAATATAGATAAAGATATTGAACCAGAAAAGTGCCAGGGTGGAGACTTTGGTTGTGATTGTTGTGGAATTAAAAAGGAGGATATAAAATGAAAAATAGAACAAAATTTAAAATTAAATTAGGAATCTTTACTACTTTTTTTGGAGTATTAACTGGATGGTTAATTGGTTTATTTATTGGAGGCTTCTTGGTCTTTATGTCTTTATGTGGCTTACAGGGATTAGTTGCTTCTTTGTTTGTTACAACTTTAAGTGATTATGGAGATTATATGAAAAAGGAGAATAAAAAATGAAAAGAAAAACATGTAAGATTTTAATTTGGATTGGGATTAGTTTGATTTTATTAAGTATTATTTTTCCTATTTTATATTATATCTCATCTTCCCCAACCTTCGTAAATCTTTTTGGAATTTTATATATATTAGGAGTTCTATTTATTCCTTTAGGAATTATTCTCTTAATCATTGCACTCATCAAATGGAACTCAGAAAAGAAAGAAGAAGAAAGACAAGAGTTACGTAAAGCACAACTTGAAGCATTAAAAAAAGGAAATGTTGATGTTAATCTTAAAGGAAAGATAAAGAAATTAAAATGAAAAAAATAAAACAAATAGAATGCAAACATAAGAAAGAATTGAAAAAAGGTGGCTATCACTACAATTTAGGTTATGACCAAGAACTATGGCTTTGTGAATATTGTAATATGAATTTAGCTGGTGAGGTAATGAAACAATTAGCCATAGAAGTTTTCGTTAAATAGTTTAAAAATGAATAATAAAAAATTAGGGTTAATAATATTTTTTCTGTGCTTGGATTTCCTTTGTTTATTTGTAATTGACTTAGTTTATGTTTGGATAGCAAAAGCAGGAACTTTATTAATGTGTGGACATTTCTTCACAACCATTTGTATAAATGCAGAAACATTATATCACTTAGCACTATTAGTCTTATTTGTTAGTATCCCTGTTAGTTTTTATATATTAGGAAAAGAAAAATGAAAAATTTAAATAAATGCTCAAAATGTCATCGTAAATTTCCTCAAGTAAAAAGTAAAATGATTGATGGAAAACAAAGATGGTTATGTGAAAATTGTCATGAAAAGGAAGGTAAAAAATGAAAGCAAAAGATTTGCGAAAATACACAGATGAAGATTTGAAAAAGATGTTGAAGGATTTAGAAATGGAGGCTATGAAAACTAGTACTGGAATGGGAAACGCAAAAATTAAGGATAAAGAATCTGGAACTAAAAAAGGTGGAACTGATATGGTCAAGCGTATTCGACGTGAGAGAGCACGTATATTAACCGTTCTAAACGAAAATGCCAAACATAGAATTGTAGATGAGTTAGAAAAGAAAGAAGTTACAAAAGAAAATATTCTTAGTGGTTGGGGAAAATGAATATAGAAAGATTTATAAAGATTAAGTCCCTAAGATTTAGGTAAGAAAATGAGCAAAAAGAAAAAGAAAAAATGACTAAAAAAGACAACATTAAAAAGAGAGCAAGAAAACAATTTTGGATACGAACAGGAAAACAAGTTCTAGCCTTTTTTGTAATTCTTTTTGCACTTTCTGGATTAGGACATGGTTGGCTTGCAAATGAACCAAGTGGTTTGTGTATTGACCACCACCCAGAAGGATTTTGTGAACTTTCAATTAAGAGTCCTTTTGTAATTGGCGTCTTTCTCTCAGTTTATATTGGATTTTTCCTTTTTTTTATTTGGTTCGTTGTAATCTTACCCTTCACAAAATGGATAAATTATAATAAAAAGAAAATAAAGGAAAATTTAACAAAATGAAAAAGAAACCAAAGATGAAAAAAACAATTCAAGAAGAAATTCAAGAAGAAATAGAGAAAGATGTGGAAAAGATATTCAAGAAAATGGATAAACTAATGGAAGATTACTATGGAAAAATGTGCCCAGAATTTGAAAAAGATTGTTGTCAATGTAGAGCTAATTTAATTTATAATAATTTTAAAAGTAGAATGTGGGAGGAATTAGTTAAAAAATGAAAACACTAATAGCTCTTTTATTTACAGGACTTCTTTTTAATAATTGCGAACCTCTAAAAATACTTGAACCAAACACAGAAAGTGAAGTAACAATGGATTCCTTATATGTTGCTCCTGATACAAGTTACACCGAACCAGATACAACAGGAGGACCAATAGACACCACAGATGTGCCTATTGATACTTTAGAAGTTCTTCCAGATACAACACAAGTTCCTGTAAATAGAGAGGATTTAATAATGTATATGGAGTTAAGAAGAATGGATTTAGGAGAAGTAATGGAATATACAGGAAGAATTCAGACAGTTTCCCCAGACACAGTAAAAATAGACAATATGGATAACCTAGCAATAAGTTATACTGCATTTAAAAATGGAGCTGTTTTTGCCGGTCGTCCTGAAGAATCAAGAATAATTTTTCATCTCTATGAAAATGGATATTTTCAAAATAGCACAGAAGACACAGTAGTAAATGTGGAGGTTACAAATGCGTGGATTAAATATCTTAGTGGGGATGGAGATGACTTTGAAGGAAATATTCCTCATCCGATTATATTAAGAAAAAGTATGCCAAGAGATAACTATTATGAAAGTGAAAGAATCCATGAATCAGGAAATTATCATTTTGAAATAAACATCGATTACGCTGTTTTAGACACAGCATATCATGTTAAATTTATTTCAGAGACAGTAGAAGTTGGGGGATTAGGGAAGAGAGTCATGCCAATTAAATTGGAGATGAGGAGAGAATGAAAAAAGACTTAGTTCCTTTAATATTTATAATTTTACTTATTTCATTTGCTTCAGCTTCACCAATAGATGAATTCTTTCAAGCGAATGTAACATCCCTTAATATTACAATAAACCAAACAGAGACATTAGCAAATCTTTATTTAAATACATCAGACACAACTTTTGATACAATCGAAGTAGAATTTGAAGAAGGTTCTTTCATAGAATTTCCAATTTCTTCTTTTTTAGAAGGAATAAATGGTCAAATAGAAATACAAGAAGGTTCAGATACACCACAATTCAATTTTTTAACTATTGAACAGGGGAGCATAACACAACTCCTCTTGGATTTAGCATTCCAGTTTTTAAATATTTCTTTTAGAAGTGATGATATAAATCAAAATGTTTCAGTTTTAAATGAATTCCTGATAGAGAATCCTTCACCAATCCCTTCAGATAGACATTTAGTTTTAACAAAACAAGGAAACGATTTTCTTATTTGGAATAATAAAGGATATGGGGATATTCCAGAAGACCAACTAAATGAAATAAGAGACATAATAAATAAAACAATGTTTTCTGTAAATATAGAAAATTTAGTAACTCAATTCCTTCCATTAATTGACCAAAATGTTTCTTTATTAGAGAATCTTGATTTAGATTATAATGTTAGTTTAATTAATTTAGATTCTGTTAGTTTGGTAGATGGAGAATACAACATAATAGTTCAGGTAGAAAAAAACAATCAAACATTCAATAAAACAATTCTATTAACTTTAGAAGGAATTGAAAATGCAGAGATTGTCCAAGTAAATGAAACTTACATACCAACACAACCAGAAATCTTAGAAGTAATTAGCAAAATAGAGGGATTAGAAAATAATACAATTATTGAAATTCATGTTTTTGATGATATTACATCTATTCTAGAAGTTAGTGTTCCTATAGTTAAAAAAGCATTTAAATTTTTAAATATCACAGTTTCAAACCAGACAAGTGCCGAATTAACATTCACATTAGATTTAAGTGAAGTAACAAATCCTGAATTAGTAAGTCTATATATTTGGGAAGGAAGTTGGGTTAAATTAAATACAAATTTGGTTTCAAGTGGTGGTCAATATGAATTCATAGCAGACATTCCACATTTTTCTCTTTTTATGATTGCTGAAGAAAATGAACCAGACCCTCCAATTATAGAAGAAGATGACTCTGGAGAAGGAGATAGGGACAGAAAGAAAAGAAGAAATAAACAGCCTATAATCCCAACTGTTCCAGATTATGAAGTGGCTCCGGATGGTTCACGTCCAGAACCAGCACCAATAGATTTAACTCCTGATAAAAAGGAAAGAGATTCAAATTTTGGGGTGTTTATTCTATTTGCATTTATCATTCTTATTATTGTTTTGATTGCTGTTGGAGTTGATAAACTTCTTGATAAACCAATTAAAAAAAGGAAATAAAAATGGAGAAAACAAATAAAATTCTTGTGGGTATTATTGTGATTCTTTTATTGGTTGTTATCTATGCTTTAGTATTAAAACCTGCCAGCGACGATAAAGCAACTGAAAACCAACAAATTGGAGTTAATTTTGCTATTGCTACTATTATGCAACAAGTTGCAACTTGTCAAGTAGTTCCATTAATTTTTGGGAATCAAACAATTAACATTATTGCTATTGACTGTTTACCCCCTGAATTATTTAACCAGCCAACAGAAACGGAAGAATAGAAATGAAAAGAACAATAGAATCAAAATTTATCACCGGAAAAGAGTTAGATAAAATAGGTGAAACCCAAGAAGTAAAATTTCAAGAGATGCGTGGAGATTTACAAGATATTAGAATTGGGAAAGAAGGATATATTCTTCAAAGATGTGGTGGGAAAGAAGAAAGATATAAAGTTTTAAAATTCTATGAAATTAAGATATAACAAGTGAAATGCGAAAAGAATTGGCTAGAAAAATTATATTGATTTTTGGAACAAATCAGGTGTGAATGATAGATAATCTTTTTCTATATTCTTCCAAATTAATTTCTCTTTCTTCTTCTTTTTTAGTCGGTCTAGGTTGCTTCTTTTTAGAACGATTGTGAATTTTCATATGACAAGAAGGACATAAAACAATTAAATTTTCTTTTCTATTGTCTTTGTGATTCCCATTAATATGGTGGACATGTGGTATAAATATTGTTCCTTCACATATTTTACATTTAGCATTTAATCTTTCAATATTTTTCCAATATTGTTTTTGATATATCCTAATGGGTTTACAGATATTGGAGCAATATCTTTTCCTTCCACAATGAGTTCCGCATGTTAAACATTCATTATTAACTTTAGGTCTACATTTAAGATTACATTTTTCAGGATGTTCTTTAAAGAATTGTTTACATTTACATGAATTTGAACAGAATTTTCTTTTTTGACCATCTAATTCTTTCCCACAAAAAATACAATAATATTCCATTATAAACAGGTGATTCTAAACTTTATAAGTCTTTTGCTATTACCCAAATTATAGAAATATTTATAAATGGAAAAATACTCTTAATATCACACCTCTTTAACCTAGGGGGACTAAACACTATAAAATTCTATATTCATCACTGGGTATAAAAAAAGAGTGGTGTTAAAGGGGCGGAGTAAGCTATCTGAAGACGTTCACGTCCTCCCAAGGTTTTTTATAGAAACATTTATAAAGGTTTGATTCTTTATTAAGGAAGTTAAAGTTTTATCGCCAAGCACACAGAATGTGTTTTGAACGGATATGTAAATCGGGCTGAGGGTCAGTAAATAGATGCAGTATTGTATCAACTAAGTTGGCAATCAGAACGATGTATAAATGAATAAGGAACAATAACATTTAGGGAAAATTCCCAATAGATAAGAGTGTTCCAATTGTTTAAATTGGTTGTCCTATCAGAAACCATCAATAAAGTTTCGGTAGGAGCCTAGAAATATGTTTAATGGAATAATCCCTCTCACACAGGGAGGGGTTTCATATTCAAAAATGATGAGAAGAAAAATTTTAATTGGGGTGATATTTGTTTTTATGTTATTTCTTAGTATTTCTTTTATTTCTGCTCAAGAATTAGATGAAAGTACTGGAATAGGATTAGATTCTACTTTTTGGGGGTTAGATATTGCTTTAGAAAGAATAAGAATGGCTTTCACTTTTGGTAATGAAGCAAAAGTTAATTACGGATTACAAATAGCAGAAGAAAGATTAGCAGAAATTAAAGAACTTATTAATAATCCAGTCTCTTTTGAAAATGTACCAACTAAGAATAGACAAAATGAATTACTTAATCAAGGACACAAAGAAAGAGAAAGGGTAATTGAACAAATTATAGATATTAATGAAGAAGAAGGAAATGAAATTCTAAAAGAACAAATGAGAGAGAAAATAAGATTACAATTACAAAAACATATAGATGTGTTAACAATTTTAAACTTGCCAGAACAAGCAAGTGTAGGTATTGAAAATGCAATAAACAATTCCCAAAAAGCAATAAACAAGATACAAAATTATAATTAGATTTTTGCACTCTAAATAAATTATATAATTGTTTAATAAAAATTTATAAATAACAAACGACTTTAAATAACATGAAAAAGTCATTAACAGGATTAGCATTATTAACATTGTTATCTTGTGAGACTCCAACATATCCAGTACCAGAAGAGTCAGACATCAAAACAGACACAGTTTATGTAAATGCAGATACAACTTATATAAACCCACAAGACAATTCTTTTACTCTTAATATTTCGGCAATAACTTATGAAGATTATGTAAGTTGGGGGCTTACTACTTTTGGGAAGGTATTCAATGAATGTTATAATGATATTCAATTAAGACCAAATCTTAGATTGTATAAAGGGTCGGAGAATCTGGAGAATAATGTTTGGCTTTCAGATACTTATGGGCATTTGGGGGGAGAACCAGATTATAATAGTTCTATCTTATCAGATTCTACAGATACTCTGCCAGCATTTGGCAGTTTGTATCATCTGACTTTTAGTGATACTCTTGATTGGGACGAGTCGGACATTTATTACAGATTTAAATTTAAACAAAATTCTTTAAGTAAATCAATGAATAAAACTATCGAAGGAAAAGTAAATACAGAAACTCGAAAGAATATACAATGAATTCGATACTCACTTCAACTCATGTTAGGTAAGGGTAGTTCACAAAATGACAATTTCAAGAAGGAAAAAGAAGATATCCCGAATTCTTGATGATTTACTTTTACAGCAAAAACTCTCTACAAATAAAGGGGATTTTGTTTACACTAAGTTTAGACTATCAAAAAAAGATAGAAAAAGAAGTGGATGGGTAACTCCTAAAATTTCTCAAAAAGGAAAATTCTCTGAAATGATTGCTAATGCTGAAGAACCAACTCCCTTTTATGATGAATGGTTTAATTATAGGGATGGATTTAGAGATTTACCCCATTATGGAAGTTGTGGAAATAGGTGTAATATTTGTAGAGAAAAAACTGAAAAAATTAAAAAACAAATAGCAATAAGGAAAGCTATTAAATTAAAAAATAGCAGGGATAGGATTTGAACCTACGACCTCGAGGATATGAGCCTCGCGAGCACTCCGCTGCTCCACCCTGCTATATCTAAACTAAAATAGATATATTTATAAATGTATGTTTCTTGGTTCTAACATGTTATCAGCAGTAAAAAAACGGTCTGAAAGAAAGAATTGTATAGCCGAAGCTGCGTTTAATATTTGGGATTATACTACAGGACAACCTAGTCATTAATTTCCCATATTTTAATTCTTAAAAAATAGATGGTTACTCCATAAGTTCTCTTGGTGAAATACAAGGGTGGGAATTTCTTATTTTATTTTAAATGCCTCTAAAGCATAGATAGCGATGTTCCGTAACATTTATAAATAACAAATGGTTTATAATAAGATGGTATATACTAAAGGACAAGATGCATGGAATAAAGGTTTATTAATGGTAGATAGAAAGAAAATTAAATGTAATATTTGTGAAAAAGAAATAGAAATTAAAATAAATTCTTTACAAAAATATTGTTCATTATCTTGTTCAAATAAAGCAAGAAAAGGCAAACTCAAATCACCAAGAAAAGGCAAAACATATGAAGAAATATTTGGTATTAAAAAAGCAAAAAAGTTAAAATTACATTTAAGTAAAATAAATACGGGAAAGGGACATCCACACAATAAAAAAACCAAAAAAAAGTTAAGTAAAATAGCTAAGAAAAACAAACTTGGAGGACATACATCGAAACAGAAAATATACTATAAGAATATTCAAGGAGAAATATTTTATCTCCAATCAAGTTATGAATTAATTTTTGCTAAAAGTATGAATAAACAGAAAATATATTGGGTCAGACCAAAGCCAATAAAATGGATTGATAAAAATAAAGAATGGCATTGGTATTATCCAGATTTTTATATTCCAAAGACAAATACATATTATGATACAAAAAATGATTATTTAATTAAAAAAGATAAAGATAAAATACAGAGAGTAAGAAAACAAAACAATATTAACTTAATAATATTAGATAAAAATCATCTAAATTATATGCCGTCGTAGCTCAGTGGTAGAGTATCGGTTTTGTAAACCGGATGTCGGGAGTTCGAATCTCTCCGGCGGCTTTTGGGCCTATAGTATAATGATAGTACATTTCGTTTGCAAAAACGAAAGATTTAAATACTTTATTAAACCCAAATATCTTATGTATAAAGATATAAAGATTCAAAGGAGATATGGTAGGGATTGGGCAAGAAGAAAAAGAAAAGGATTAATAACCAGGACAACACCACAACCAAGAAAACTAACAGAAGAAGAATTAAAAGAAAGGAAAAATACACACAATAAGACCCATAGAATGAAAAGAAGGAAGATTATTAATGAATATCTTGGGACAAAGTGTTTATTTTGTGGTTATAAAGATAGATTAGTAACACATAGGAAAGATAATAAAGAGCATAAAAGATTAATGAGTTTGTCTTTAGTTGATTTGATAAGAGAATTGAAGAGTAAAGAATATGTGTATGTTTGTTTTCATTGCCACAAAGGAATTCATTGGTGTATGAGATATTTTGGTTTTAGTTGGGAAAAAATCAAATCGTATCAAGAGACGAAAAAGCTTGAGTTTGATTCTCAATAGGTCCATCCTCTTGTAGCTCAGCGGTAGAGCAAGTGGCCGTAGCCCACTGTGTCGTAGGTTCGAATCCTGCCAAGAGGACAGCCCTATATTTCAGTGGACAAGAATATCAGGCCTTGGACCTGAAGACCTCGGTTCGAATCCGAGTAGGGCTATTGCCTCAGTAGTTTAGTGGCAAAACAGGCGGTTGTCGACCGTCAGTCTCGAGTTCGATTCTCGATTGGGGCGCTTGGGGTTATAGTTTAGTGGCAGAACTTGCCGTTTGGGACGGTAAGGCGGGTGTTCGATTCATCCTAACCCCACGGGGATATAGTATACTGGTATTATAGTAGTCTCCAGAACTGAAGAAGCGGGTTCGATTCCTGCTATCCCCATCGTTCGTTTCAGGTGTTCTACCGTGCCTGACTTGAAGGGTTAACGGTAGCAAAAACCTTGCGAACACTTTTAAAATGGAATTAACAAAAGAAGCAATAAGAAACGGTTTTCGTGTAGAAGAAGATATTGTAGTAAAATATAATATTGAAGGGCGAAAACGTAAGAATTGGAGAAGAAATAGAGGATACTCTAGACAATTTATTAAAGATAATTGTGAAAAATGTGGAAAAGATAAAAATTTAACAATCAACCATATAGTTCCACTGTATAAGAAAAAAGATTATTCAGAAAAAAATAGTCAAACCCTTTGTAGGCCTTGCCATGATAAAATTCATAACATAAAAAAGAATTCTTATAAAATAGTGAAAAAACCGAAGGTAAAACCTAAGAAATCTGAAAAAATAAGTTTTTTAATTCTTGAACAAGATGAATGGGGTAGTTATAGAATTATTGATTAATTTTATTTCTTGCTTTTAACTTTCTTTTTAACATAATTAAATATTTTCTGTCTACATTCCCTACAAAAGTCATAACAACTAAGAAAACCAGTATAAATAAAGTTATCTAAAGGTATTCTTTTTTCACAAATATCACATAATTTAACCATTTTATTTTTTAATATTTTTAATTGGAACTTCACAAACCACATCTCTTGTTAAGAAGATTACTGCAACTATGAGCAAGGCAATAGAAATCATTTGAATTTCTAGACCATACAAAGGTAAGATACTTAATGATGCTGTAATCCCGAACAATCCCAAGAATGCTGGGAATAATCCAACAAAACAACCAGGGCATGCCCCCCCAAAAATTCCTCCAAATACACCTAAAAAAGTAAATCCTCCGTCTTTACCACCAATTAAACTAGCTTCTTTGAATTTTATAATTGTAAGATTAATCGTTAATGCGACCAGGAAAGGAATTATCAGAAAACTAAATAATAAATATGGGATTAAAAAAACTTTGGAAAAACCTCCGAGCACAGGGAGTATAGAATATGTCTGGTTTATCCAGATATTAAGTCCGATATAAACTAAAAAAATAAAGATAAAATAAAAAATATACGGTTTTTTAAATAAGGCATCCTTTACTCTTTGGATTCTTTCTTTATTAAACCTCATTTTCAGAATAATTTAAACTCCAAATTCAAATAACTTATCATGATATTCCCAAAATTTATTCTGTTCTCCAGCGCAACGTGCAGCTTCTGCAGCTTTTTGTGCATTTGGGTGTATACTATTCAATGGAAAATCTTTGTAGACTAATTTGACCTTTCCCGTATCTATATATTCTCTCTCAATCTGTCCCAATGTTTGAGTATAGAATCTTGCACAAAATGGACACTGAAAATCAGAAAACTCAACTATTGTAATTGGAGCATTAGCATCTCCTTTTACAGGGGAATCTCCAATTTCTACTTCAATTCCATTGCCTGGGTTATTTAATTCTTCTTCTATTATTTGCTGGAATACAGAAAATGGCTGAGCTCCACTTACTGCAATACCATTGATAAAAAACCCGGGCGTTCCTCTAACTCCAAGACTTGCACCATATTGTAAATCTACTTTTACATTCTCTGCATACTTCCCAGAATCTAGACAATTATTGAATTGTGAACTATCAAGATTAAATTCTTGTGCATATTGTTTATACAAAGGCACACCACTAAGTTTTTGTTCAGAGTCATCTATGACTTTTTCTGTTGGTTTTAGAGAAACTATTAACAAAATAACAAACAACGCTGCGAATACAAAAGTTCCAACTTTCCATAACATATCTTTTTTTATTGTTATTGTTCCTTTTTCTTTATGTTCTTCTGTCATTTTTTCCCTCCTTTCATGATTATATTATAAATAGGGAAAATATTAACCATTTTATATTTTAGTTAAGTATTTAACCTTTATAAATATTTCTATTTTAAAATTAAGGTAATCCTAATTCTTTGGCTGTAGCTTCTAAACCACTATTTGTTCTTGACCTTAAATTAAGACACCATGAAGTTTCTATAGAAATATCTTCTTCATCTTGCATTTTTATCCTAGATGTTCCTAAAACATGTGATACACTTACGCTTCTATTAGACTCTAATATTTTTCCCCCTGTTTGAATTATTCTTCTTGCCTTACTTAATTCATAACGAGAAATTAGAATAAACCTTTGGCTAAGAGGATTTACTGATGTATCTAGAGTGTATGTCTTGTAGAACATTTTCTCTTAATTTGTAGTGTATTTCTTTATTTTCTTCAACAGTAAGCCATTTATGATTCTCTGGAGCAAATGCTTTTTCACCTTCTTCTAAATTGGTTTAGACACCATACATCTTTTGCAATCCTTCTATATCTGCAGGTTCAAGTATTCTCTTCTTATCTTCTCCATAATCAGAATAAGCATACATTGTCTCTTCAGTACAAGTATTGTCTGGATGTCCCAAACCTAATGCATGACCAAATTCATGTGTAGCTATATTCTGTAAATCCATTTTACCTGCTTCTCCACTTAAAGACCAATTAAAATCTATATCCAAAAGTATGTCAAATTCAACTATTTGCTTTCCTCTTCTTGTATACCATACAGATGTTACTCCAATTACTCCTTCTTGTGGATAGTCTCCAAAAGCAACTACATTCTCAAAGTTTTGTACACCATACATAGCAGAATTGTCTACTGTAAAAGTGTCATCAATCAATTCACTAGTTATTGCATCGTCCCATGTTTCCGCAGATGCTGATATTGCACTAACCACTGACCCTTCTAATAAATCAGGATTAGTTGGGTTAATTACATAACTTACAGGAAGAGATTTCCATTTTACACCAAGAAGTTTATAACAAGATGCTCCACCCTGCCCCTTTGGTTTATCCAACCCTGGAGGACTCTCTGGTTTTGCATAGTGGATAAAATCAACTCTTTCTAAATCCCATTCGCCACCTTCTGTTTCTGTTATTACAGGTGAATTCTCTGGTGCCCTTGCATTCTCTTTTGCCTTGTCACTTACCGGAATTAACATTGATGCAGCAATTAAAGAAGTCATTAAAACAACTGTTGCTAAAATTGTAAAAATCAGTTTTGTTTTCATTTTATTTCTTTACCTTTTAGAAAAGGTTTCAACCTTTATAAATGCTTCTATTTTAAAAATCTGGTTCAACTCCTTGTTCTCTTAAGGCTTCTTTCTCTAACCTTACTTGTTCTTGTCTTTGCTGTGTAAAAATCTTTTCTTCTTCTATTTCAATAATTCTCTCATTAATAAGACCCCTTGCTTCAAAGGTATCTACCTGTAAATTATCTAATTTATCTTCAAAAAGGCTAAGTCCCCCTAAATTTGAATTTGGAATTCTTGAAATTATTGTGTCTAAAGATTTCTCTTCTCTTATAATTTGTTTTTGTTGAGCCTCTTCTGCTAATCTTCTTTCCTTTCTTTCTTGACTTATCCCCACCAATTCTTTAGAAATGACATCCATTTTTGTCTGTACCCTTTTTGTAGCTTCCTTAGAATGAATTAGTAATTCATTTGCCCTTCTTCTTAATACTCTTAAATCATCAAAATCAGTCGTTGTTTGTAAATCTTGAACAACTTCCCTCCCTTCTGCTAATATTTCTGCTAAGTTCCGAAATTTGGACTTCCCTTCTATTGTGCTTTGTGATTTTCCAAAACGTTGTTTCCCTTTTTTATCTTTTCCAAATTTTACTTTTACAGAAGTTCCACGATAAAATTCATCCATAATTTTTTCAGGGGTGATTTCATCTACATCAAATGTCCTTTCTACTAACTCAAAAAATTTATCAGTTTTAGTTGCCATTATCCTTTAGTTTCATAGCATTGAATCCTAATTTGACCTAAGAGGTCTTCATTATATTTTGGATGTTTAATTTCAGGGAAAAATTTGCTTAGTAATTTCTTATGCGCGGTGCTAATTTGTTTATCTAAATTTTTATTTCCAATAACTTCTAAAAACTTAACTTTTCCGGAACCTTTTTTATTTGAAAGTCTTAAAACCCAAGATTTTGAAGCTTTCCTTAATGGACTATCCCTAAAATTATTATCTATAGATAAATTACCCAACATTCTGAAAACTTCTCTAGAGGTATGCTTAGAAAGAAATACAGCATGATAATTTCCTACAATAGAGCCATTCTCCTCCTTTTCTTTAGTAGTTAATAAATATGCTGGGGGAAGGTCAAAATCCTCTTGTAAATCCTTTATTTCATCAATTACAAGGCACTTATCCACATGGTCATAGTCTGCAAGAATTATATGTTTATTATCTTCTGTTTTAGAACTATAACCCATACAAATTTGGGGGATTTTATAAATAGAAATAGTTTTGAAATTTTTTCCTTTTGAAATTTTATACATTTCTTTAGGCAAAATTTTATGCTTTATTATTAAATTATTCTTCTTATCTATTGTAACTTCCATTTTTCCCCCAGCCCACCAAGTTGGTAAAGTTATATCACATCTCACAGGGTAAGAGCATAGATATAACCTTACCTTAAAATCAATAGCCTCAACTATTTAAATGTTCCTCTTTTTACTTTCTTCTCTCTGATTGAATAAACATTGAAATTCCTGCTTCGCATCCCTTCAAAAAGAGTGCTTCATTAAATTCAACATTATTATTTGATGCCACTTCTTTCACCATTTCAACACCCCACGAAAGCCGTTCAGACATTTTTTTTGCTCCAATATCATCTTCCCTCTTCCTTTCCATTTATATTCCCTCCAATTTATTTAAACTAATTGCCAATCGTCTTGTATCAATTCTTCTATTTTAATTTTATTATTAAGTTCTTAACCTTTATAAATGTTTCTATTTATTTTATTTCAAATTCAACCTTAAATTCCCCATTCATCCATCCGTGCTTTTCCATTAATCTATCTATATTAAGTTGTGAAAACTTTTTTGGCTTAGATTGAATAAGTTTAATTGTTTTTGTTTTTTTATTTATTGCTATAACATCGAAAGGACCATGTGAACCTGCAGTTCTTTGAGCAACATCCCATCCTTCTTT
This sequence comes from Candidatus Woesearchaeota archaeon, assembly GCA_964409005.1. GTDB lineage: Archaea > Nanobdellota > Nanobdellia > Pacearchaeales > GW2011-AR1 > CAYPBR01. The sequence continues at coordinate 4,280 of CAYPBR010000002.1, read as the reverse complement.
CTTTAGTTTATTTGCGATTCTTTGTTCTTTCTTAGCTCCTTTTTGATAATTCTTATTTCCCACTTTTTAATGATACCATCTATGTTGCCCAGTGCAGTGATAAGGATTCCCACATTTATCACAAGGAGAATGTCTCCATTTTCCGAATAAAAAATCTAGTATTTTCCTCATTTTAAACCTTCTTCTTTATCTTTTCCCAATCTTCTTCACTAATTACAACAGAAGTCATTCCCGTCATCATATTCCCAGCCGTGATTGTTACTCCTTTTTTTCCATCAAAAATCATTTTTTTGATTTCTACATCATATAATTTATTAAGTCCTTTTACTCTCATTTTTTACCTCCTTTTTTCTTTTTAAGTATTTCTCTCTACTTTTTAAAAAATCTTCTACTTGTAAATATTGTTTCTTTTTTATTTCTATTTTCTCTTCTAATTTTCCTTCTATTAAAGTTAAAGTATACGTTCCAGTCATATAATCATGGGTATTTTGTATTTCTGTCATCTTATAATAAAGAACTTCCTAACAATTCATATAATTTACAATAATTAAAATCTACACCTTCATCTTCTGAAAATTGTTTTAATATTTTCAGAACTTCTTGGTTTTCATAATCCTCTTCTAAAGTCATTTTATCTCGTAATCCTTTTACTATGAGATTTAGCTCTTTTAACTGGTTTCCTCTTTCCAGGACTCTTACCAACAAAAGCTATCTTCCTTGGTTTCTTCTTTGCTTTTTCTTCCTTCTGTTCTTTCTTCCATTTTTCTTGAAAAGCTACTTGTTTTTCTCTAGGAGGAAACATTGGATTTTGAACTTGCTCAGCAATTATAAGCAATGAATTCATTATCTGAAGTTGTCCCTCTTCAATAGCTTTACTATCATGCACAAATCCCCAATCAAGGCAGTGCTCACGAACTATATCATCTATACAATTTTGGAGCTTTGTTCCTGCTTTAGTGTACCAACTAGGTAAGATTTGGAGCATATTAATTCTCCATGAACCTTTTTATTTTATTTACAACTTGAAAATTACCTTTAAGTTCGTAATCCCAAATAATCAAACAATCAAAGAAATTCTTTCTATAATGATTTCTATCTCTCTCTTCAACTTGTTTTCTAGTTAAAGAAGGGTTTATCTTTTTTTGTTTTAAATAATGCCAATAATTTCCGTGTAAAAGTATAACTTTTTTTGAAGGATTACAAACAAAATCAGGACATTTGCCCCCAATAATTAATTGGCCATTACCAACATAATGAAATGGAAGATTATTTATTTTAAATAAATTAATCATTTCTCTTTCAGGCCTATTTGGTTTTAGGTTTAGTGCTCTTAACTGTTTTTTTACTACCTCTGGATTACTCATAGGATTATTAGTTAGCATCCTATTAGATTGCCTTCTCCCCCATTCAGAATTTTCTTTAGTTTTTCCTTTACTCCAAGAAAGATGACCTTTTTTGAATGAACCAGGATTTATCCTTGGAATTTTACCCTCCTGTATAAGTCTCTTTCTAGATTCACCCATTTTTCTTTTCGTTTTTTCTGGTAGTGTTTTCCCTTTATTAAAACTTTTCATTTTCCCTTCTTTATACAACTTCTTTAATTTTAAGCTTAATTTTGGGTTTTTTCTCTTTTTTGATTCAGAAAGTGTTCTTCTTGGAATATCAAAATCTTTCATTTGCTTATATATCCTAGACCTATCAACACCAATCAAAGTAGCCACCTGAGATATTGATAAATCATCATTCCAATAAAGACTTTTTAATTTTGTGTTACTACAATTCATTTTTGTGTCCCCTTAGTTTTTTCAATATTACTTTGCAATATAAACATATCTCCCATTCCTATTTTTTTGTGCTATGTTTTTCTTTATTGCAAGGTTATATTTATCTAATCTATTTAATTTCGCACTTACTGACTGTGTAGATAAATTAGTCTCTTTAGCAATTTCTTTTACAGTTGCCCTTTTCATTTTTCTTAAAGTGTTTAATACAATATCGTGACTCATTTAAGATTACCCCTTCTTAATTACTTGCACCAGGGTATTTTATTGAATCTATCCTATATGAAAGATTTCTCATCCCCTTATCTTTAAACTTCTTCCACCAGTAATCATAAGCTACATAAACAATTCCAAACGCAACTGCTAGACCAAATATCAATTGGCTTATATCTTCATATCTTACTCCCCATTGAAAAAAGGATATAATTCCCCATACAATTCCAAGAGCACCAATAGCAAAGGACATTTTTGGTATTTCCATTTATTCCTCCAAAATCTTTTTAATCTTATTTAATTTATTTGGTGGGAGGCTCTCTAGTTTATCCCCTAACTTTTTATAAAGTTGTATCCTTTTGTAAGTTTCCCAATTCTCCGAAAGCATTAAATCTAGAAATTTACCCATTTTCTCTCCTTTTTCTTTGATAATCCCGACTTCGTTTCTTTTGTCTTTCTCTAAACTGTGGGTCATTAGTATATCTTTCTTTTTGATATTCTTTATTGTATGCTTTTTCTTCTGGAGTTTTTTTTCTTCCTCTTCCTTTTTTCCGGTTTATCTCTTTTAACTTTTCCCGATAATTTTCATTTAGGTGATACATAACTGTAGAAATATGTAAATTGACTTCCTTAGAAATCTTATCGTAAGAAAGGTTCTGACTTCGTAAATCTTTCATCTTTTTTAAAACTGTTTCATTAACCTTCTTTCGATTGAATATCCTCATGAAATGGTTAGGGTTTTAACCTTTATAAACTTTTCTATTCATCTTTTCTTCTTGTTCCAGCTAAAATTTCTCTTTGCTTTCTTTCTTCTTTTTCTCTTTCTTTTTCTTCCTATCCTTAAGAACTATCAGTAATATTAATATAAATAATATAATTATCATTGAAATAAAAAGCATTATCTCTTTCTTTTGTATCCCAAAGAAAGATGCAATACTAAAAAGAGAAGAGACTTTCGGTTTTATTATTTCTTCTTCTTCATATTCTATTTCTGTAGGTGTTATATATGGACCACCCCCAGCACCTCCAATACCTTCACTAGGAACATCAAATCCTAAAAAAGTTATTTCATCATCCCCAAGACAAGTTATAAGAAGCTCAGAATCCCCTCCACAGATTAAAGGGATTGGTTGGTCAATTGCCGAAATGAATGGAACAAATAATAAAAGAAATAAAAGAATACACTTATTCATTTTAATTATATTGACCCAACACAGGATTGAACATCTAAAAGAGAAATTCCATTAATTATACAATCTTTCAAAGCCTTCCCCTGAATCTTTAACATTGTTACATTTCCATTTAAATTTTGTATTTGTGTTTGTTGTCTCTGATTCCAGACTAATAAAATAGAAGTTAGTCCATCATAATTTATTCCTTCAATTTCTCCATTTAAATTTTTGAATACTAAATTTGGACTTACCTCAAATACATCTTCTGCTATTAATCCTAAATGTTCTTTTCCTGGAAGGAAATCATCAGTCATCCCATATCTTTGTTCTTCTGTTAAATTATTTATTATAGTCATATTATATGAATTTTCTTCTTTCCAAGAGAATATTTTTGGTGTTAATCTCATCAGTGCGGTAGTATTCAAAGAGATATCAGAAATTATGTTTTTATATCTTCCAGAAGAACTGCAAGTAGATAAATCATTCCCAGCATCCCTACATACATCTGTAGCAGCTGCTGAATCTAAAGTATCTACTCTTAATTTTCCAAGAACCCTCGCAGCTGGGTCTAAATCATCCTCTAGGAAGAAATTATATCTTGTATTTGAAGCATCCCAAAAGCCGAACCCAGAACTATCTGTTTGAAGCCTCCAATCAGAAATACCTGCAGTAGTACTATCAAGAAGAATTCCACCAAAAGTTGCAACTCCTCCTGACTGTGTTATTCTTAGTCCCTCAGCTGAATTATCAGAATAATTAATATGTAATTTATTATCAGGATTAACAACCCCAATTCCTACGTTTCCTTCTATTATCATATTATCTACGCCAGGGTCTGTTGCTACATAACCATCACCGAAAGAAAATCCTCCTGAAGCATGGAACCTTGCCACTTCATCATTACTTGTTCCGATTATCACATCATTTGCATCATTATGCCAAACAGCACCTTGTCCTGAAGAAGAAATTCCAACATCAAAACCAGTTGTTGTATCATCTAAGTTAGTATATCTTGTTGAAACTGCTCCAGAATCTGTTCCATTAATATGCAATTGTCTTCCAGGACTACTCGTCCCAATTCCTACTCTATCATTCACAATCAACGCTTCTATTT
>CAYPBR010000001.1:0-96093 GCA_964409005.1 Candidatus Woesearchaeota archaeon | reverse complement strand
GGCAGTTGGGTAGCTTCATATAGTGGAAATCCAACAGCATTTGATACGTGGCAAAGGTTAACAGTTACAAGAACGATAGAGTCGGGAGCAACAGGAGTCACAATTGGAATAGAGATAATATCCACAGCAGAAATTAATGAATATTTTTATGTAGATGATTTAGAATTACGTAATCTCACTTCTGAAACAGGTTTTCTTTGGATAGTATCAAAAGCAAGAGAATTGATTGATAGAGGTAATTGTGAAGATCCGATTGCTCCTATGATATTTAATGAGTTTATACCATTTAAAACAGGGGTAACTTGGGAAAGAAGTGGTGAGCAAAAAAGAAGTGCTGATTTTAGTCGTAAGTTAGTTTTAGTTACTGGAAATGGGTATACTTGTTTTACCAACGCTTATTCTCCTATACTATTGCATAAACTATTGCCTGAACATACTTATGAATTTTCTGTGTGGATTTATATCCCATTGACTGGTGGGCCATTGCCAGCTGAAGTTTGGATAAGGTTTGGAGATCATAATGGGAGTGATTGGGACTATACAACTGTTACTGCAACACTTACAGACACATGGGAAAAAATAACTATAACAAAAACACTTAGGACTGGCGCGACAGGCATTGTTCTTTTCGCCCAGTTTGTTGGAGCAATTGCAGGGGAATATTATTATGTAGATGATGTTTCTCTCAAAAATGTCTTTTTAGATGATGAGCAAATAATAGATGAAGATACAGGAATTGCGGATGTAGATGGAATTTCAGTAGATGATGGATTTGTTATTTTAAATAATTATGCAGGCGCAACAGCAACAGGAGCATTGACAATTGAAAAAGATGAAAATTATGACGATTTTCAATTAATAGACGATTCTGCATGGACAATCAAGAAAGCGGATTGGAATGTTGATGCTGATGATCTACCTATTATAGATTTGGGAGCAAGTATTTATCAATTTTATCTTCATAACTGCTACCATCGAATTTATAAAAATCTTTTAATAGAAAATTCAAGTTCTTTAGGGACTGTGAAATTTTATCAAACTAAAGATGTTATGTTTAAATCATGTATTTTTTTACAGTCAAATAATATATGTATTTTAGAAATTTTACAATACGGTAAAGTAATATATTTAAGACAAATTATAATGATAGGTTCTGGTAGTGGTGCTTCACAGCATGGTATATATGGAGCAGAAGGAGCTCATATAGATGTGAGTGATGTTGCGGTGTATAATTTTGGTGGAAATGGTATAATGGGTCATAGTCTATCTTTAAATAATATAAATTTAGGTATAGAACTTTCAAATGCTCGGGACGATATGTTTGTATATGCGAATTATGTTTCAGGTAAAGAAGTACGAATAGGCGGTAAAAATGGCTATGTTAGTCTTTGGGATGTTAGTCGCGCTGGATTGGGAATAGAAAATTATGGTTCGTTGCAAACACATGATTTTTGGTATGCTAATAGTAAACTCTTAAAAAAAGACGTCGTAGTAGGAAGCGGTGATCCTTATAAACGTTCAAGTGGTGCAGATTCAGTAATAGAAATATCCTGCGATGTCAGTGTAAATAATGCTCCTGCTCCTGATGAATGGAAATATCTTGTATTTGAGCATGAGTATGAAGTTGATACTGCATCCCGTAATTATCGATATTATGTACAATGTAAAGCTATGTCACTAATCGTAAGTGAACTTTATCTTGAATGTGAATATGTAGATCAGTATGTAAGTATAACGGTATATCATAATCTGAAAGTTAAATCTGATGAAACAGTGAGTGAAAGAACAGGAGTTAACGATTGGACGCAATATATTGAGGTTGTGGGAATTCAACCAGCAGTAGCAAGTAAAGTAAGAATTAAATGCTTCTTAAGTAAATATGATGCGGATGGAAGAATATTTATTGATCCAAAGGTGGTATTGATCTAATGAATTATGAAAGTCCATTTTGGAGTTATGGAAAGAGTATATTAACTAATTCTGATGGAACTCAATTAGATTCTCCACAATGGAGCTATGGGAAAAGTCGAATGTTTCATTTAATGTCTGGAACGATACATGAATTAGCTGGAGTTGTATCAGGGGTATCATCATTAATAGGGCATTTATCAATAATACAATCATTATCAGGGGTAATTAACGCATTATCAAGTTTAACAGGAAATTTAATTATTTTAATAAGGTCTTCTTTTGAGCAACCAAAATTGATTAGTGCTTTAAGACCGGGAAAACCAAGTATAACAAAAAGTACAAATGGTTCCTTACCGAAAATAACTGATATAGACGATGGTTTTATACCGGAAATTACAGGGAAGTAGGAGGGAAAAATGAATAGAATACAAATAACAGTAGATAATTTAGCACAGGTATTATTAATCTATGATAAAGTAAAGGTATATAGAGCAGATTCAGAAAATGGTTCTTATGTTGAAATTACAATTGTAAGTACAAGAGTATCACTTATAGCTGAACAAAGAATTTATTTTTATTCTGATGATACAGGAACTTCGACACATTGGTATAAAACTTCTTATTTTAACTCTACATCTTTAGATGAGAGTGGTTTATCAGATGCACAACAGGGCGGTACTGAAGATGCAAAAATAGGTTATACATTTAATAATTATGGCGCACCACCGAATGAATGGGGAAAAGCGTTAACAGCAGATGATTTAAGGTATCATTTTATTTGGGGCGTTGATATGGTAGCTTCGGATGAGTCAGGATCGGAAATCGAGGATGAACAACTTAACTTTTGTATTGGAAATGCTGTAAGTGAATTTGAAAAACATTTTGACTTCGACATAAGAAAAAGAGTTTATAAAACGCAACCAGCTAGTACATTGATACAGGCAGTAAAATGGATTGCAGGAGTTGACTATACAGATGAAGATGATCCTTATGATTTTAATATAAATCAATGGAGAAATTATGGATTTGTACAATTAAGACATAGACCGATTATAAGTATGGATTCGGCTTATCTTTATTCACCGTGGGATCAACAAGTCCTTGATATTATTACTTGGGCTAGACTTTATAAAAAAGTTGGTCAAATTGCATTTTTTCCAACCGGACAAACATTATCAGGTTTGGGATATGCGGGATCAGGAATCGTTGCAGCTTTTCCTCATCTTTTTAATGCTAATTATCCCCATGCGTTTAAATTTGATTATACTACAGGATATAAAAATAGTAATTTTGTACCGGGCGATTTAAGGAATGCTATTGGTATGCTTGCTACACTTAACGCACTTGGATGGATCGGCGATGGATTGTTAGCAGGTTTTTCAAGTGCTTCAGTAAGTTTAGATGGATTAAGTGAGAGCTTTAGTTCAACGCAGTCAGCAACCTCGGCTTACTTTGGTGCGCGTATCAAATCTTATACTGATCAATTAAAAGAGTTCGTGAAACATAATAGACTTAAATATGGGAATATTTCAATGGGGATGATTTCGGGGAGATAAAACAAAAAGAATAATGGTAAAGGAAAAATAAATGGAGCATTGTCAGGATTGTGGTAAAGAATTTTCAGTAGTTTACGATGTACCTGATAAAGTATGGAAGAAGATAACTCCTAAAAAAGGTGAAGGTGGTATACTCTGTATAAAATGTGCTGATAAAAGAGCTAAAAAATTAGGAATAAACTTATTTTGGACAGCTAAAGCTGAATTGAAAAAAAGTATTAACTTAAAAGAAGCGCTTGAATTAAGAAAACATTTGGAGTAGAAAATGCCTAGAATAACGATGGAAAAAGCTAATATTCGTCAAAATGTCAAATTATATGAGGATGCATTAACTAGACATGGACAGTATGTAAGATGGCATACTTCTTCAAAGTGTTATTGCGCTGATGAGTTAGGTAGAGCAAGCCCGACGTGTAAAAAATGTTTAGGTCGCGGAGATATTTATTCTCCTGTTAAACAAGTGAGAAAAGTAGAAAGAACAATGACATTAGGCGGAACCACTATAATAACTAAAGGTATCATTAAATCAATCAATAGTTTAGTTGATAATAGAAATGTAAGTGTATCTTATAATGAATTTACTGGAAGTACAATTACACTTAGTTCAAGTCATGTTGGTGGTAGAATGTTGCATATTGATTATAAAGAAGATTTGGAATTAATATATACTGGTATAGCAACTTATAAAGGTCGAGGAATTATTCGAGTACCGATAACAGGTATAACTAGCTTACAAGGTGATTTTAAAGGAGAGATAATTTCTGTTAGCTCACTTGTAAATACAACAAGAAATGAGGTAATGAATATAGTATCGTTTTGGGAGGATTTAATCTTAACTGATAGTTTTGCTGAAACAACTGATGAAATAACGATAACTTGTATAGTTGTTAAACCTGTAAATTTTTTAATCAGTGGGATAAGTCAAAAAGATAGATATGAGAAGAGCTATGTTGCTCCAGAAGCCGATGCACAATTAACTGTACCAGGCTATTTTTATATGGGGAACGGTGATATTATTACATTGTTAAAAGCGAAACAAAGAATATCGGTTATAGGTAAGAGCAATGGTGGGAATTTTCATCAATTGCCATTTTTTCACGTTAGTGATATATTTAATATTACTGATGATATTGGTGAAATTACTGATGCGACAATTGTGAGAAACAATGAAATTCAATGGGGAGATCGAATACCGACTAAATTTTCAATTACTCTTTTATATAGACCGACATTTGTGGTTTTGATGAATTTACCTTCATTAAGATATGCAGAAAATAAAGTGTTTCCGAGAAAGGTAATGCTTAAACAATGGGATTTAGGAAGTAGAGGAAATAAAAGGCCAAGTAGTGTAGGAACTAATTTTGAAGATTTAGCTTATTAAAGTTAATATAAAAAAAAATTGAATAGGGGGTAAGTTATCATGAGTAAAAAAAACAAAGATGTAAAAAGGGAAGATAATCCTAAAGTAGCTGAAGAAGTAATTGACGAAGAAGATATACTTGAAATCACTGATCCTGATGAATCAGACGATGAATTTGATGATGAGCTTGATGTTGAACAGCAGGAACCTGATAAGCCTGAGGCTGTAACGCAATTTGATGATGAAAATATTGTACGGGAATCTAACGATGATTTTAAAGCAATTGATTCAGAGAAAGCAAGAAAGTTTGAGGAAAATGATCAGTATGATGAAAACGATGATGAACTAGAAAGACCATTTGATCCTGAAATTAATCCTGATTACGAACCGGAAGAAGAAATTGAGGAAACAGAAGGAAAATTAACAGAAGGAAAACAGATGACTGTTCGTCAATTTTTTGCACACACTTCATACTCACGAGAGGTAAAGAGAATGATGTATGAAAAATTCAGTGATGAAATTACTGATACTGAAGGAGAATGGGCTATAATAGTAAAATCACTAATGGAATTTTTAAATAAAAAAGTAGAGTAACTAAATGATACGAGTGAATTTAACACCAACAGATGAAAGCTTAGCTAATGTACTTTCAAATTTGGAATTTACAAGTGCTAAAAACATGCCGGCGACATTTAAAGCTTTTAAAATAGCGTCGGCACTCGTACAATATACTTGGAAAACTTATGCTTCTGGAGCACCAATTAAAGGTAGTAGTATGAGACTTAAAAATGCTACTGGTGCTTATGCCAATAGTATTAAAACAAGATTTTTAGCACCTTTTAATCATGAAATATATAGTGATAGTCCCATTGCCTTATATCTTGAAAAAGGTACAAAACAGCATGATTTAAAAGACACACATCCATATGGTAAAAGATCAAGATTAGTAAAGAAAACGGTAACCAAAAGAGGGGTTGTTATAAGAAAAAAAGGTGATCCGTATTTAATTATCCCGTTCAGGCATGGTATTCCAGGGACAAAATCATATTTTCCTATGCCTGAACAGGTATATAAAAGGATTGAGGAAGTTTTAAAAAGAGATGAGAGTCTTATAAGTAAACAAGTAAAAGGAGCGACGTATTCACCAAATTATCAAGGTGAACTTATTCCAAGGGCAAAATATAAATGGGGCGCAAGATTTAAAGGAACGGGTTTTGATCAATTAGAGGGATTGCTCGTTATGGATACGTCAAGTCCTAAAAAAAAGAGTAGTGAATATATGACATTTCGGGTAATCAGTGCTAATTCACCAGCAATGAAATGGATCGTAAAAGCAAGACCTGCAATGAATATAACCCGATTTGTAGTAGTAAATACAGAAAAAGAAATGAAGAGAATAATCACATCTGGGATTAGGCAGGACTTAGGTATATAGAGGATAAAAAGAAACATACTGCTTCCACCGGTGGAAGCAGTATAATAGAATTACAATAGAGGATAAAATGAAATATGTATTAAATATAGTACCTGATGTTGAAGAGACATTAATAAGTAAAGTTAATGATTACTTCATTAATGAAATAAGGTTTAAAAAATTATATCCGCATTTTGGTACTATAAGAGTTAGTGGAGTACATCCTTTTGCTTTTTTAATTGATAAGGAAATTAATAATACAACTGTACCTGTCGGATTATTTCCTTGTATTACACTTATAAATGATACTGATAGCAAAACTCCTGAAATACAAGTTATGACACCGTTAAAGAATGTAGTAATAACATCTACTGAAATAACTGATATTATAGATAATAGATCAAAATATTCTGTTTCAGATGAAGATTTAGAACAATTAAAAAATCTTACAAACGATAGTGCTGAACTAAACGCAGAAGGAGCAGAAACTTATAGAACAGCAAATATAGTTGTGGAAATATGGAGTGAAAACCCTAAAGTAAAAAATAAGATATATGATCTTATGACTGGGTTTTTATTAGGTAAAAACAGGTTTACAATTAAAGACGAATACAGTATAGTTATAAATGAAGGTAGTATATCAGGTGAAAAGAGTGGTAATTATAACTTTGACTTCGGAAAAATAATTTACGGTGCAATTATGAGATTTACAGCAGACTTTATAATTCAAAATTATACAATAGATACTGATTTGGGTAATTTAGCTACTATTAATCATTCTGCTGAACAAATTCATGAAGGCGGTGTATAAAATGGTAGAGAAAAAAGTAAATACGCAGATTAAAAAAGTAAAAGAATCTAAAATACATATAACAAAATATTTTAATATAAGTAAAATTATCAGAACTGATAATATAAAGACATTTCTTAAAGCCCGTTTTGGTAACGCTATGTTTACAAAAATAGAATGGAAGAGCAAAATTGATTTAGAACTTAAAAAAAGAATACGATAGGTGTAATATGGGTAATAAAATAAAAAATAAGGAGCAAAAAAATGGGAGTTTCTCCAGCAACATTTTCAAGCGGTGGAAAAAGTAGTCAGCATTATCTACCAGGAGCATTTTCAAGAATAAATTTTGTAAGAGGCAGTGGCGGCCTTGTAAGTATCGGTAATGGAATAATAATGGGTGATTCGCGCGGAGGTAAACCAAACACACTTTTAGCATTTGGAAATGCGGCTGATGCAGAAAGCATTTTAAAAAGCGGCCCACTTTTAGATGCAGTTCGGCATGCTTTTTCACCCGGGGGCGGTTTAGTTCCACAGTTAATACTTGCATGGAGAGTCAATCCAGGAACGCAGGCTGTTCATAGTTACTCGGAAAGTGCAAATCCAATGATTACAGCAACTACGAAAGATTATGGACTTCATACTAATCAAGTTAAAACAAAATTGGAATCCGGAACCATTTCAGGTAAAAAATTAACTATTCAGTTTCAGGATAATCCAGCAGAGATAACCGATAATATTGAAAAAGCAAGTTTGCAAATTCAGTATACCGGAGCCGGTACACCGGCTGTTATGAATATTACAAAAACACAGCTTACTACAACTGTAACTGGTGGGCCTGGCGGTGAAGATTTGACAGTTTTGTTTAGTTCATATTCAACGATTGAGAATATTGTGGATTATATTAATGATCAATCGAATTATACATGCACAATATTAACTTCTGTTAAAACTGATGCTTCAACCGAGTTGGATAGTATTACATCCCAGGATATATTGTCGACTGCTTATGATGCTCATAGTGATCTTCAAGCAATAATTGATGTTTTAAATCAGAGTGGTTGGGTTGAGGCTATTTATTATTCAGCGGCTGCAACAAGAGGTATACCTGATAACGAAGCAAGTTGGGTATATTTTACTGGAGCAGTTGATGGTTCTTATACCGCTACAGAGTGGGGAATTTCCTTAACTGCTCTTGAGCTTGAAGATGTACAACTTATAGGATCATCTGTTGAAGATAATGCAGTACATGCTCTTATTAAAACTCATTGTGAGAGTATGAATGCCGTAACAGGTAAAAATGAGAGACAATTTATACTTGGTGGTGCGGCTGGTGAAACTGTAGTTCAAGCAATAGCAAGAGCAGTAGACCTTACATCCGATGCAGGTATGTTAGCATATCCGGGTTTTACTCATTGGGACTTCAATGATTATACAAAAACGAGAACTTGGAGTCCTGCTTATTATGCGGCTAAAATTCTTGGGATGGTAACTACTTTATCATTGCAGGAACCGGTTACAAATAAAGTTGTGGATGTTTTAGCGTGGGAAACTAATCTTACAATAGCAAATGCTGAAACACTTATTAAAGGTGGAGTTAGTTGTGGTATAACGACAAGATCAGGTAAATTTATTAATGCGAGAGGAATAAATACTTATCAGGGTAATTTACTCCAACAGAATGAGTTTTCTATGATGAGGATAGCATTGATGATTTCAAAGGACTTACGATCTGCAATTGAAGATAGTTTTGTTGGCAAAGCAATGTCAAATACACTTCTTGGAAAAATTGACGGGGTTGTCATCGGAAAACTTTCTCAATTTGCCGATGCCGGATACTTTGTAGGTAATCCTCAATATTGGGGTTATACTAAAACTATAAGTGGAGATCAAATTAAAATAGATTATAATGCTTATTTAACTTCTCCAACTAACTTTCTTTTTATTACAAGTCATTTGTCAGTATTTGCGAGTTTAGCAACAGTATCATAAAATAAAAAATAAGGAGAAATAATGTGGCAGAGAAACTTATTAGCGGCGGAGCATGGGTTCAAGTCTTGGTTGCCTTAGAAGGTGTATTAAAGGCTTTAGGAATAGCTTCAGGATGTTCATATGATGAGGATTGGGCAATACAACAAGCTAATGTTTTAAATCACCTCGGGCCGATTTCACTGGATAGTCAAGGTTATACATGTTCTATTACACTTTCAGCATTTGTGCCTGAAAAGACACTTACTTTATATGCAGATGGTGGTGAAATAACAATTGAAGATATTCTTCCGTATAGAGATGAAGTTCAAATTGAAGGAAAGGGAAAAGAGTTTGATCAATTGCTATTTATGAATACAGCTACAAATAAAGTATTAAGAAGTTTTTCAAGTGTAGTTGTGGCAAGTAATGGCGAGCAGATTTCACCAAATGCTTATGTAACAGAAAATGTGAGATTTATGGCTATTAAGCGGGATCGAAACATATCTGCATAAGTAAAATAAAATGAGAGAGAGAGAAAAAAATGGAAAAGAAAAAAGGTGTACTGGAGTTAATTCTTAGTGGAGAGCGTCTTACAAAGAAGGTATCAACAAAACGTGGAATATTTGTAATTGGATTTCCACTTCCGCGTGATTTAAGGGAAATTGAAATAGCGATAGCAGGAATGTTAGAGAATAACTCTATTGAGTCATTTTCTAATGAGCAAATTTCTAATTTTAGAGCTTATGCGACTTTAGACAAAATGATAATCAATGCGCCTGGATGGTGGAATAAACTTAATTCATCGGAAGACTGTCCGGATGACAAACTGATTATGAATCTTTATAGGAGGTATCTTCGTTTTTACGGCGAAACACAAGAACTTATTAATAAGTCAGGATTTAACGGTGAGTCTAAAGGAAGCGAATCCTGAACTAAAACTTAAATTATGGATTATTGAGCATTTTAGAGTTTTGCCGACTGATAAAAGATATAAGTTACTAAATTCTGATCAAATTGAATTATTGTTTCTTAATTATGTTAGTCAGCCTTTATGTGAACAGTATAGAAATTCATATTTAAGTGAACAAGATCAAAAGGAAAAGGGATTGCCTGAAGAAATTTTGAAAGAAATGAATTATTCTAAAGAAGAGATAGAAGAAATTAATATGGCTTTAAGTGAGAGGATGTAATGGCGGACGTTGGAATTAATTTGACAATGACAGAAAATGTTAGTACCGTTGCTCCTAAAATAGCCGAGTCACTAAGAAGTGTAGGTCAAGCTGGTCAAGATATGCAGGATGCACTTGAGCTAGGTGATCTTGAATCTCAATATAAGGCTTTTGCAGATCGTACTGATAAAATGTATGATATGCAAAAAGAAGGCGAAAGATCGTTAGCGCAAAGATTAGGAGGAGGTAAAGCTGGTATTTCTCAATTAGAAAAACAAGCTCCTCAGATAATAAAAACAGGTGGTGGTGCTATTGCTCAAGCTGGTCAAGGTGATGCTGTGGGTGGTGTTGGTGGTATGCTTGGAGGACTTCAAGGTATGGTTTCTGGAATGGGGCCGGTTGGTATGGCAATTGGAGTTTTAGCGGCTGGTCTTTTTGCTATAAATGCTGTTGCAAAAGGGTATGAAGAAATGGTACCTACGCTTCTTGATGTGAATTCTAATCTTGGCGAGTTAAGCGGAACGGCGGCTGAAAACACAAATACTATTAGAAAAAATATGACTGAAATGGGAGAAGCCGCTGCTGAGTTTGGATTTGGTTTAGAAGTTGCTAATGAAACAATTAAAACGCTTGCTACACGTGGAGGACTTGGTAGGGATGAAGCTTTTGCAGGAGCTGAAAATATTTATGCTTATGCTCGAGCATATGGAGTAGCTCCCGGACGTCTTGGTGAAGCACAGGCATTGACACAAAGATTTGGTGCTGGGAATGTGCTTGGAGTGGCGGCCGGTGGAATAGAGCAACAGGGTATGGCTCCAGGTATGTATCAAGAATTTTTAAATGCAACTATGACAATATTTGAAGAAGGACTTTCCAGAGGTATTGTTAAGGGTGTTGAAGAAATAGGAACGACTCAAGCATGGATTGGTCAAATGGGAGAAGCTTTTCAAGGACAATACGGGTTAAATCTATATAGAAAAATGGAAGGTGCTGTTGTTGGTGCAACAGCTCTTTCAAGTGAACAAGATATAATAATGTTTAGAGCGGCGCAAAAAATAGTAGGTAAAGAAGGCGGATTTGTACCTGTAATGAAATATATGGAGGCAGGTATAAATCCAGAATATTTTGAAGCAATTAGAAGCAGTGTAGAGAAAATGACAGGTGGTAATTTTGAAGGTATGGTTAAACAGTTTAAACAGATGTTTGGAATTAATTGGATTGCTGCTTCTGAACTTGTTGGTTTAGACGCCGCTAAAGCTGTTAAGGTAATTGGAAAAGGCAAATTAGAACAACCTGATAGTAATGAACTAAATATGTTAAAACTTCAGGCTGAAATAGCGGCAGATGTAAAGAAAATTTCTAGTAGAGCGGCAGATGTAAAACTTGGAATGACAGAAGGGGTAGAGAAAATTGTAAATGCTATTGGTGAACTGGTTGAAGGAAAAGCTGAAAAACGTATAATAAGAGAGCAACGTCAAGAATTTAATGCAAGTGAAATTGGTATACAAGCTAAAGAAAATATAGGTAAATTATCAGGAGCTTCTGTTTTGTCACTTCAAATGACAAGAGCTTCAGGAGGTAAATTTGGAAAAGCAGCGCAAGAAGCAGGTTCGGAAATTGCAAGACTTATGGCTAATTTAACTGATGCACAATTACAAGAGTTGAGTGATAGTGGAATTTTTAAAACAATACGAAAAGCTACTTGGGAGAATATATCGCCTTCAGAAATATCTACTGATCCAAGAACAGGCAGAACAGTTGAAACACCAAGTTTTGTTCCGGAGGAACTTCCTATAGCGTTGGAAAAACTTATTATAGCTATAGATGGTTTAAATGCTACGCGTGAGAGGGAGCAACAAATAAATGTAAATGTTGAAAGTGGTGGTCTTACAGAGATGGGAGGAAGCTAATGGATTATCTTGTAAGAAAACCCGATTTTGTAGTTAAGATTGTAAGGCCCGACTATAATAGTAGCGATTATGTAGAAAAAGTTATTGTAGAGTTTATTTCGTCAAAAAACTTATTCATTTCTAAAGAATTATCATCATCTACTGGATTAATTTCTTATAGTTTTAGTGAAACTTTAGCTTCAGTTGATTCAACTTTTTCTTTAATGCTTACTTTAGAAGAAGATGATTTGGGTCAAACATGGTATGATAAAATACTTGAAATGGACTTGGTATTTATAACTGAATTTGGTGAGTCAAGATTTGGTGGATATGTGGGAAGTAGAAGATATATAGCTAAAATCGGATCGGACGGTAAACCTGATAAAAAAATAAATATTAGTGGAGGAAGCTTAGGAACTTTATTAAGTTCATTTAAACTAATAATAGATCAATATTTGTATCAAGGTAGTGATACTGCTATAGGAGCATCATTATCACTAAAAACTGCTTTAGCTCAATATATGGACACAGGACAGCAAATAGCACCACTTTTTAGAAAAATATATGATAGTTTTTTTGAGTTGACTTTAAAAATGGGTGATGCAAATCCATCTGGAAAGGGTATTAAAGCTGTATTAAATTATTTTATTGATTATACTACTAAATTATCTAGTGATGAAGTTATAAAATATCCTTTAAATCTTTCTTTATACCAAGTAGGTGAAAATAATATTTGGGATATTTGGAATCAAATGGTACATCCGCCTATAGGAGAACTTTTTGGTTTGTGGGATAAGACTGAAAAATATCAAATAGTTTTTAGACAAACACCTTTTAAAAATTCTAATTGGAAAAATTTAAATATAAATAATATACCTTCTATTATTATGACTGAATTTGATATTGGTACTTCTGCTAATGAAGTATACACTTTTTATTATGTTAGTTTGCCGGGGTCAGGGTATGATCGTAATCAAGCTTTAGCTTTAGGAATAGAAGGATATGGTTTTACTCCATTTTTTGATACGAATAAGTGGAGTAAATTTGGATATAAACCATTAATGGTTGAATTAAGATTTTTTAATAAAGGGAAGATTGAAGAATTTCCTGATGCTGGTTCATTAATTACAGAACTTTCAAAAGATTTAAAAGGTTGGTATGAATATAATGATGAATTTTTGTCGGGTAAATTAGGAATAATGACAATTGACGAAAAAATGTGGGATGGTAAATTAAAAAATCCAAGAATAGGTGAAAGAATAAAGTTTATAGATGCTGAGTTTTATGTAGAGGGATCAGATCATAGCTGGAATTATGGTGGGCCGATGGTAACGACTTTAAGTATTTCAAGAGGATTTGTATATGATCATACAGGAGCTAAACTTCATAAAGTAAAGAATTTAGGCGCTAAAGCACGAACTATTACAAAGAAGGTAGAAGTATGAAAATAAATATAAAAGTTACTAAACCAGCTCAGGCTATAAAGCAGAATTCTTCTATACAAAATATGAAAATGCTTAAACAATCTTCTTTATTTAATCCTCTTTATATTGCATGGGCTAAAGTGCTAAAAGCTTATTCGGACGATGCCTCTGTTGATGTTGAGTTATCAAGCGGTATGTTTTTAACACATATTCCTGTTAGAAGTTTAGAATGGGCAGGAACTGATGGAAGTAATCCTTTTGGAGAAAGGGACTTACCACCAAAGGATTGTAGAGTAGTAATTATATTTCCTGATGGAATAATAGAAAATGCTTTTGTATTATGTTCAGTTTTAGAAACAATAGGAACGGTTGGAAAACAAAATAAAATTGAATTTTTAGTTTCAGATAAAGAAGATGAATCATTAAAAATAAGGGAAGGTGGATTAAAAGAGACTTACGATAAAATAACAGGTGTTTATACATTAGAAATAAACGGAGCGACTATTCAAATTGATGCAAATGGCGGAGTTATTATTACTCCAAATGCAGGCGAAAATATAGAATTGGCTGGTAATACAAAAAATTTAGTTACACACGCTGAATTGGATACGGCTTTACAAAATTTTATAACAGCTCTTAATAGCCATGTTCATTCAGGAGTAACGACAGGTGGTGGAAGTTCAGCAATACCTGTTACACCGTTATCGTTGGATATAAGTACAGCAGAAGCAGCTCGGTTGGAAACTAGTTAGGAGTAATATAAATGGCAGGTGTAAAAGAATTATATAAAAAATCTTATCTTTTTGAAATAGTAGATAGGAATAATCCAGGTATTTTTATAGAAGCATTTACTCTCACTATACCACCGGAGAACGTAGAGATAGAAGAACCGCAAAGGATAACAAGGACTAAAACATTCGGAGGTGTATTTGTTGATGATATGGGGCCCGACATAATGCCTATAAGAATATCTGGACATACAGGTGGTTCGATGGTTCGTAAGACTTTTAAGCCTACTTCAACTGTTGGAGTTACTACATCGCATAGAAAGCTTAGTGGTAGAGAATCATTTTTTCAGTTTAGAGATACAATAATGCGATATAAGGATGATAAGTCAAGAAAAAATACATATCATAATTACGATATACATCTTTATGATTTGAGCGTAGTACCTCAGAATATAGGCTTAGCTACTAAAAATCTTGAAAGTATTGCTGAAGGTTATGTTGTATCACTTGAAAAATTTAAAATGACTAGAAATAAAGATAAACCTTTATTTTATAATTATAGTATAGAAATGATTGCATTGAGAAAACTTGGTTCGGCAGCTAAAATATATAAAGCTCCTGTTTCATCTTCAAATCCATTTTCACTTTTAAATACTTTGAGAAGAGGATTAAGAATGATTCAAAGCTATTTTACTTCTTTGAGGAATATATTTGATCAAGTAGATGCTGTTTTAGAAATTATAGACGATTTAGAAACTAAGATGACTTCTTTTATATATCAAACAGGCGATCTTATTATGTATCCAGTTGAGCTATCTCAAAGAGTTTTAACTTTAGTAAAAACTTTAGGTTTGGATATAGAAGATTCTTTTTATAATATGGTAACTTTAGCTGATAAAGATGCAGATGAATTTTACGATGTATTAATAAGTTCAAGAGAAGTAACGTATTCAGCAAATTATCTTATTGTTTTTTCAAAGACACCTCAATCAGTTGGAAGTGAAGCAAGGAGATTAACTACGGAAATTTCTACAACAAAAGTAGGAATAATAAAATATGAAGGTATGACTGCTTTAGAAGCTGAAATAGTATCTGATGTTTTAGATCAAGAGACAGAAAATATAGATGCTTATATTATATATGGGTATTTTACCGTAATAGCTACTGGATCAACTACTATGGAGAAATTGGCACTTGAATATTTTGGCAATCCATCACAATCGTATTTAATAGCATCATTTAATAGTTTTCTTTCAGACGATGATATAAATCCAGGCGATCAGGTTCGCATACCAATTCTTACACGAGGAGCTTCACCTGAGGACAACTTTGTATATAGTTTAACAAGCAAAGATGTTTATGGCATTGATATAAAATTAGATATTGATGATAAAATGGTAGTTGCAGCCGCTGGAGACTTATCTCAAATAGAAGGTACAAATAATTTAATTCAAGCTATGAATTTAAGACTTAATGAGAAACTAGGTGCAAGATTAAGGCTTACAATATATGGTATAAACGACAGTGTAGGATTTGCTATGTCAAATTCAGCTCCTTTATCTTATGCAGTTTCTAATTTGAAAGATACACTTTTACAAGATCCGAGGATTTCAGAAATTAATGATATAAAAATAGGATCAATCGGTGATCAGTTACTATTAAATTTCAATACTAAAGCAATTAAAATAGGTGATGTGATTCCATTTACAGGAGAGGTCTAAAATGGCTTTTGCAGTTAAACTTTTTTCGGCTTTGTTAGATGATATGACTTCTTGGATTATAGCTAATCAAGATAAAATAACAGATTTTAATGAAGGATCAATTATAAGAACTTATTGTGAAGCAGTTTCTATAGTGGCGGAAAGACTTTATATAAAAACACGAATTGGATTTGATAAAGGTCTTCTTTTAACGCCATTTCAAGCTTTTAATTTTGATCGAGAAGCAGGTCAGGCAGCTTCAGGCAGTGTTATATTTTCCAGAACCGGAACTATTGGTACTGTTAGTATAGCAATAGGAACTGTTGTAAGTACTTCGGATGGTACACGTTTTGAAACAACAGCACTTGGGTCAATAATAAATGGAAATACAGATTCAGCCGCTATAGCAATTTTAGCCGAAGATACAGGTACAGATGGAAATGTACCAGCAAATACTATTACAACTATAACGACTCCAGTAGTAGGAGTTGAAACAGTGGACAACGCTTCAGGCACAACAGGTGGTCAAAATGAAGAAACTAATAGCGAGTATGCATTAAGATTTCAACAATATATTTTAGGACTTGGGAGATCAAATATAAATGGTCTTATAACAGGCGCTAAGTTAGTTACGGGTGTGAGATCGGCTTCTGTAATAGAACATTTTCCGCCGGTATCAAGCTATAATGCTACTGTATATATTGATGATGGAGCTGGGGAAGCTTCGGCGGATTTAGTAGCTTCTGTTTTAAGTGTTATTGAGGGTGATGGTACTGCTTCAAATCCAGGTTATAAGGCTGGTGGCGTAAATATAAGAGTTTTAGCGCCTACAAAAGTTACAATCGCCGTTACAGTTGAAATAACAGATGACGGTACAATTTCTCAAACTACTATTGAATATAACGCTCAAGTTACTATAGAAAATTATATAAATAATCTTTCTATAGGCGACGACGTAATACAAAATAAAATAAGACAAGTATTAATGGCGGTTGATGGAGTTTTAGATATAAACTTAACAGTGCCTTCAGGCAATACGACAATAAGCGATAGTCAAATTGCTCGTACAGGTACTATTTTAATAACATTTACGTAGGATAACATAATGAGTACAAGAATAATTGATCAAATTAATGCTCTTATACCTATAAATAAAACTAGTGAGGAATATGAGGCAATTTTTGGTAAAGATATTTATGCTTCAAATATTCCTATAGTGCAGAGTTCGGACTATAATTCGGGTGCTATTGCTAACGAACTAGAGTTTTTAAGAGGTTATATTAACTTTGTAATCGATTCTTTAAATATTAATTTCGCTGCTGACGAATTTTTAGAGAAACTTGCATACTTTTTTTTAGGACTGCAAAGAATATTTGACGAAGAAGACGATGACTTAAAGAATAGATTTGATGCTCTTATATTAAGGAATGGCAATAAGAGTTGGATGACAAAATGGTGCCTTAAAGATGTTTTTGGTTATTATTTTGATAAGGATGATATTTATATAATAGAAAATTATATTGAAACTAATCTTTTATTAAATAGTGATTTTGAAATTGGATCAGGTGATGTTTTTACTAATTGGAATAAGACAGAAACAGGCTCATCTATTATAGTTAATGTAGTTGATGCCTGGTGGCTTCAAGTATCAAATCCTTTTAATTATTCATCTATTAATGGTATAGAAAATGATAATTCTTCTTTTTGGATAGCAGTAGCAGATTTAGGTAAAATAGCTACTTCAACGGATGGAGTAGAGTGGATACTTCAAATAAGTGGTACTACTCAACAACTAAAAGCTATAGGTTATAATGGACATAGTATGTGGGTAGCAGTTGGAATGATTAATACTTGTATTACATCAACAGATGGTGAAACTTGGACTGCTAGATCAATACCAGGATTTCTTAATCATTTTAGTATTGATCATAATAAAAAAATAGGTACAGAAGGATTGTGGGTTATGGGTTCGTCATCCGGAAAAATTAATTATTCTTCCGATAGTATAAATTGGACACAAGTAAGTACTGTGTTTGGCATTTCTGGTATTTATAGCGTTGGGTATAACGGTACTGATTTGTGGGTGGCTGTTGGAAGTAGGGGTAAATTGATTACTTCAGTAGATGGTAAAGTGTGGAGTTCTTTAAAAACTACTCCAACTGAGGATGATCTTTATGCTGTAGCCCATAATCAATTGACAGGCGGTTCTGCTTTATGGGTAGTTGTAGGTTATAATGGTATTCTTATAACTTCGCCGGATGGTAGTACGTGGACACAAAGAACGAGTACTTTTGGTACCGATATTATAAGTGATATAGTTTATGACAGTATAGATGGGAAATGGATAGATGTTGGAAAAGATGGTCAAATAGCTACTTCAACAGATGGTATGACAGGATGGACACAGCTTGAAAGTCCATTTGGCACTTCAGATATATACGGTATTTCAAGTGGTATTGAACGAGTTAAGGCTGTTTCACAAACTGGAAAGATAGGAGATGCTAGAAGGATGTTAGGATTTTCTGGATTAAGGGCACCTGAATATCAAATAGACAGTTCAAATAGTAATGCCTCTTTAGATCAAACAATAAGTTCCGTAGTTGCAGGTGATTATAAAATATCATTTTTTTATGAAGATAATGAATTGTGCCCAGATGATAACCTTATTTATTTTCAGGTGCAAAGATCAGGTGATAGTTATTATTATAATTTTTCTGATAACACTTGGCAATCAGGCTCAACTGGAAAATATTTTGAAACTGTTGGTCTTGGATATGTATATGCAGGCGTTTATTTGAGTAATGCAGATACAAGAGACCTTACCTTTACTTTGTCTAATGCTGGAGCGTCAGGTACAGCTTATAAATTTCGTATTGATTTACTTAAATTTGGTATTTGGCAGTTATATCCTTCTATTAAGGTTTTAATAAAAGTTGTAGGGAGTTTTGGCGGTGGTTATTTAAGTACATGGCCTGGTGATGAAGATAGTTTGATGGATAATAGTGAATGTGAAAGTACAACTTCACCCATGTTATTTAACGAAACAACTCCTTACGAACCTATTCCAGGAAGTCAAACATGGGCTAGAGATACTGATCCTTATATGGGTACGTATAGTTGGAAACTTAATAAAGATACAGCCGCCGCTGGTGGTGATGCTGAAACTTTTTTAACAGATGATAAAGCTACATCTAATATGCATGGACTGGTAGCAGGTACGGATTATGTTTTTGAATGTCGGGCAAAAGCTGACGAAGTTACAAATGAACACAAAATTATAATACACGAATATTATAGTAGTGCGTGGAATACAACAGAAATTTTAGTACAAGCCGCTTCCGCTTATGAAAGACTAAAAATTGTGTGGACTATGAATGCCGCTACTACTGGATTTGCTATTTCTGTATTTATAGAATCGGCCGCTGTTTTAAATTCAGAAATACAGATAGACAATATAAGAATAGTTGAAGCTAGTGCTGATCAAGATATAGAACAAGCTTCTTTTTATAGTAGTGATTATATTGCCGGGCCGGGTGGTGGATATGTTTCAACAGTTTATTCAGACCTTTTAGAGTTAGTAAAAACAGCAGGTGTTAAGGGTATAGTAGAAATAATTTCTGGATAGGAGAATAAAGTGGATATTTTAACAGCTAGATTTGAAGGTAATGAGATAGCTAAAAGCGAAGATTATAATTTTATTGAAACACAGGAATATAGTAATTTAGTTACAATTTTTGAAGAGCTTTTTAGTCACGCTACAAACGATATTATAGTTGCAGGATTAAATGTTCAACAACGTGGTACGCCTTCAATGAATGTAGACTTTACTATAGGGTTGGGTTATTGTCGGAGTACAGGTAAAGTTGCTCATACAGGAAGTTTATTTGGGCCGATTTCAATAACTAACGGAGGAGCTTCAGCGAGAATTGATACACTGGAAGTGAGAGTGCTTGAAACAGATTATGATTCGCAACAAAGAGCTTTTAAAAATCCTGTTACTAAGGATATTTCTTACCAGAATATATATACAAAAAAAAGATATGAGTTAGAAGCGCAGGTTATTAATGGTATAGTGGGGGCTGGAGTTGCACCTACTCATACAGCCGGGTGGGTAAAAATAGCAGAAATAACAGTTGATACCGGAGAATCTACTTCTATTTTGGATGCTGATATAGAAAATTGTACAAGTGGATATGATACTGAAGTAACTGCTAACTGGACAACAGAAACAGCAGCAACATTTAGAATGGGAAGTGTTTCAGATTTTAAAACCTTATTTAGAATAAGTCATAATGAAGATGGTAGTCATTCTAACGATACAATAAAAACGGAAGATATAGACTGGGGACTTGGAGCAAGTCAAGTTAAAGCTATAGATATGGCAATTGCTGACGCAGGTGGGAGAATTACAGCGACAGAGGTTGAAAATGCGTTGCAAGAAATAGCAGGAGCTGGAAGGACAGTTGAGAATATTAAAGGCAATGCTGATAATATAAATACTCACAAAGCAATAGATACTAATTCGGCTGTTGTGCATGGAGCTCGTCAAGGAACCGGAAATTCTTTTAATGCAGATAAAGTTGATGGAGCGGATGCCGGTAATGCTTCGGGAAATGTAGGGTTGGCAAATGGATCACTTTGTGTTAATTTAAATTCTGAAATGTGGGGTAGTAGTAAAAAAACTGTTTCTATCAATGATCCCTCCGGTGGTGCGGACGGAGATATGTGGTTTAAATATTAAGGAGCTTATATGTTTGGTTTTAATATTTGGTCTCGTAAAAGTGGTGTATGGGAAAGAATGATAAGATCATTTACACGAGTATCAGGAAACTGGGAAGAGTTAAAAAATATTTGGGTTAAAGTTTCCGGTATTTGGGAGCCAATGGCAGTAACTACAAATCGTTACGCTTATAATGCTGGTGGAAAACGTGTTATTGGTGGTGCTCTTACATGTGTTAGTGAAATTAATTATTTTAATGTAAATACTACTACAGGTAATGGAGTTGATAGAGGTAACTTAACAAGATTAGTTTATTTGTTAGCTGGTCTTGCTGGAGGATTATATGATTTTTTTGGTGGTGGTCATTATATAGACCCCTTAGGAGTTTTGCCTAATCAACTTTATAATGTAATAGATTATATAGATAATACGCTTACTACTGGTAATGCAATTGATAGAGGTAACTTAACTGTAGCAAGACATTCACTTAGTTCTGTTCATGGGCCTCAATATGGTTTTTGGGCAGGAGGAGAAAACGATCCTGGTAGTGTTTATTATAATGTAATAGATTATATTGATACATCGATTCTTTCAGGAAATGCAGTTGATAAAGGAAATTTATCACGAGCTATAACTTATTTATGTGGTGGAGTGAATAGTTCTACTTATGGATTCATATGTGGTGGATATTATAGCGGCAATAGAAGAAATTATATTGATTATATAAATGTTACAACAACAACTGGTAACGCATTAGATAAAGGGAATTTAACTATTGCTGGTTGGTCTGTCGTAGGAGTATCAGGCTCTACTTATGGCTTTATGTGTGGAGGTGGAGAAAGATATAATGTAATAGATTATATAAATATGTTAACTACTACTGGTAATGCAATTGATAGAGGTAATTTAACTGTATCGCTTTGGAGAGCAGGTAATAGTAGTTCTTATAACTCAAATAATTTAGGCTTTTTAAGCGGGGGAAGTACATTAGAGGGAGGAATTAACGTTATTCAGTATATGGATACTAGTTTAACAATAGGTAATGCAGTCGATAAAGGCGATTTACCTTATGCTATAGAGAATACTTCTGGAGCATAATTTAAAAATAATAGGGAGAAAAAAAATGAAAGAAAGTATGATAGATTTTATTAAGTCAATCTCATTAAAGGGTGTTGATGAGAAATTTAACAATCTTAAAAATCAATTTATTGAAATGGGGCAATTAAAATCAGAATTCGACATTGAAAAATTTACAATTAGAAAAGAGGGTAATTTTATAGCTCATAATTTTCATTTTCTTATGAGACAGTATCAATTTGCTTTATTTGAACTTCGTAGAATGTTATTGGATAAAGAAGAAAAAACACGTAGATTAAATGAATATATCGATATGAAAGAAAATAAAAATGTTGATACCATAACTGTTACAGTTTCAATGCCAGAACGTAAAAGTGCAATAGAAGAAAAAAGATATTTGGATATTGAGATAAAACGTTTACAAAATGCAATCGATTCAGAAGATATTAATATGACAAATCAAGCTTGTATGGTTGAACATTTTGAGAAGTGTAGACAATTTCTTATAAAACAAAATAATGGCAATGCACCTACTAATGAACAATATCAAAAAGAAGAACCATTATACTGGAAATGGTTTGTTATGAAAAAAGCTCTTCAACAGTTTAAACAAAGAGAAACTGGTATAACAGAGGGAATATGGGAAGCTATAGATCATATAGAAGAAAATCCTGTTATAAATAATGAGTATCAAGTTGAAATAGGTAGTAAATTTGTTATTAAGGAAGTTGAAGATTTTTTAGCTAATTGTAGAAAAGAAATAAAATTAATTGAAAAGGGATAAAAAAAATGTGGAAATGGATAAAAAAGAATTGGAAGGTCGTAATAAAAGTTATAGGATTTATTGCAGTTGCTATTGCTGGGACTATAGCAACTTTAAAGATAAGAAAAGTCATTATAGGGAAAGTAGAAAAGCCAATAGCTTTTATAGCGGATGTTAATGATGATACAATTATTCATGTAAAGAATGGTACAAGGTATATTCCGGTTAAATTGCCAATTAATAAGAAGGGAAAACAAATAAAAGCAAAAGACGTCAAATCGGCTGGAATAGTAGAAGGAAAAATTATAATTGCGGAGGGAAAACATGAAGTCACTGATCGTCGTAATGTTAAGCCTATTGATGATAATGCTCTCGATAGTCTCAATTTATCCAAATGATTACAAACCGTTAACGGATGAAGAAGTAGAAATATGGTTAAGGTCTGTAAGTTTGGAGCAGTTAATAGTTTTCATTCAAATGTATGATTATATTGAGAAAGCTTCTGCTGAAATAATATTGCCGCCTGCAACTTATATTCTTGCAGATAGTGATCTTTATATATCATATGAAGAACCTGTTCGTATAGAAATTGCTCATCTTCGTTATGAATTTGAACTTGAAGATACAGTAATTGAAAATTTTCAAGTAGATGATAAAAAAGAAAATCGACGTAAAAATATATTAACAGGAGTTATTATAGGAGTGGTGTCTTTTCTTGGTGGGGGATTAACTGTAGCATTAATATCTAAATAAATTTTTTTCTTTCTCACCACCCCTTTCGTCCCATCCCTGACGGGAGGGGTGGATTTATAATGGAGGTAATCATGCCAGTTAAAGGAAGTTCAGTAGCAGGATCAAAATATAAAAGCAAGAAAAAGATAAAAGGTAAGTGGTATTATACTTATGACGAACCGAAGAAGAAATTAGTTGTAAAAAAACCTATAAAGAAAAAGTCTATTGCTAAAAAAGAGTTAGTTGTAAAAAAACCTGTTACTAAAAAACTTGTTATTGAAAAGAAGCCTGTTGTAAAGAAAACGACGCCTAAGCTCACAGTTAAGAAAAAACCTGTCATAACTAAGAAAAAAGTAAAAATTGAAGACTTTTATCAAGAAGGAAAACATAAATATTTTGAAACTCGAAAGCAAAAGAAGAAATTTCTTGAAAAACAAAAATTAGGAATGGCAGGAGGTAAAGGTCAAAAAATTTTTACTGCCGAAAGAATAAAGATTGGAACTTCTGTATCATTTAATTTTGGTGGAGAAAGTTATACTGGTAAAGTTATTGCAACAAATGGGACTACTACTCAAGCGCCTACACAACTTGATATTGAATTTATATCTAATAGTAAAACTTATATTAAAAAAGGCGTACCAAGAGAAAATGTAAAAAGAAAAGCAAAGTCAAGTTGGACAAAAAAGCAATTAACTCAAAAGAAAAAAGCTGATCAAACAGAAATAGAAGTTAGAGCAATGAACACAAGGCTTATTAGTGAAGGCATCAAAGATCAAGCTCAGCAATTAGTAAGAGCAAACTGGGATATGTTTGAAAAAATTGCAGGTAAGTATTATAACACTCGTCTTAAAGGTGGATGGGATGCAAGAAAATTTGGATTTGAACAAGAAGATTTAAAAATGGAAGCCGCTGTTGTAGTGATGAAAGCGGCTCAATCATTTTTAATAAATAAACCGAAAGATAAAAGAGCGACTTTTAAAACTTATGTGCTTTCATTTCTTAAAGCTGATTTGGCGGCGGCTCTTGCTGTGGGAAGTGGTGCTGGTGGTCATTTAAAGGCTTCCGCTAAAAATCAAATGTACTTGTGGTTCTTTAAAGATACGCTTGATGAATATAAAGAAGCACATGATAAAGCAATACCTTCCGATGCTGAAATTCTCGAAACATTAGAATCTAAACGTAAAAGTCTTGCGAATATTAAAGGTAACAAAACTTTCATTGCTTATCCGTGGACACTTGAAAAAGTAAGAAATGCAAAAAGTCAAAGTAAAAAAATGGAATCACTTCAGAAAATAATTGCTGATCCGAAGAGCAATACGGCAACAACTATGCAAAGTATACTTAATGATGAGGAGATAGAAACATTTGGTCATTATAGAATTGATCCGTGGGTTGAAGCTCAAAAAGCAGTAGTGAAAAGTGGAGTCAAACAATCTTTAAATAGAGTCTTTAAAAATCCTATTGATAGAGAAATTTTGACGAGAAGATTTGGTTTATTTATAGATGAAGATTCTCCCGCTTCACTTAGAAGGTATGCTCAAGGATGGGCCCCCGGTGAAGTAGCAAATTTCTTAACACAATATGAAAAAAGAAAAGGATCACAGAAGAAGTGGAGCGCTGGCGATGTTAATAGAAGAGAAATAAAATTATTAATCAAACTTGGTGAAGATGAAAAATTTAAAAGAGAAATGGAAGATTTTGTAAAATCTGGAAAACAGGAAAAAGAATGGTCTGATGTAGGTTTGTTGATATACTGGATTTCAATTTATAAAATAATAGAACAAACAATGTTAAATCTTTCAAGTTTGATTGGTAACTATAAACCTAAATCAAAAATAGATCAAATAATCGATACCAGTGAAATGCAACAACCATTATTAGGTTTTAAAAAAAAATAGTGGACAAATAAAGATTTGATGGGTTTATTATAGGTGTATAGTTTAATGTTTTTAAATAATTTTATATTGTGTGGGGAAGGGATAACCCTTTCAGAACGTAATTGGATGAGTACCCGTGAGTAAACTAGGGGGTGGTTCTAATGTTCTAAATATTGGCGTGAAGAGCGCGAAAAAATATAAATAGAATATTCTAGGGAGCTTTAAGAGGCTAGGTTTAAACTAGCCTCTTTTTTTTATTAAAGTCATAAGTTACGGCGTTACACAATAATATAAGTGAGGGGAATAAACTATTTAGGGAGTGTATTATGGAAGATATTAGATACCGAGTACAGTTCTCACAAAATGGTAAGTTTTATCATTTTACTTCGCTAAGTGAATTGATGAATCATTTTACTGCTAAAGAACTCATGTCTATGATGAAAGAAGAAGAAAAGTCTCTAACAAAGACTAGTGTAGCAGTAGTATTGAACAGCGAAGTAATTGGTCGTGTTTCGTTGAATAAAATATTTCTCAATTTATTCAAAGTACCTTTTGTGGAAGCGTAAATTAAGTAGTCGCTGCTTTAGCTACTTTAGAAGATAACGGTCAGTAGACATTACCGTTGAAACACAAAATAATTTAAAGCCTTGCTCTTAAAAAGCAGCGACTATTTTATTATGTAGTGAAAAGTCATAAGTTACGTCACTACATAATAAAATAAGTGAGGAAAAAAAGCCTCATAAAAAAAACTCTAAGGAGGCCAGTAATGGCAAAAGCAAAGACAGTAGTAAAAAAGAAAGTAGCAACAAAGAAAGCAACTTCAAAAAAACCCGTTGTAAAGAAGACAACGTCGGAAAAGAAAGTTGCTGTCCATACTGTTGATAATCAGTATGGAAAAGGCGGAAAGACTGGAGTCATTCGCAAGATGGCAAGTGCTGGGAAGACAAGAAAACAGATTCTTGACAAGCTTGAGAGTATGAATCCTGATATTCCCCGCAAAACGAATGCCGGTCTTGTTTCAGTTGAACTCGGTAAATTGGACATGAGAGACATTCCTTCTGGCGCAACCAATGGTACACGGAAGAAAACGATCACGGTTACTGCCAAAAAGAAAACTGGAAAGAAGAAAATAAGCCTGGTAAAATGACTGTCGTGAGAAGCGGAGTTGAAATATATTCCGCTTTTTATGCTACTGCTTCGTTATTCTGAATCCGCTAAGGTATCGGAGCAGTAACATAAGAAGTCGTACGACTGAAGGAAGGGACTTGACACTAAGTTTTCGAGATAATCTGGCTATCAGGAAAGACTGATGTAGGTTAGTCCGGGTGACAGCTCGGGAAGGAAGCGGTTTTATCCGTAGACCGAGGCTCTTATGAGAGTACTTCCGATAGGTTTGGAGGTTTATAATTAATCCCTAGTGGATTGAAAATATCAACTAACTGAAACCCACTATAAAGATAAAAGGCCTTTTCCGGAAAAGGCCTTCCCTTCCTTCTTTTTTAAAAGCAATCTTATAATGAAAGGTGGTGAGAACAATGAGTGAAGGCGATGCCGAAAAAACAGGTATAGCTTTAAACGCACTTAACTTTACCTATAAGATAAGGGAAAGGAGCGAGTTAAAGATCACAAAAGATGTTATTAATCTTATAAACGATAGGACACCAAAGTCCTTGGTAGGAAAAGAGATTAGTATATATCTTAATGACAACAGAGTTGGAATAATTAATGCTGATGCCTTGTTGTGGTCAATGACAAAAGATGCAAAATTTACATATTAAACACGAAACAGGGATTTAACGATCCCTGTTTTTTTTAACTAAAAGTTAAGGCATATATATATAGAAATGTACTTTATCATAAGTTACGGCGTTACGTAATATATTTAGTGAGGGAGAATGAAATATAAAACTTTAGGAGGTAGCATAATGACAGTTCAAGATAGATTACTTAGAGCAAGGGAAGACCTTATTAAAGTAAAAGAAAGTATACCCAACTCAAGAGCAAACTTGTCAACTATTAGCTCATTGACAAAAGCTGAAGTTGAAGTTAGTTGTGCAATTTTTTACGCTACTAAAGAACAGTTGAATACATCTTGCTAAACAAAAGGGAGTCAATTGACTCCCTTGCAATCTTAGAAATAAAAAATCCTTTAAGGAGGTAGTAAAATGAGTCCAGCAGAAGAAGAAAAAATGGAAGATGCAATGAGAGAAAGAACTGAACGTGAATCAATGAGAAAAATTGTCGATCAGCTATTTAATGAGATTAATAACTTTTCTTATGAAAAACACGTTAAATATTTCTTCGATGCAATCACTCATCAGCATAGAACTTTACAACAGAGCTTTTGGAGAACAATAGTTGAAGTTGCAAAGAAGTATGCTGAACTGGACAAAGATGGTTGGTACGATTTAAGAAATGAAGCATCTGTAAAGATGTGCGCCAAACTCAAAAAGTGGTTTGAGAGCGACGATAACTATCTTGGACTACCAACTATTTAATTTTAACCGGATCAAGGTGAAAACGCTTTTCCTTTGATCCGACGCAATCCTAAGACGGAGGTAACAAAATGAAGATTAAAATCAAAGCAAATGCATCAAGTATTTACATCCACAACATATCAAAATTTGGACATGTTAATTGGCAGTAGGCTGACATGATCAAGGCAATTGAGAATATGACAGTTGAAGTTGAAACTGATTATCTTTTTAAAGATCAATTCAATACTACTCCAATTAAAAGCATATCTAAAAGTGGTATGCGAATAATGCAGAACATGGTTGAAAAAGTTATTGATGATATAAGACCGCAGAAAATGAAATGTCATTGGTGTAGTGGAATATCAGATAAAGGATTGTCATGTGAGTATTGTGGAAAAACAAGATACCTTGAGCATCTTTAATTGAGCATAGGAGCTTCGTAAGAGGCTCCCTTGCTGAATTAATCATAAGTTACGTAACTACGTAATATACTTAATGAGAGAAAAAAGTAAAATTAAATGCGGAGGTAGTAAGATGGAGAAATTAACAGATGAGATTAAGTACGAGTATGATACAAAAACAAAGAAGCTCAAAATGGAAATTAACTTGGGCGGAAAGGGAACGTTGAGTGGATCAGGAAAATCAATGGTTCTTGCTTCAACTCGCGGTAACGTAAAGGTTGCTGACTTCAATGTCGGCATAAATATTTACCGCAAGAATTAGATTTATGGCACTTTGAAGTCTTTATCAGAGATCATGCTCTGGAAGTGCCAAAGCAGTAAATTAAATGAAGGAGAAATAAAATGAAATTTGCTGAATGGTTAGATACATTAGTTGAAGAAAAAGGTTATGACGTTGAAGATTTCTTTTTTGTAGAAGGTGAGAGCGGTGAAAACATGATACCATTGCAAGTAGTTTTAGATACTATTAAAAATACTTGCATAGAAAGAAAAAAACAAATCAAAAATATTTTAGTTAAGATTGATTTTAAAAATGGTAATTGTTTACACTTCTTTAAATATCTTGCAAAGGCTTTAGCGATATAATAACAGGGAGTCAATCGGCTCCCTTGTAATCTTAGAAGTGAAGGAGAAAAAAATGGATGTAAATGATGTGATTGATTTACTTTGTGAAGGAATTACATTAGTAGGCGACAATGATATGTACGATAGTATTGTCGATGAGATTAGAACTTTTAACAGTTTTGAAGAACAAGGTGTTTTAACTAATGATGTAGGAATTGTAATTACAACAAAAGCAGATGAACAATTTTATATAACAGTTCAAAAACATTAATTACACAGGGAGTCAATCGACTCCCTTGCAATCTTATAAGGGAGTAACAAAATGAAAAAGATTAAAGTAGTAATTGAATCAAGAAATATTATTTGTCCTGTATGTAATATTAAAGTTGATACGTGGACAGGTAACTGTTGCTCGCATTTGGAAAAGATAATTATTAGAGAAAATAAAGATCATGTTGCGATATTTATTAAATGATCTTTAACAGGGAGTCAATCGACTCCCTTGTAATTTTACAAGGAGGTATTAAAATGATAACAAGAAAAGAAGTAAAC
This sequence comes from Candidatus Woesearchaeota archaeon, assembly GCA_964409005.1. Classification (GTDB taxonomy): domain Archaea; phylum Nanobdellota; class Nanobdellia; order Pacearchaeales; family GW2011-AR1; genus CAYPBR01. The sequence goes on along the minus strand of CAYPBR010000001.1, from coordinate 66,961 downwards.
AACTTAAAACATGGCGATATATTATACCATGTTATAAATCGTAATGCAGATGGAACTCCTCAAAGATGGAGGGTGAATGGTAATTTAAAGACATGGAAAACAAGACCTGATGAATTTAAATTACCTATTAAAAATGGTTTGTGGAATTGTAGTTACCTTACTGAAAAAGAAGTAAAATTATTGTGTTTGACTGATATAGAAGCTATGAAACCACAGACTATTTGATTGAGCATAGGAGTTTTGAAAAAGACTCCCTTGCTGAATTAAATTTAAGGAGGTAGCAAAATGACAGCTTCAGATAAAAAAACAGATAAAGTAGTTAAGAATGCAATGATTGAAAATGCGATGATTTTAGGAGTCGTATCAGCTAAGAATATGAAATTAGATAAACCATATGATATAGCTACTTCAATCAGAGTTGCTCTTAAAAGCGCAGGCTTTCAAATTGTACGGAAAGAAAATTAATTCAGTAAGGGAGTATTTAATTTACACTCCCTTCGTAATCTTATAAGGAGGTAGTAAAATGAATGAAAAAGAAAGAAAAAATTTTCTCGAAGGAATGATTGAAATTGTGAAGAAAGAGATTTTAGAGAAAATCAGCAAGATGCCTGATAATTGGGATGGAGTTGAACTAAGATGGTATATCAAAGAATGTTTTAGTAATGTTGCGTGGGTTGGTGTTGGTGATAGAAGAAAAGAAAGATATAGAGATTATATTAATTATCGTAATACAAATAGTATTTAGCTTAATTAAATGTAAAACTCTATTAAAAATCTTTAAGGAGGTTTATTATGAACATTAAAAAGATTTTAGTTTTAGTTGTGCTATTTGCTTTAATTGTTTCCCAGTCAATGGCGTATGAGCTTATTAAAGAAGATTGGCTTTCATTTACTAATCGTGAGAAAGAAATATATCTTCGGGGTTATTTCGGAGGTTTAGCTAGCGTTTATATGGAAGCAACTTACAAAGAGTATATAGATACGCAAATTGATTCTGTTGCGATTTATAGACTTATGAAAACTTTTACAACGTTTGGTGATTATGAACCTTTAATGAAAATCATTAATGATTGTTTTATTGACGAGAATCAAAAAGAAGTATGGTACAATATTTATTACAATGTTTTAATTGAGTATCTTGTAGAAGAGTAAAATCTTTTATAAACTTAATTAAATGGGAAACATTTGAAAGAGTGTTTCCTGTTGAATTAAGTTATATCAATTCAAAAATCTTTTTAAGGAGGTACTCTATGAGTACTAAAACAATTTTTAAACCCGAACAGCTTAAAGCTTTTAACTTTCCAGTTGAAAGGGAAGAGTCGTTTAACTCACAGGGGAATGATACTGGTTTTGACAACGTTTATAATGCTAAGACTGGTATTAATCTTGGAGTAGTGTCAAGAGAATATAAGCTTGTTTCTCACAAAGAAGCAGTTTATAATGTTATTGACACCTTCAAGAAAAACGGATTGCCGGAAGTTGAACCTGTGAATATGAGAATGTCAGGAGGTGGTGCGAGAATGTATGCTGAGTTCAGATTTAAACAAGAAATGGAACTTGGTATATGCGCTGTTGAAAATCCTAAAGTCGGTGATGTTATTGCACCGGGATTTAAGATTACGAATTCTTATGACAGGTCAATCAAATATGAGATCAGTGCATACATATTGAGACTGATCTGTACAAATGGAGCAACTGTAAATGAAATGCTCTATTCTGAAAGAAAGCGTCATTCAAAGAATCTTGACATTCAACAGATGGTTGAACGTTTTATGGAAAAGTTTGCTAACTTTGATAGAAAGGTTCTTCCGCAAATCGTGGCTCTTTCAAAACAACAAGTTAATCCTGTTGTATTACAGGAGCACTTGAACGATGTGCCGGGATTTATGCAGGATGAGGCATTGGATTATCTTGAACATCACAAGTTTGTAAAGTTTAATGATAATGAAGGTGCTGTTGAACTTGAGATGACCAGGAAAATGACTTCATGGGATTTACTGAATACATTCACTAATACATTAAGTCACAATAATGTCATTAGTGAAGAAAGACGTAATGACCTTTCCCGGCAGATCAGTGAGCGATTCGGACTTTAAGAACAGGCCCCCAATTGGGGGCCTTGCAATCTTATTAAGGAGGTAACATTATGAAAAGATTTGAAAAGATTTGCTTGGTAGTACTCATCTTTCTCGTCATTTTTACTCTTGAGATGATGATAGCCTTTAAAGCAGAGGGAGCTGAGATACATGGTAACGCACAATTTGGATATGTAGAAGAAGTAGAGTTATTTGAAACAGAGATTAATGTACAATTTGTGCCTTGGCACTGGATGACACTTTATGGTGGCATCAGTGTATTGGTGGAGCGTAGTGTGGTGGAGCGTAGTGAAAAGCTCAGCTTTTCTCCTTATCGCGATATCTATATTGTCGGTACAAAAATCAACATAACAAAGGATTTGTATGTGGATTTGTATCGTCACTATATCCGCCCGGCCTATAGTCATGAAGGCCAATTTTATGACAAGTTTGCGAGTGGCATTAGAACAAGATTTGCGGTAGGAATAGAATGGTAGTTTGTTAAATGGGAAGCTCCAAAAGAGCTTCCTGTTGAATAAACTAATTAAGGAGGTAGTAAGATGATTATAACAATTCACAGAGACGATTTTAACGGCAATAGAGATTCGGAAAAAATTGAGTATTTTGATTATATACTTAATTCTTTGAATATCAATCAAGAACGTAGTTTGGTTGATAGTGTTGAATTAGAAATAACTGATTACACTCTTCGTGATGTAGGTGGCTTTGTGATATAGACGGAGAAAGAGTAGCAAATTAGTTATAATAGCCAGTCAATTGACTGGCTTGCAATTTTAAAAATGGAGGGCAATATGAATTATGAAGTAGGTGATAAAGTTTGGTATCGAAGCAAAATTTCTATACTATTTTTAACTCAAGCTATAGTTGAATTGAAACTTGGTTCTTTCGATTATGTTGTGAGATTGTTAAACGGTGATCCTGCAAGAGCACAGAAAGATCAATTAAAAATTAGACTATAGGTAAATGGGAGTCGATTGACTCCCTTGCAATTTTAATAACGGAGGTAACAAAATGAAAAGATACGATGCAGTAGAGGCTTTGGGAGGATTAATTGAATATAGTGAAGAATCTGATGGTTATGTAGTAATGTATCAAGATCATAAAGAGTATTGTAATAAAATCATAGAGGAAAAGAATAAAAAAATTGAGCAATTAGAAAATCTAATTGAGCGATTAAAGAAAAAAAAGAAAAAGAGGTGTTAAACAAATAGCCCTCAATTGAGGGTTTGCAATTTTAATAAGGAGGTAGAAAAATGAAAGTTATAAGACTTTATTATTGGTTTAAAGGGGCACCTATAAGTAGAGAAGGTGGGCCTTGGTGGTATAAAGACTTTCCTAATATATGGGAACGTGCAAAATTTTTAAATGATGGAAAAGCATTTTTTAAAGATTTTTTTATCTATAGTGGTGAAGATATTGCTCATACACCTATGAATATTTATCCACCAAGACAAGAGAGAACAAATATAATACTTAATGATATTAAATGATTTTAACCCGACCTGAAATATGGTCGGGTTTATTTTTTTGTGGACGATTTGCGTTTTCGTGGGTTTATATATGGTATAGGAGGTTTATAAATGTCATTTTTAGATAATAATATTATAATAGAAATTCATTTAAAAAACGATGTAATTCTTAAAAGCAATATTCTTAAAAATTATCCTCAAGAGCAACAAACCAATGTGAATGAAATTTTATTTGATTTTAATTTAGTTAAAATTGAAGCAACTCCGTTTCCTGGGATGGCTTTGCTTTTAAGAAAGTTTTTAGATGATGATAAGGATTCAGATTTTGATTATAGGGATATTGAAGAAAAATACGTTGCTTTTATTCTCGCTAAAGAAATATCTTTTTTTAGATTAATGGATACGAGTTTTTTAAATAAATATGATAAATCACTTCTTTCTATAGAAGAACAAAAATAATTTGACTATTTAAAAAATTAATATTAGGTTATCCAACTATGGAATTAACTATTGAAGTAAACAAGAGTATGTTTCAAGAGCTAGATCATCATTCAATTACTATTCTTCTTTATTGTACAGCTTACTATCAAAAATATAATAAAGTACCTTCTATGAAACATATTTCTAATGAAATTAAAATTGGTTATCATACTATAAGGAAATCTTATACTCAAATTTCAGAATTTTTAAACGACGCCGACGCTCACAATATACTATATAAGAGGTTTTTATTTTTACTACCTACTACTATTAAGATAGCTGAGAACTATAGGAATGTTACAACTAATAAGACTGATATTATGGAGAAGGTATGGGAAACTATAGTAAAGAGAGCTAAAGATTACTATACTAGTATTACAGTATACTCTAAATTTTATTGGAGAATATCGGTACAATTAAAAAATCTTCTGGATAAAATAGGAGATGAGAATTTAGAGAATTATATTAATTGGTATTTTAGAGTAAAAGCACCACGTATTTCTTATTTTAATTCCGCAGTATTTTGTCATAAGAATATAATAAGTGATTTTAACTTAGAAAATAAGTCTATTAAATTGAAACAAGTTGATTATGATAAAGGATATGAAGAAGAATCAAAAATTGAAGAGAGAAAAATATTTGAAAGTCTCATTAAGCGCAGAGATGCAGGAACCTTAGATGAATATGATGAGGAGCTACTGGACTATTATAAAGAAGAGGGATGGGTAAATGATTAGCGAACGAATATATACTGATGTTGAATCAAAATTAATATATAAACTTAGAGATCAAACAATTTATAGTTGTAAAGAAAAATGTGAAGATGGATGGATTATAAAAAATGATGAAACACAAGCATGTAGTTGTAGGAAAATTTTTGTATATCTTAAAGAATTAGTTTATGCAAGGATACCAAAAGAATATTGGCACTTAAAATTTAAAGACTTACAATTATCACCACCTCATGTAAAAACACTTTTTTTAAAATATCTTAAAAATTATGAAACAGCAATAGACAAAGGATTGGCTTTAGGATTTATTGGTAATAATGGTATTGGAAAAACTTTTTTATTATGTAAATTAGGTGAAGAAGCAATTATTAAAGGCTATAAGGTAATTTATGTAACAACTCAAGATTATATTAGCTATAAAATGGTTGATGATTTATATAATGTTAATAGAGTACAATCAGCAGATATAATTTTATTAGATGAACTTGATAAACCATATAGAAAAAAAGGATCGGATTATGTATTATCAAGTTTAGAAAATTTTTTTAGAAATACACTGCCGAAAAATAAAGTAGTTAATATTGCTACTAATTGGAAAGAAGAAGATATAAAAAGAGAACTAGGAAGAAGTATATATTCAATAATGTTAAGAAAAATGAAACTGTTACATATTTTAGGAAAAGATAAAAGCAGAGAAATTAATATGGAATGGGAAAATAATTTAATACATAAGACAGTAGATTATCTTGATGAATATTTTTTAAAGAAAATTGAGAGGATGAAATTTGACAGATACAAATGATCAATTTAGAGATACTGTACTTGAATTAAGAATAATTTCTTATTTGGTTAGAAAAGATTATAAGTTGTGTGATAATTTAAGACGTGATTTATTTTCCATTAAGGCTTATAAACTGTTTTTTGATATAGTACAAACACACCGAACAACATTTCCAAAAGATATGTTTCGAGAATTAATACAAGAAAGAGTAAAAAAGATTGAGTTAGTAAATCCATATATAATTAAATTGTTTAAATGTCGAATTGATAATATCTCTTCAAAAAATATTGTTACAATGACTAAAAAAATAAATAAGTTATTTTATCTTAGATTTTCAGTTGAAAGAACTGAGGATATGCTTGAGTGTGTCGATAAAGAAGATATTGAAGGCGTTAAAAAAATTGCTAGACAAATATCGTCAATGGATATAACAAGAAAAAGAATTTATACAGGTGAGTATTTAAAAGATTATGAAGAACGGAAAGCAATTATAAAAACGAGAATGGAGCAACCAAGCGTAGGTATACCAACTGGAATTAAAAAATTTGATGATTCTTCCGGTGGATTAATGAAAGGTGAAATAGGAATTCTTATAGGTGAATCTGGAATGGGAAAGTCAATCGGACTTGAGAATTTTGGATTATATGCATGGGATAACGGGTTTAATGTAGCTTATTTTTCTTATGAAATGTCAAAAGAACAAGTAGGCTTTAGAGCAGATTCAAGATTGATGAGATTAAAATATACAAATTTTAGATTAGGTAAGTTTACAGATAAACAATTATTAGTGTGGGAAAAAGGTATACAAAAATATAGAAAAACTAAAAAAAACTTTTTTGAAATAGTATCATTGCCAAGAAGTAGTACAGTAGCGGAAATGGAGAATGAAGCAGATCGAATACAAGATCAACATGGTCAAAAAATTGATTTGATCGTTGCAGATTATCTTAATATTATGAGACCTAACAATTCTAATTTAGGAAGTGCTCGTAGTTGGGAATCTCAAGTTGAAATTGCATGGAATTTAAAAGAAGTTGCAACAGATTTTCAAGATGAAGGAATAGCAGTATGGACAGGCAACCAATTAACTGATGAAGCTGAAGGATTAAGTATATTAAAAAAGAAGCATGTAAAATATGGACGAGGTATAGTTGAAGTAGCTAATATGGTAGTTGGGTTAGTACAAGATAAAGATGATGAGTTTGAAAATATTATGAGATTACAGTCAATTAAAATGAGAGATTTAGAAGTAATTGATCCAGTTATATTACGACCTAATTTTGATATAATGTGTCTTGATGATGAGTATAGACAGGAATCGGAAGGCAGTTTGCAAAGAAAGCCTAAAAGTCTTTCAGAGAAACAAAAAATAAAAGTGAGGAGAAAAAAATGATTAGTTCGAAAAGGATTAAAGAGATAAAAGATTTGGTTAGTAAGATAGAATTAACTCGGAACGATAAGAATAATAAAACAAGAATTTATATGATAGGTACAGAAGAATCTCCTATCTTAATAAGAGGTATGAAAGAACTACTTGCTGATAGAGAGGCTTATTTAGTTATATGTGCAAAAGATAAAAAGATTTTTGATATGCTTTTAAATCGGGCAAAAAAGGATGAAGGTCTTTTTGAGAAAAGAATGAATGAGATAAAATGAGTATTCAGTTACTTTAAATTCTAAAGAGAAAAATTAAAAAGGTAGGAGAAAAATAAAATGAACGGGCAAACAACGAAAGCATTAAAGAGAGCATATCTAAACGCAGTAAAAAAGCGAAATGCAAAGGCTTCAAAATATACATGGAGACTATTCAAAAAGTTTTTTCTTGGATTATCACACAAATATAAAGGCAAAATATTGAAGCCATTTTACACACGAAGTGGTGATAAAGTCAATATTGCAACTGGCAATTCTATAACCTATGTTGATTAGGAGAAAATAAAATTGACTGAAAGGCAACTTATTAAAGAGTTGGAAAAAAGAGATATTCGATACTTTAAATCAAGTCATACTATAATGATGAATTGTATTTTTCATGGAGAGAAAAATCCTTCTTTGGGAGTTTCCTTTAAGAAAGATAAATTTCATTGTTTTTCTTGTGGAGTGGTTGGCAATATTGATCGTCTTAAAAAAGCATTGTTTGAAGATGATACAGAAATTATTGAAGAAGATTTTAATGAAAGCGAAGCTGTTCAGGTATTAAAATCAACAGATAGATTAAGAAAAAGATTAGATAATTTGGGAACCACTTCTAAACTAAAGATTAAGGTATTGATTCATCCTAATTTTTTTAATAATTATCCACTTGTTAATAAAGGTCATATTCAATATTATAATTATTTACGTAGTAGAAATATTAATTATACTTCAGTTAAAAAATTTGATATACGTTGTGGTTATTGGAAAGGAGTTGAGAGAGTTTTAGTACCGATGAGAGATGAGCATAAAAGATTGATTGCAATATATGGCAGATCAATTACTGATGATAAAACTATACGAATACGAAAGAGCAAAGATGCTGATACTGGAATGATTTTATTTGGGCTTGAGCACTTGAAAAAAAGAAGAACTATTGTATTAGTTGAAGGTGAATTTGATGCAATATATTTACAGCAATATGGAGTCCCGGCTGTTTCAATAGGTACAAAAAAGCCTACAGAAATTCAATTAATGAAAATGGTAAAGTATTGTTCTAAAGTCATTCTTACATTAGACGGTGATGTACCTGAAAAAACCATAAGAAAAAGAAGTAAATTAATTTTGGGTATTAATGATATAACCAAATTTATTAGGGAAGTTATACCTGTTAAAGTTATTAGATTGCCTATTGATAAAGACCCAAATGAATTAAGTATTAATGAAGTTAAAACATTATTTAGGGAGTTTATAAAATGAGGAATAAAATGGAAATAATTAGTTTTAAAATAAGACGAGTTCAGAGAGTAGGTGTTATAAAAAGTTCAAATGTAGGTGTTGATATTGTTTTAGAGGGTGTTGTTTTAAATGAAGTAGTAAATGGGATAAATAGAGCTTTAGCTGCAAGTCACGCTACATCTAAAAATAGCGAAAAGTTGTTGCAAGTCAATATTACAGAAAGATAAGAGGATAAAAAAATGAATGAAAATAAAAATCGAATTGGAAGATTAAAAATCTCACAGGTTGTAATAGAATCTGTAAATTATGAATCTTTAGTTAATATATTAAAAGATTTTATAGTTGTTAGATGTGAGTTTTTTTATGCTACTCAAGAACTGGAATATACAGCTATAAGCAAATACTTTGAAGCGATTGGAATGGGTTGTATACCACCTGAATACACTTTTACAATAAGTAAAGTTGGGAAAGAACATATTATTAAAGATGTAAAAAAAATTAAGTAGAGGTAAAGATTATGGATGCAAATGTAAAAAAAGATATAATTATACTTGCAATAGCTTTTCAACTTAGTTTAGTGTTATGCATTTTAAAATTATTTGGTTATATTTATGTTTCATGGTTTATAGTTGTATACCCGTTTGTTGGATTTATTATTATTTGCTTCGTAGATTTTATTTTTCTTGTTGGTGTTGCTATATTTATTAAGTGCTTTTTAAAGATAATTATAAAAATTAAATAGGAGAAAGAAAATGGATAGATCAAAATTAAGGGACAAAGTAGTAAAGATGGTCGACGGTTTGATTGAAGAAGTTTTAAATGAGCGCAAGTCAGAATTTGATGTTGTTAAAGCTGTTGTTAGAAAAAAGAAAAGAGATTTTCAAAAACAGAAGAAAGTAATAATTACTTCTGATTATGTTGTTAAAGAAATTCAAGAACCTGAAGCAAAACAGGTTGTTGATGTAACGCCTCAAAAATCTTATAGTGAAGATGATACTATTAAGTTAAAAGGAAGAAAAAACCGTAAAATTCGTTAGAAGCTACAATATTAATTTGTAAAAAAAGAGAGCGTAAATTATGGTAAAGAAAAAATGTAGTAAATGCGGTAAGATAAGACCGATAAACAAATTTAATAAAAATAAATTTCAAAGAGATGGATATGGTACTTGGTGTAGGGATTGTATGCATGAATATTATCAATTTGGAAAAGGTAAAGAATATTATAAGCGATATATGAGGAAAAGAAGAAAAAATGATCCTATGTTTAAATTGAGTAAAAATATGATAACTGCTATGTCTCAATCTCTTAAGGATAAAAAGGAATTTAGTCAACATTACTGTGAAATATTAGGATATACGTTTGAAGAATTTGTAGAAACTTTAACTTCAAGATTTCTTCCGGGAATGATAATAGAGAATTATGGATTATGGGAAGTTCATCATAGAAAACCTATTTCAAGCTTTTCATATAAAAGCGTTAACGATCCTGAATTTAAAAAGTGCTGGGCTTTAGATAATCTTTGGCCTTTATGGTGGGAAGATAATTTGAAAGAAAGAGGAAAAATATTAAAAGTTACAACGATACATAATAATCCAAAATAATAGTGTATGTAAAAAACCTATAGGAGGATTTAAAAATGGAATTTTTTCAAATTTATGAAATGGTAAAAAAGAATATTTCGTACTGGGCTAATAGTATTCAGATTAATACTAATTTTGGGGTAGACCGAGATGATGCTTATCAGGAATTGCTTATTGCTGTATTTAAAATGTGGAGTAAAAAAGAAAAATTAACTAAGTTTTTTGTTCAAAAGCGTCTTTATTATGCCAATATAAGAATATTAAGAAAATATTATATAAGTAATCAAGCTAATTTAAACCTTCTTTATATTGAAGTATTACAAACAGAGGAGGACAATACTTGTCAATATGAATTGCTTGATGATAAATACGATGATAATGCTGTATTGAATAAAATTGAAACAAATAATATATTAGATAAATTGGTATATAAATTAGGAGGAGAAGGATCAAGAGCAAATAAAATTGCGAAGTTGATTATGCAAAGTATGAGTGTACGTGATATTGCTGGAGAACTAGGGATGAAAAGGTCGAATGTTAGTAAAATCAAGCAAGAAAAAATAAAAAAAACATTACAATCAATAATGAATAAACTATAAAAGGAGCTTTAAATGAATTTAATATTAGGTGGGGGCATAACAGGTTTAATAATTTCTTTTTATTTTAAAACTTTCAGTATTATTACAAGAGGTAAAGGACAAGATGCTGAATATTCTGGTTTGAAAATATTAAGAAGAACAAAAGCAGTGGATGAGTTTATTAGTAAGTTTATTAATGAAAAATCTTATAAACTTTTTAAACCTCGAGTTTATAAAATTGGATTTTTTGTTGATAATAAAGTAACAACAAAAGTTAGTGATGCATTAAAGCAGGATTATATGGATAACAATTGGAACGTTGATAATGATTTTACTGATATTGAGGGATATGATATGGTAAAATTATATCGGGAATTAATGAATAGATTTAATATTAGAACAAGAAAAATGTTTTTAAATATAAAAAAGATTAATGTAAAAAGTAGAATGCTAAGTGGAATTAATCCTGTTCACAAACAGATTCAAATAGCGTATTTTTACAATCAGTTAATAAATACATTACCAGTGCCTTTATTTGATTCATTAATAGAAGGTGAATTTATTAAAGTTGTAAATGCACAGATGTATATTTGTATAATCGAGAGTAATGCACTTGCGAAAAAAATGAAAGATGTTGATTTTGTATACTGTGATAAAAGTGTACCTTATTATCGAATTACAAAGATCGCTGAAAAACAGTTTTGCGTAGAGTCCGAACGTGTATTCATTCCAAAAGTTGATTTAGATTACTCCTGTAAGGTGTTAAAGACAATTCAGATTCCTTTTGGAAGAATGATAAAGGGACTTAAAGTATCAAGTATTAAAAATGTTACGCACATAGGGCGATGCGCGACATTACAGCAAGATTTTACGGTTGATAAACTTATTGAAATGTTGGAAAATAAAGAAGTACGCCTGTGAAGAAATATAAAATAATATATGCTGATCCACCATGGCATTATAAATTTGGTCAATCAAGTAGTAGATATGTTGTTAACAAGTATAGTACGATGACATTAGACGAATTAAAAAAATTACCTGTTAATAATATATCTGATGAGAATTCAGTATTGCTTATGTGGGTTACATTTCCTAAATTAAGTTGGGCTATTCCAATAATAGAAAGTTGGGGATTTGAATATAAAACAAATGCATTTACTTGGATTAAAAAGAATAAATCAGGTAAGGGTGTTTTTTTAGGAATGGGTTATTATACTCGTAGTAATGCTGAAATATGTTTATTAGCAACAAAGGGCAAACCATTAAAAAGATTGTCCCATAGTGTGCGTTCAGTTATAGTATCACCTGTTCGTGAACATAGTCGCAAACCAGATATTATTAGAGATAAAATTGTAAAACTGTTTGGTGATTTATTAAGAATAGAATTATTTGCAAGAGAGAAAATTAAAGGTTGGGATGTGTGGGGAAACGAAGTAAAGAGTGATATAAAATTAGTTAAAAGGAAATCAAATGGATAAATCAAAAGCGTTAGTATTGAGAAAAGAGAATTTGCCGGCGACGATTGATGAGTTAAAACAATTTATAATTATAACGAAAAGACGAATTGAATCTCATAAAGTTCAAATAGACGCAATTAAAAGATTAGGACTTTCAAAGAGCGTCTATGATCAAAAATTAGAAGAGACTCAATTCATGGGTGGAGTAGTATTGTATGCAGAAGCGAAGATGGGAAATTTATTAAAGGAAGTTCCTAGAACGTCCGGAGGAACGATTAGTGGTAAATATAGAAAAAAGAAGTCAGATCGTTCCACCGGTGTAACGATCTTAACTCCATTACAAAAAACTGGTATTAACAGAACAGATATAATGCGTGCTCAAACTTTAGCTGATAATGAAGATGCTATAGAGGAAGTAATCAATGAGGAAACAAAAAAAGGAAATTTACCTACAAGAGAAAAAGTTATTAAAAAAGTAAGAGAGAAAAAGACTGAAAAAGATAGGAAAGCAATGAAAAGGAAAGGTAGTTTGTATAAAGGAGAAGAATTGTTTTCTGTAATACACGGTGACTTTTATTCTTATTGTATGGAAAATATAAAGCCTAATTCTATAGATCATATAATAACTGATCCTCCTTATCCAAAGAAATTTTTACCATTATGGAGTCAGTTAGGTGAAGTAGCTAATAGAGTGCTTAAACCGAGTGGGTTTTGTATTACATATACAGGAGTTTATTATTTACCTGAAGTGTTAAATAGGATGGAAGAACATCTTGAGTATTATTGGCAGATGTGTATGAAATTACGTGGTAAACACGCTAGGGTTTTTCCGAGAAATATATATCAACTTTATAGGTCTATTATAATATTTCAAAAATTGCCAATAAAAAAACAAAGATTTATGACTGTTGATTTTTTTGAAAGTGATTTAAAGGAAGAAAAAGAACTTCATCCTTGGCAACAGGCAGTAGCAGGATTTGAAATACTGTTGGAAAAGTTTACTATACCTAAACAAACTATATTAGAACCATTTGCTGGTGCTGGAACTGTTGGAGTTGCTTGTATGAAAAACAATAGAAAGTGCATATTGATTGAGAAGGATAAAAGTAGTATTAATATTATAAAGGGAAGATTAAATGATACTTGGAAGGAGATAAAAAAATAAAGGAATAAAAAAATGAAAGCTACAGTAAAATGTTTTAAAAAAATGCCGGATTATTTAAAATTATCATTTATAGGCCATGATGAAAGAGGGGATTATGGATTTGTTATTAGTATGCAGAGAAAAATGGGCAAAACAATAGATGTAAAATTTACAACTGGTAACGATAAAAAATTTTATGATTATATTGACGCTGATGGTTATAAGTACAGAAAAGAATGGTTGAAAGATATAGGCTATATATTATTTGAAAAAAGTGAGGTAAAATAAAATGGCATCACCACTTACAGTAACGAGAAATAACTATCATGAAAACAAGAAGAAATGCGATATTAAAACTCCTTACGGAATATGTGACTTTTTAGCTGAATTATTGTATAACAATATTAGTGGTAAACGTCCAAGAATAGTTGATGTGGGATGCGGCGATGGAAGATTGGCAGAAGCATTTAAGAATTGTTATACTATAGGAATTGATGATAAGAAAATAAAAAATAATTTGAATACATTTCTTCATGAAGATTTTCTTGGTTTACCGGATTATGACCATGTTGAAAAACCATCATTAGTAATGTGCAATCCACCTTTTAATAATATTAAAGGTCGGCAATTAATGCCTGAAGTTTTTCTTAAAAAGATATTTGAATTGTTTGGAGAGAAAGTTTCAGTAGTGTTATTTGCTCCTATGGGTTTTCGCTTAAATCAAAGGGTATTTAGTAAACGATCAGAATATTTTAGAGACGATTGTAAAGCTGAAATAACATCAATAATTAGTATGCCTTTGGATGTATTTGTAAATGTTGAATTTCATTCGGAGATATTGATTTGGAATGTTAAGGGATTGAAGGCTCATTACTGGCTTCCATCTGAATATTTTTATAGAAGAAAAAGACCTTAAAGGATTACTAAATGAAAAAAAGTAAAAGGTTTAAATTATTTTTTGCTTTATATGATTTTTGGGTGGGTGTGTTTGTGGACAAAAAGAAAGAAATGATTTATTTTAATCTATTACCATGTATAGTTTTTTCATGGTTTTATGGAGAAATTAAATAAAAGAGATATAAATATGAAACAAAAAGTTATAGTGCGTGATGTCTTGAAGTATACAGACAACTTTTCAGATGAGGTTATATTAGAAATAATATAACAGTTATCACAAAAGATAAAGGACAGGATAAAAAAAAGGAAGGGAGCGTAAATGAATTTTTGTCAATTACATATTCATACTTATTATTCGTTGCTTGACGGAATTCCGAGTCCTGAAGAATACGTGGAAAAAGCTAAAGAAGTCGGGATGAAAGCAATTGCAATAGCAGATCATGGTAGCATGTCAGGTGTATTGAGATTTTCAAATAGCTGTAAGAAGAATGGAATTAAACCTATTATTGGATGTGAATTTTATTTGAATGACAATAGAGATAATGGAAAAGGGAAGGAAAAAAGAACTAATAAGCATGTAGTCCTTTTAGCAAAGAATAAAACAGGGTATAAAAATTTACTTAAAATAAATTATGATTCATTTAAGAATGGATTTTACTATAAGGGAAGAACTACAACAGATTTTGTATTAAAACATTCAAAAGGGTTAATATGCCTTACAGCGTGTATGGGAGGTATAATTGCAGAACCTTTAATAAATGGAAATATGCAAAAAGCAGAAAAAATATTTTTAAGATGGAAAAAAGTATTTAAAGATGATTTTTATGGAGAATTACATTTTAATGAAATAAAAGATCAAGTAGATGTAACAAGAGGTATTCAATATTTATGTCAACAGCATGGAATTGACTATGTAGCTACTGGTGATTGTCATTATATAAAAAAGAATGATGTTGAATTACAAGATTATTTATTAATGATTAATCAAAGAAAAAAAGAAAGTGATAAAAGCATTTTTAGATTTGATGCTAGACAATTATATTTTCATACACCTGAATATTATTATGAGGTAAACAAAAAGTTAAGATATGGATTTGCAAAGCATGTAATGGATAATGCAATTAAAACTACTAAAGATGTTGCTGACAAATGTAATTTTAGTTTATCTGATGAAGAAAATAAGTTTCCTGCTTTTATTGATAAAGATGGATATGAAGTAAATTCAAATGTTATGCTTAAAGTAGAGTGTAAAAAAGGATTAAAAAGAATATTTAACGGATTGAAAATACCTGAAAATTATATTGAAAGAACTAAAAAAGAATTAAAGGTAATTATAGATAAAAATTATGCTGATTATTTTTTGATTGTACATGATATTATTAATTTTTGTAATAAGAAAGATATAGCAGTTGGGCCGGGAAGAGGGAGTGCGGCTGGCTCGCTTATTTCTTATTTATTGGAAATAACAAAAGTTGATCCTATAAAATTTAATTTATTGTTTGAAAGATTTTTAAATAAGGATAGAAATGATGCTCCTGATATTGACTTAGATTTTGAAAGTAGTCGTAAATCTGAAATTGAAGAGTACTTAAAACAGAAATATGGCGAAGATCGAGTTGCACATATAATTACATTTAGTACATTTAGGACAAAGGGTGCATTGTGGGATATGGCCCGTGTAAAAGAAAAAGATAAAGATGATGAGTTTAGAACTATAATTAAAAAGATAGATAATGATAATGTTGGTGCTATTTATTATCTTAAAGATCAAATAAAAGACAAAGAATGGACAAATAAAGAAAAGACTTATTTTAAAAAGAATAAAGAAATGTTTTTAATGGCAGATAGATTAATAGGTAGAATAAGACAATTTAGTAGACATGCTGGAGGTACAGTTATTACTCCAAGTCCTATTTATGATTATATACCAGTGTCTAAAATTAAAGGAGATATAGTAACAGCATTTAAAGAGGGAAAAGATTTTAGAGAATTAACACAACTTGGAGTATTGAAGATTGATATATTAGGACTTGAAAATGTAAGTATATTGAAAAATGCTGTACAGATGGTTGAAGATGATCTTGGTATACAAATTGATCTTAATGATGTATCGGCTTATATATATGATAAACATTTATATGAAGTACTATGCAATGAAGATTGTATTGGTATTTTTCAATTTGAGGCTTATGGAATAAATAGTTTTTTAAAAGAAGTACAGCCTGAAAATTTTGAAGATGTGGCGGTTATAAATGCACTATATAGACCTGCAGTGGTAAAGGCAAATGAGCATATGAAATATGTACATAGAAGAAGAAAACTTAAACAGTTAGGAAAGAAATTTAGCGAACATTATAAAGTGCCAATTTTCGGTGAGATTCTTAATAGTACTTATGGAACTATTGCGTATCAAGAACAATTTATAGAGATACTTCATAAACTTGGTGGTTTCACGCTTGAAGAAGCCGATAAATCAAGAAAGATTTTTAAAGATTTATATTTAATGGAAACAAGTACTGAAAATAAAAAATTGGATAAAAGATTAGTTGTTACAATGACTAAACTTAGAAAGGGAGCAAGAGAAAATGCTCAAATGGAAGATAAAGCAATTGATAAGTTGATTGATAAATTAGCTTATTTTGCTGAGTATAGTTTTAATAGGAGTCATTCTGTATCGTATTCTATCATAGCAATGCAGACACTATACATGAGAGAATATTATACAAAATATTATTTTACTGCTTTACTTAATACTGTTGAAAATAAAGAATCAGTTCAAGATTTTAAAAAGAGAAATGAGCTGGAAGTTTATATGAATTTTATGAAACGTAAAACTAATGCTAATGTTTTTAATAAAATTGATATAGGTAAATCTACTGATAAATTTTATATGGAAGGTGAAAATATAAGAGTACCTTTGTCAATTGTACATGGAGTTGGAAGTGCGTTACCGTTTGAAATATCTAAGGCAAAACCGTTTATTTCTTTTTCTGATTTTTGTATAAAAGAATTGAAAATGAAATCCAATAAGACTGCTATTTTAAATCTTATAGATATAGGTGCCTTTGATAATTTAAACGGCAATAGAAAAGCACTACATGATTTTTGGGTTAATTGGTCGGTAGTTAAAACTAAGTATAAGAATAAAGATGAGAAGGTTGTAAGAAAGGAATTATGGAAACATTGGAATAAATATAAAGATAGAGGTGATTTTACAATGGAAGAGAAAAGGAAATTGGAGAAAGAAGTTTGTAAGTTTAATATTTTTTGTAGTGAATCTGTCGAAACGATAAAAAAACTTAGTTATATAATTAAAAATAAAAAAACAGCTTTATTAAATCAGCATTTAGATAGTGGAGATCAATATTATTGTTTTAAAATATTAAGTAAAAAAAATATAGTTGATAAGAATAATAAGAAAATGATATTTCTTGTTGGAAAAGACTGGGAAAATAATCAAACTGAAATAGTTGTATTTCATAATATATATAAGATGTGTGCTAAAGTTTTGGATGAAGCTAGTAATGATGATTATTATGTTGCACAGGGGAAATTAAGTAATGGCAAAATTCTTGTTGGAATTGGCTTTGAAAAGGTAAAAAAGCCATTTAGAAAATTGAGAGATTTGCTAAATAATATTAATTTGTAAAAAAAAGAGTGGACGATTTACATTTTCATGGGTTTATATATAGTATATAGTATATAAATAAAAATTTATGAAGGAGAAAGCAGATGGCGAAGAAGAAAATGGTTGTAAAGAAAAAGAAAACAGCGACAAAAAAGCCCGTTGCAAAGAAAACAACGGCAAAAAATCCTGTTGCAAAAAAGAAGTCTGTAACCAAGAAGAATCCTGGATATAGACCTTCTGCTAATGTTGCCGGTGGTAAAAGCTATTCACAGGTTGCAAGAGAGGTACTTACAAAGACAGATGGTAACCGGAAGAAGGCTACTGCTAAATTAAAGGAACTTGGTTGTAGTTCAGCAGCTCAGGTTGTTGCAAAAATGGCTGTCAAAGAGGGATATGGTACTGTTCGCGGTTCTACTACAAAGAAGTCTGTTGTAAAGAAGCCGGTCGTAAAAAAAAAGACAGCAGTAGTAAAGTCAAAAACAAAGCCGAAAGCAAAGCCGGTCGTAAAAAAAAAGACAGCAGTAGTAAAGCCAAAAGCAAAGCCGAAAGCAAAGCCGAAAGTAAAGCCGGGCAAAGAAGAGTTTGCGGACGAGGAGCTCGACGAGGAGTTCGTGGAAGAAGAGGAGCAACAGGACGAGGATTACCAAGAGAAGTCGGACGAGGAACTATTGGACGAAGACTTCTAAAGTGCAAGAGTGAATCTGCATATAGAGTTATGTGTTGCAAAGGATATGTCAAGTCACCGCATGGAAAGATTTATAAAGATTATGGTGGTGACTTGACAATTATATTATTGTTTAATGGAAAGAGTGAAACATTGAATAATTTATTGTTTGTTTATTGTCATCCTGAAGACTGTATTAAAAAACTTGGAATGCGTATTAGAAAAGGAGTTGTTATTTCAGGCTACAGTGGTGGAAAACATTCTGTATTAACAAACTTAAAATCCTTTGATAAGGAAATGAAACAAATAGTTAAACAAGATTTACTGCCTTTATGGACACTAAAACCGGAGACAGTATATGCCAGTTAAAAAAATAAAGTTAAAAGATTTTGATGTTGATTTTGATTTGATAAAAATTGTTATGCCGGATGGCGGTGGACTAAAGGTTAGAATAAGCGAACAGCTTTTAGTTAATCAAGCACTACCAGCAGATTTAATGTCTAAAATGGCTCAATGTGCATCTAAGTATGCGAGATGGGGAGTTGTGAGGGGTGACTTGTTAACCTATTCAGAGTTATTAAATGATGAATATTCTATGTTCATCAGACGAATAAAAAGTGTATCAAGAAAAGGGTTGGATGCAAAAGCTACTGAAGGTAAAGTTGAAGAAAAAGCAATTTTAGATAATGTTGAAGAATATAATATAAAAAGAAAAAAAATGCGACAGGTTAGTAGTGCGCTTGAAAAAGTAAAAAGAGTAATGAAAGCCTTTGAAATACAATCTGAATTAATGCGGTCGATTAAAGCAAAAATTAATAGAGAAGAAAAAATGTTTGAAGAAGAAAACCCTATTATAACAGAAAAAAAACAAAGTACTTCTTTAAGTGCTAAAAAATAACAAGGAGAAAAAAAATGGCAAAGTTGTCAAAAGAAGAAGATAGACAAGAAGCGGAATCAGCAGTAGATAGTTCAAGAGGAGATATTATTAAGATTGAAGATGGTCATAATTGGATCATTTTTCTTGAAGAAGATTTTGAGCAAGGATTTATTCACTGGGTTCCTATTGGCGAAAAAACACTTCGTAGAGTTTGTGCAGGCGGACTTGAAGGGAAGGGGTGGGCTGTTGAAGAATGTGATCTTTGTTCTCTTGCTAAAGATCAATATGATATTAAAAAAGAAGCAAAAACAGATGGCGATAAAGCAGTTGTAAAGGAATATAATGAAAGAGGCAATAAATTGAGAGCAAATTATGGCGCTGTCTTTAAAGCTATAAAGTTAGGTAATAAGTTAAAACAAGGAAAAAACAAGAAAACTGGCAAACCGATGAAAAGGTATGTACCTGATCTTGAATCGATTCAAGTTGGAAAACTTTCACTAACACATTCACAATTGAAAAAAGTTTTTAAACTAATTGAAATCGATGAGGAAACTGGTGATTATCCTTATGATTTTATTTCCAGTGGAGAGGATTTAGTTAATAGGCCTCTTGATTTTCTTAAAGGGAAAGAAGGTGAAAAGTTGTATTCTGAACTTAAATCAATAACACCAATGAAGAAAGTTATTGAATTTGAAATTGCCGAAGATGACATACCTGAAACTTCAAAGGAATTTGATTTTACAGATGATTTGGAAAAGGTAGTTGCTCTTTATAACGGTGAAGATGAAACTGAAAGTGAAGGTGAATATGAAGAGCAAGAGTTGGAACCAAAACAAAGCTCCGCATCTAAAAAGAAAACTGGGAAGAAAACAACAACAGTAAAGAAGAAAAATACAATCAGCACTAAAGATGCTGAAATCTTGGATGATGATGAGATACCATTTTAAATGATAGATCAATTTAAAGCATCTTTTGGGGAATCAGTTATTGATTGGAATCAAGTTAAAGCTTATAGCCTAAAGAACAGTAATATTTCTTTAGGCTCAAGGGCTTTAAATAGAATAGTTACAGGCAATACTGAAATTGGAGTGGTGCGTGGTAGAATATATGAAATATATGGGATGGAAGGTTCCGGAAAAACTACTTTAGGATTGGAAGCGATAGCTTCGTGTCAAAGGCAAAAAGGTAAAGTGATGTTTGTAGATGCTGAACATGCATTAAATATTGAATATGCAAAAAATATAGGAGTTAATTTTGAAGATTTATTATTTAGTCAACCGGGGACTGGTGAAGAAGCATTTGAAATGATATTTTGGGCAGTTGATCATAATGTTGATTTAGTTGTTATTGATTCAGTTGCAAGTATGACTCCTTTAGCTGAAATTGAGGCTGAAATGGATCAAGATTTAATGGGTGTACATGCAAGGCTTATGGGTAAAGGGTTGCGGAAACTAACATCAAAAATAAAAATGAAGACACCTACTGCAGTAATATTTACAAATCAAATAAGATATAAAATAGGTGTAGTTTTTGGCAATCCTGAAGTTCAACCGGGAGGGAAGGCGCTTAAGTTTTGGGCTGATGTACGAATAGAAATTCGCGATCCGAGAAAAGGAAAAATGGTTGAAAATAAAATTGAGCGTGGTAAACATATTACAGCCAAAACCATTAAGAATAGAATTTTCCCACCTTATCAAAAAACTACAATCCCTATAATTTATAGTGTTGGAGTTGACAAAAAGCGAGATGTGATTCAAGTATTAGTTGAAAAAGAATTAGCTATAAAAACAAGCAAAACAGTAACTATTAAGGGAATGAAACAAATTAATTTTTCTACCTTTTCAAAGAGATTAGATACTGATAAAGTATTTGTAAAAAAAATAAAGGAATTGTTAAAACAATGAAAATACTATTGCAAACTGATGATGAATGTGAATTTTGCAAAGGTAAAGGTATTAGAGTAATACCTTATAGTTATTCTAATAAATGTGAACAATGTAAGGGAACCGGTAAAAAGTTGGAATGGCAAGAGATAGTAATTAGAGGGAACTCTATATATATTTTGTAGGAGGGATAAAAGAATGAAAATAGCCATAAGTGCAGATTGGCATTTGGATTATATGAATAAAACATACTTGATTGACGGAATTCCTAATAGAGAACTCGATTTAGATAAGCAGATAACAACGATGCTTGATGAATGTTGTAAACGTAAAGTTGAATGGTTTGTAGTTGCCGGAGATTTATTTGATAAAAGCGTTGTGTCGGCTTATTACTTTATTAAAGTAGTTAATGCATTTAGGCGGTTCCATTTAAAAAATATTAAAGTAGCTGTTATTTCCGGCAATCACGAAACAAAAGAATCAGGTACGGCCTTAACTAATATATTAGGAAAGCTACATGATAAAAGCATTTATGTAACTGATAGAATACAATTGTTTGAAGAAGCAGGTATAATTTTTGTTCCGCATATTAAAAAAGAAATATATAAAGATTTTAAAAACTATACTGAATATGTAAAAAGTGAAATATCTAAATATAAAATAAGTAAGCCTATTATTATAGGACATTTTCAACCTACAACTTCTGTGCCTGGAGCAGAGCAGGAAATGTTTGCTGGAAGTACAAGATATATTGACTGTTCTATATTTAAGAATTCACTTGTAATATGCGGTCATGTACACAAAGCGCAGGACATTGGAAGAGTTATTATTCCTGGGAGTCCTGTTAGACATTCATTAGCTGAAAGAAAAGAGATAAAAAGATTTGTGATATATGATACTGAAACTCAGAATCTTGAAAGCATACCTTTACATTGTCAACAAATGGCACTTATAAATATTGATTTACATAGTAAAGATACATTTTCACTACCAATTGCAAAGTTAAAAAAGTATAAAAACTTTTTAGTATATATAAGAGTAACAGCTAATAAGAAAAATAGATATAAAATTAGTGCAAGGGATATATCGGATAAATTTGAACAAGTTAACGCGAGGGTTATGGATTATGAAGTACGTACGGTAAAGGAAAATATAGAAGAGCTGGAAAATTCCGATAGTAAAACTTTATCAATGACACCTAATAAAATATTTATACGAAATATAAATAAAATGGTTAAAAAAGTTGAAAGTAGAAAAAGAATTATGAGCTTAGGAAAAACAATTTTGGAGGACGTAAATGATTGAGTCTCTATGTATCGAAAACTTTTTATCTATAAAGAAAATTGAACTTAATAATCTTAGTAAGATTGATATTGTATGTATACTTGGAAGTTATAAAGATAAAAAAGGTTATTCAAATGGTACAGGTAAAAGTTCATTAAGTGAAACTATTCATTTTGCAGTAACTGGAAATCATAGATATAAAACAGATTTTGAAGTAATACGAATAGGACAAGATTTTACTAAGGTTAGTATGATTCATATCAACAAAAAGAATAAATTAGAAATAACTAGGATATTAAAAAAGAAAGTAAACAGCAAAGCTACTTCCAGTACTGTTGAAGTAAAATTAAATAAAGAGATAGTTGCATCAGGTACACGTGAAGGACAGCAATATATAAATAAATATTTTTCTATTACTCCTGAAGATTTTAAAGCATCTTATTTCTTTAGACAAAAAGAACATGATACATTATTAAAATCAGGATCATCGGAAAGAATTAAATTTTTGCAGAAGTTTTTTAAGTCATATATTTTTGATGATGCTAAAAAGAAATCAGCTAAAGAAAGAAATATATTCTCTACTGAATTAATACAACATGAAGGCAGATTATATACTCTTTTAGAAGAGCAAAAGGATATGTCAACCGAGAGTGATCTTAAATCTACTGTTGTAAAACTAAAGGTTTCAGTTGAGGAGTTAAAAAGAAGTATACAAAGCTTAAATAAAAAGAATATTTTAATAGAAACAAAAATAAAAGAAGAAGTTAATAAAAACGCTAAAGCGATTGAAAATAAAAGAAAACTTCAGGTAGTAAAAGATAAGATTCAAGATATTGAATATGAAATTGAAAAAGGAGTTGTTAGTAAAAATAAGTATTTGAGAGAAATAATGTTTATTAATAAAGATATAAATTCAAAGAAATTATTAATCAAGACATCTGTTAAAGAATGGTCTGAAAAAAATCAGGAGAAATTAGACAATAAAAAGGATGTAGTTGATAAAAAGACAGTTGATGTACAAGTAAATAATGCTAAGATACAACTTGCTGTTTCGGCTTTAGAAAATCTTAATTTTGATATTTGTCCCACTTGCGGAGCTAAAATGTCAAGTGAAATAAAGAAAGCTAAAACTAAATTCGCTAAAAATATCATAAAGGATTTGCAGGAAAGCAATATTGATTTAAGTAATTCAATTACAATAGAACAGCGTAAAATTGCTGAAATTAAAAGAGTAAAGCAACTTCAAATAAAAAAATGGAATGATCAGCAAAGAATAGAAATTAAAATTAAAACTTTATCAATATCATTAAAGGGTAAGCAAGATTTTTTGGATGCTTATTTAACTCAAATAGAAGAGTGGAAACATAAACTTGATTTAGTAAATATAAGTAAGACAAAAATAGGAGAATTAAGAGTTGATAAAGTTATTTTAGAAAAACTAAATAAAGAAAAAAAAGTGATTAATAATAAAGTTAGTTTATATAACTTATCAATAGAAGAAAAGATAAGTGAGTTATCAAAAAAACAAACATTGCTGGAACGAGTTAAAAAATTAAAGAAAAAAATTGCTGAAGTTAAAAGAATTCAAAATGAATTACGTAGAAAAGTTTCCGATAGAGCTGTTCTTGAAGATATATTTGAAAAATGTAAAATGGAAATAATTTCAATTGGTATAGAAGAACTTGAAGAACACGCCAATAATGTAATGAGTGAAGTGGGAGCAGTTCATAAGGAAATTATATTTGAAAAAACTAAGGAAGGTCAAAAAGGTAATATATCAGATGTAATTGATATTTATTTAATAGATGATAAAGGCAAAAGAATGGTTAATGGATTGTCTGGTGGTGAGTGGGATTTGACTTCTTTTGCTTTAAGAACATCGTTAGCAAGATATAAATTATTGAGAATGAATTCGATAATTGATTTTGTAATACTTGATGAAATATTTGGTGCTCTTGATGATAACTCAAGAGTTGAACTTGCTAATATGATAAAATTAATGAAAGAAGAATTTGCACAAATATTTGTTATAACTCATACAGAATTACAAAGTACGTTTGAATATATAATTGAAGTTGAAATGAACGAAGAGGGATTTACAGAACTAAAAACAGAGGCAATAGTATGAGAATAAAACTGATAGTAAAAGAAGAAAAAAGATGTAGTGGATGCGGTAAAGAAAAATCTTTAATAGAGTTTAGTAAAAATAAATTTCAAAGAGATGGATATTGTAATTGGTGTAAAGAATGTATGAATGAATATTATAAGGAATATTCTCAAACTGAAAAATTTAAAAAAATAAGAAAGCGATATTATCAATCTGAAAAATATAAGAAATATAAAAAGCGGAACAATAAGCAATATAGTCAGACATTACAGGGACGTATTATTAATAATTTGAGAAGTAGAATACGGCAAGCATTAAAGGGAACAAATAAATCAGCTTTTACAATAAAACTATTAGGATGCAGTATTGAGGAATTTTTATCTCATTTGGAATCTCAATTTCAAGTGGGAATGACTTTTGAAAATTATGGAGAATGGCATATTGATCATATAATACCATGCTCTGAATTTGATTTGACTAAATTAAAAGAGCAAAGAAAATGTTTTCATTATAGTAATTTACAACCTTTATGGTGGGAAGATAATTTAAAGAAAAGTAATAAAATAGCCTAAGGAGCGAAAAAGATGGAAAATGAAAAGTTGAATAATGCTTATGAAGCAGTAAAAAATGCAAAAATCATTTTAGATGATATGAAAAAAAATAGGATACATTATAATGCTAAAGATTTATCTTGGAGAAATATAGATTTAAATAAGATAATGGTAGAGACAATGGGCCTTGTTATTGAAGCTATAGATCAAGGTAAAAGCGTTCCTACTTTGAATGAACAGAGAATTGAAAAAGATGAAGAACCGATTGATACGGAAGATGCATTTATTGATAGTACTTTAGATGAAAAAATAGAAGAGACTGGAATAGTAATGGTTGAAAGTGGCGATGATGAACTTCTTGGAGAAGATTTTGAAGGAGTATTTGACGATGAGGGAGTTATACATGAAACCGAAACATCACTTACAAAAGAAGTACAAAAAAATGCAAAGACTGGCATTAGACCGTCGAGCCCGCAGGTGGTCGATGGCGATAAGACTTAAAAATGGTTGTAAATGTGAATGGTGTGGTAAGGAAGGGCATGGAGTTGCTCATATTATACCACGCAAAATAATAGCAACAAGATATATTTTACAGAATGGTTGGTGTGCTTGCAATCTATGTCATAAAAAATTTGATAATACTAAAATATTTAGGGAAAGAGTTATAAATATTTTAATAGGTCGTAATACATATAAATATCTTAGAGAGGTGGCTAATGGCTATAAAACCTGTAGTGAGTGTGGATTTGAAGAAGTTAATTGATGATTCCTTTCCGTTTAATGAATATAGGGAAAATCAAAAGGAAGTGATAGAAGATATACTTAAAGCCTTTAAAAAATATAAGTATGTAATTCTTGAAGCTCCAACTGGAAGTGGAAAATCAGCTATAGCTATGACTTTAGCAGATTTGAATAAACGATTGAGTAAGAAAACCCATATTCTTACAATACAAAAATTATTACAAGATCAGTATGCAAGAGATTTTGAAGGTCAATTATTCGTAATGAAAGGGAAGAGTAATTTTATTTGTAAAATAAATGGGGATAAATGCACACTTGGGGAATGTGAGAAAACTAATAATAAAGAATTGAAATCTGAATGTAAATGTCCGTACAAAATAGAAGCGCATAAAGCAGAAAAAGCCGACATAACAGTGCATAACTTTGATTCATTTTACTATCAGAAAGGTATATTTTTTACTAAAAGACCTTTGATGATAATAGATGAGGTTCATAACTTAGAGAGTAAGTTTATGGACTTTGTTTCATTTACTATTGATAATAGGTTATTGACTAATAGTGAAATTCCGAAACCTAATGATTTTACGGATATAACCTATTATGACACTTTTGTTGAAAGTTATAAGACAGAACTTTTATCTAAATATAATGACTTGGATAGTCGAGCATCATTGACAATAGATCAAGTAATATTTAAAGATAAGGTTGACAGACTTGCTCAAAAAATTTCAATTTTTCAACGTGTTAAAAAACAGGGAATACAATTTGTATTTGAATATACTCAAGAAAGAGAATATCAAAAAATTAAATTCAAACCAATTTTTGTATGGTCATTTACCTCACAAATATTTAATTTTGCTGATAATGTTCTTATGATGAGTGCGACTATTTTAGATGCTGATAATTTTGCTAAAAATATTGGAATAAAAAAAGATGAGTACTGTTTTATGGAGATGCCTTCTCTATTTCCTGTAGAAAATAGATTATTTTATATCACAGATCAAATTAATTTAACATGGAAAACATATAAAGAAGAGATAAAAAAGATACCGAAAATTATAGAACAATATTTGGATATGCATTCTGATGATCGAGGTATAATACATACTCACACTAATAAGATAGTGTTTTATATTAAAAATCATTGTAATGCAAAGACTCTTAAACGAATGTTATTTAAAGGTGACTTTAGTAGTACAAGTGATCTTTTAAAAAAACATAGTGCGAGAAAAAATAGCGTCATAGTTGCGAGTGGGTTTCATGAAGGACTTGATTTAAAAGATGATTTAAGTAGATTCCAGATTATTATGAAGGTACCTTATCCTGATCTTAGTGATAAACAAATAAAAGCAAGGATGGATATTGATAAATCTTATTATGGTTGGTTAACTGCATTAAAATTGGTACAGTCTTATGGACGTAGTGTAAGAACTGATGAAGATTATTGTGAAACATATTGTATTGATAAAAACTTTAGAATGTTTTATGGAATGAATAAAAAGATGTTACCAAAATGGTTTAAGGAGGCAATAGTATGGGAGTAGATAAAGTAGATAATAAAAGTGTAGGAACTAGTAATGGCGCTTTTTTGGTTGATCCATTACGTAGTGATTTGCAGGATAAAAAAAGTATTATAGGATTTGAATTTACTAAAGAAGATCATGAAATCGAAATGGATGAAAAAAAGAAATTACATGATTATGAAACAATCTATGAAGAAGCTATAATAAAAAGAGAAAACCAGTATGTAATACCTAAAAGAATACAAGATTTTACCGCTGATAAAAGAAGATTTGGTTTGAAAAAATATGGAAACTATTCTTTTCAAATAAGCTTTGAGAATAGTGTAACATGTGATATTAATGAACATATTAAAAGCGAGATAACCGATTTAATTAATTATATTAATCATAGGGATTTGATGAGAGATTTTAAAGGGTTGGAGTGTTTAGACTCACGTGAAGTTATTATTATGTTAGTAAACTTATTTGAAGGAGCAGACGAATTATCTAAGGAGGTAATAAAACATGAAAGTAAAAAGTAGGAAAAAAGAAAAAGCAGTAGGTAGGAATTCAGGGAAATCTAAATCAATAGAATATCACGATGGAGTGCGACGTAGGGATTTTATCACTGGAGAGTTGTTAGCTCCGAGGTCAATAAGAAAAACTAAAAAGAAAAGAACTTTGTTAAAAGATTGTTCTAAAACGGCATTGGAAAAAGCCGGTGTTAAAGGAGTAGAAGAATGGTAATTGAGGTATGCTGTAATGGCGATACTGGAACGCACTTTTATAAAGAGGAGAAAAAAATGATATTTGAAATAGTTTGTGATGAGGGGTTTATTCAGTTAAATATTTATGATGACAGGGATGAATGGTTGGATGTTGAAAAAGATGAGATCGGGGGTACACCTTTAGAAAAGGATAGTGTAAAATATTTAAAACAGTTTGTTAAAAGTTTTCGCTGCCATAATATGGATTTGAAGGCATTTCAAGGTAAAATATTAATTGAAGGTGAAGCAATAGTACCTAAAATAAAATCAACTATAAATGTTATAGACCTTTAGAAAGGAGAAAAAAATGAGTGTATCTTATTATTCTTATGCTGTGATTGGTTGTCAAATACCACTTGGGAAACTATTTAAGGAGGAGGTTGTTGAATTTGTACATAGACATACTACACTTCCTGATACCAATTTTTGTCCTATATGTGGTGAAGTTGTTAGAAAAAAAGAAGTTGTGGAAATTGACTTAGAAGATAAATTAGGGGTTCTGGAATTAATATGGTCTACAGATCAACGAGAAGCTTTTATAGGATATTTTGTAAAAGCTGATGACGGTACTCCATCAAGATTTATGGATATTTCAAACACTCTACAAATGAAAGAAGATATAAAAAATATATTAAGTCCTTTGGGAATGTGGGATGAAAAGAAGTTTAGTTTGTATGTAGTACAGTATTGTAGTTATTAAAATTTTTAAAAAGGAGAAAAAAATGTATTATTATGATGTTACTTTAGAAAAAGAAATAGTAATACCGAGTTGTATATTTAATCGAGAAGACTGGGAACTGCATTATATTGTTACGAGAGAAATTCAATTACCTTTTTTACCATTTGAAGGTCTTGAATTATTTGGAGTTTGGCAACTTAAAGAAGTAGTTCAGCTCGTTAAGTATTCTTTACCAGACAATTTATTAGTTGCTAAAGTTACAGAAGATCATTCAATAAGTAATTTATATCAAAGGGTAGAAAAAGATATGATGGATGAACGTATGGATTACTATGTGACTAATGGTTGGAAAAAATAATGAGTAAAACTGGATGGAAGAAATTCGAACTTGATATAGCGAGAGCTTTGGGAGTTGAAAGATACTCTAAGTCTCATCTTGGAGAAAGTGTACCTGATGTTGTAAAGTGTCTTGATCCTGGAAATCGATTACTTATTGAATGTAAAAATAGGAATAATTTGATTATTGAAAAGGAAATAAAAGAAATTGAGAAGTACCGGGAAAACGAAAGTGATATATTACTAATTTGTTATAGAAAGACATATAGTAATAAGACTAAGGTACTGATGAGATTAAAATATTTCAAGAAACTTTATCGTTGGATAAAAAATGGTAAAAGGGATTTACAATTCGAGAATATAGTGGTATCATTAGAGTGGTCGGATTTTAAAGGGATGGTGGACTACGGAGTTAAGAATAATGAGAGTATATAAAAAATTAATGGATAGTTAATATGACATCGCTAACTAAAGAAGTTAAAAAGAAAGGTGTAGTACAGGGTTATATTATTGTAGACGCGATGAATCAAGTTTATAATTACTATTATGGACTTTCTAAACTTAGAAGTAAAGACGGTACTAAAACAGGTTTATATCATGGTTTTCTTTCTTTAGTTTTAAGATTGAAAAGAGATCATGAAGAAATGAAATTAATTGTAGCATGGGAAGGGAATTCTTTAGTTAGAAAGAAAATCAATGAAACATATAAAGCTAATAGATCAGCAAGACCTGACGATTTAACAAAAGCTATAGTGTACTTAAAAGAGTTGCTATCGCTTTTAGGAATTGAACAGAAATTTGTACCTGGATATGAAGCGGATGATGTTGCAGCTTATTATTGTGAAAAATATAAAGATAAATATAAAATAATGCTAGTATCGGAGGATAGTGACTGGTTACAAATAATGAATGAGAATTGTGAAGTTTTTAAAAAGAATAAAGTTTTAAGTTACGAACATTTAAAAGATTTATATGGTTACCCACCTGAACGAATACTTCTTTACAAAATGATACGTGGTGATAAAAAAGATAATATTACTGGTATACGCTATTTTCCTGAAGAGTTAGCTAAAAGCATTGTTAGCAATTGCAAAGATTTAAGCGAAGCATTAAAATACAAACCACTTAATGTAAAATATAAAAAATGGATTATTAGTTTGGAAGAGAACAAGTCGCTCTTGACTGATAATTATGAACTTTTAAAATTAAAATCAGATGTTATAGTGGAGGACTTACCATGCCGGAAGAAAAAAAACATATCAAGGTTAAAGGAGCAGTTGATAAATCTGCAACTGTACAAAGTATTCAGTCTAGTGAAGAAAATGTAATTTTAAGGAAATTACATTTTATGGAATTGAATTTAGTCATTCAAGATAGTACTTTAGATGCATTGCATGATTTAAAAAGAGTTACTGATGTTAGAATGGATAGAGCAATTTCATTTCTTTTAGATGCTGGAGCTGTTTTGTATAGATCAATAGAAGAGCAAATGATTGAAACTTTAAAAAATAAGGAAGCTTAAATGTGCTTGGTTGTGGGTATTACATGCTTAGTAGAAGTTAAAAATGAAAGTTTTGCAAATGCATATACACATTATCTATGGGAAAAGTTCCTAACAAGTTTGATGAATACTTATATTAAAAAATATGAAACACAACTTGATATTTATGTATTTGTAAGTAAACAAAGTAATGAAAGGAAGTATTTTTTTGAATATATGATACCTTTAGATTTAGTTGATTTTTACGGTAGAAAAAATTTTAAATCAGTTCTTCCAAAAGGATGTAAAATCGATTTAGCTGAAGAGGTGACGAAGTATGGTATTAATCAAAAAGGGAAGTAAGGGAGCAAATGTAAAACTAGTTCAGGAATGGCTTAATTTACATGGATTTGGACTTGCTATAGATGGGGATTTTGGGCCCGCAACTGAACACGGTGTAATGTTGTTTCAAAATCATAATATTTTAATAGTTGATGGAATTGTAGGCGATAAAACATTTGAAAAATTAATAGAACCGATGGCAAAAGCGAATATGTCTCGTCCTGCATTATTTCAAGGAGAATTAATTCCATCACATGATTTAGTTGTTGAATATGCAAAACAACATTTGAGACAAAAACCGAAAGAAGTAGGTGGTCAAAATATGGGGCCTTGGGTAAGAATGTATATGGATGGTTACGAAGGGAATGCTTGGCCGTGGTGTGCAGGGTTTGTGTGTTATGTGTTACAACAAGCATATGATGAGTTATACAAGAATGAAGATAAAGGTAATGATGATCCTATTGTGTCAATGCCATTTATTAAATCATTTTCAGTAGATGCAATAGTGAATGATGCTATACGAAACGGAATATTTTATAAAGAAAATGAAGTAAAAAAGGATAAAATAATTCCTGGATCATTTTATGTAATAAGAAAAGAATGGGGCGACTGGATTCATATTGGAATTATAATTGAAGTAAGAGATAAAGTCTTTATGGCGATTGAAGGGAATACTAACTCGAAAGGCGAGCGTGAAGGAATAGAGGTAGCTCTAAAGATAAGAAGTTATAAAAATAAAGATTTTATTATATATTGAGGAGCGTATAAATGGCAGAGGATAAGTTTGTATCAAAGAAATTAGGCAGAAAACTTATTGTCTTTATAATTACAGCATCGATGTTAGCATTATTTTTTATTCTATCTAAGTTTATGAACATTGGAGCAGAGAAATTAGAAATTATTTGTAAGTGGACTGTAATTTCGGGCACTGCTTATACAGGAGGTAATGCAACTATAGCAAGCATAAGTCAAATTGCTACAACATTAAAAAATAGAAAATAGGAGAGTTAAACATGGCTACACATGATAAAGAAAGTTGTTATAAGAGTAAAGATCAATATAAGAAAATTATTTTTATAATTGCCCTTATGCTTTCTTTTTTATTGGGCGCAATAGGAATTTTTATAATTATAAATGTTAACCTTAAAAAAGAAGCAGTACAAATAATGAAAGATTATGAGGAGAGAATTGAAATTGTGCAAAAAGAAAAGTCAATTATATTGGAGACTGCTTTATATATTAAAGATTATGCTGGCGGTTATTATATTAAAGATGGAGAAAAGTTTGAAGAATTTATGTTAAATAGTACGAGAATTATTCTTGAAGAAATGGAAAAATATCAAACACCTAAAGATGATAGAATGAATAAAGAAAATATAAAAAAATATTTAGAGGTAACTTATACAGGATGTGAGATGGTAGGAATTGATCCGTATATTTCTTTATTTATAGCTGTTATAGAAAGTGCCGGTTTTAATATTCATGCTAAAAGTGATATGGGCGCTTTAGGTACTGAACAATTTATGACATTTACAGCTAAAATGTTAGCAAATTCAGTTTCACCGTGGGAATATTTGCAAACTAATAATTATTCTATTGAAATGTTGTATGATCCAATAGAAAGCAAAAAGTTAGGTATAAGATATATGAAGTTGTTGTTGGAAGAGTTTGATGGAAGGGTGGAATGGGCTTTAGTTGGGTATAATGCTGGGCCTTATAGAGCTGATGAATATTTTAAAAATGGAGAAGGCATATTTTCAGAAGATGTACCGGGAAAATATAGAGATTATTCCGATAGAGTCTTAGCTAATTATTCAAGAGTAAATAAATGAATAGAGCAGAAAGGCCACTTGAATTAATATCATATAATTTAATAATGTACTTGAGAAAGAAAACAAATAATCGTAATCTCTGTCAAAAAGATTTTACTCATAAGCAAAAAGATTTATTTAAAAAAAAAGTAAAAGAATATTTTTCAAAGGGATTATTAATTAATAATCCCTTTGAAGATGAAGAAAGATTATTAACTATTTTAATAGAAAGCGAACTATTAGATGAAAAATATTTAGGAGGAGTGCGATGAAAGGGATACCAGTGATAATAGTGAGGGGTGAGACTTTAGCATTGGCTTATGAAAAAGCTTTGATAAAACTTTATACATCGGGAAAACATATTAAATCACAGTACGATATGAAAGAAGAAGATAAAACATTGGATTGCACTATGAATATTGTAATTGAAGACCCACTTGCAGAACCAATGATACATAAAGCATTTCGCGGTGGGATTGAGGATTTGAGGGAATATGTAATGGAATTAGAGGAGGGTATTAAAGATCATTGGCAAGCTGACATTGACGATCCTGATGATACAAGATGGCCGTATACTTATCATGATAGGCTTACAAATTATCCTACGAAGATGGGTAGGTTTTTAAATCAATTGAATGTTGTTATAGATAAATTAGTTGTTCAACCATTTAATAGGCAGTCGCAGATGATTACATGGGAGCCTGAAATTGATTTATTTATAGATGATCCACCTTGCATACAAAGTATTTGGTATAGAATATCAGAGGAATTTAATTTAAGAAAAGGAAAGACTGAATATATTCTTAATTGCAATATAAGAATAAGAAGTAATGATGCTTGGGGCGCAAGCTTTATGAATATGTTTGGATTTATTATGTTTAATAAGGAAGTAGTAATACCGAGAGTTCAGTCTCGTATTGATAACAATCTTGTAATGGGGCGTTTAAATTGGCAGGCAGATAGTTTTCATATTTATCATAAAGATTTTAAAGATTTTCAAAAACGATTAATAAATAAGGTATATAGTCTTAAAGGTATAGAAGAACGAGTCTGGAATTTTAAAGATGTGAAAGATATTTATAACGAAGCAACAGAAAAGGTAATAAAAAAAGTTAAACAATATGATGAAACTCATAAGGATAGAAATAATGGCAAAATTAAGTGATTTTAAAATAGAGTGTAAAGAACATAAAGTTGACGATGATTTGAATGAGCGAATTAACAATATGATGGATGATCCTTATTATGAATTTGCTCTTGAAAGCATTGAAGGGGTTTATGATTATATTCAATTGACCGGCAATGTAAAAGATTGGATGATTAAAAAACTTGATGCACTTGAGAGTTATAAGGAGCGTAATAGTGAAGAATAATGAATATCAGGAACTTGTTGAACGAACACGAAATTATCTTATTACTAAAAATGAAGAAGTTAAGAATTATTGTTTAGGGATAATAAGTGAAGTGGGTGAGTTAGCAGGACATCTTAAGCATGTACTTTATCATGATTGGAAGTTGGATAGAAATAATGTTAAGGAAGAGATAGGTGATGCGTTATGGTATCTTACAGCGTTGGCGAGTATTATGGGATTTAGTCTTGATGACATAATGAAACATAATATAGAAAAGCTTAAAGAAAGATACCCTAATGGTTTTAGTATGAAAGATTCTATAAATCGTAAGGAGAATAAAAATGAAATGCTATTTAATTGATGTAATTAAAGATGATGAGATTGTTATTGAGGCAGAAGATGTGTGTTCGGCAATGACAATAGTTCACGGTAAAGGTTATATAGTTAAATCAATGCGAGAATTAAAAGAAATAAATAATAAGGAGAGAAAAATGAAGTATAGAATAACAATTCAGAAAATATTGGATGTTGAAGCTTCAACTATGCAAGAAGCTATTGAAAAAGTTAGAAATGCAGGCAAGTATAAAGGATGTAAAGTACACGCTATTGATCAAGTTAATAATGATACTATAGGTGTATCGGAAGAAGAAGAAATAAATAAGGAATTTGGGTTAGGAGTGTCAGATAATGAAATTTGAGAGATATAAACCGAAGAGAAATATAAAAGGTGCTGTCGGTATAATATTACTTATAATAGCAGTTGTAGGGATGCTATGCTTTGTTTTATACACAACTCAATTATTATTTTAGAGGATAAAATGCCGATTCCAGTGAAAAATCCAAAACCCTTTGTAAAACCATCGGGAAAAAAACATACAAAAGAACAGTTGGAAAATGTTTTACGTGATAAATTGAAAGTTTTTTGCAGGAGGAAAAATCTTCCTTATTGCAGGTTAACTAAACCTCAACTTATTGAAAATATTTTATTGTGGGAAGACAGTAAACCTATTGCTTATCCCGAGCTTGTGCGAACCTGGGAAGAAGCGCAAAACGCAAAACAAAGAGTTTCACCGCAAATGCGAAAGTTTTGCTTAGATTATTCAACTTGTGTGAAGCATAAAACTCATAAAGATTGGGCTAAACAATTTGGCGTGTCGGTAGCGACTATCAGTAATTGGCTGACGTTTGATGGGACAAAAGGATTGATTGAGACCTATCAATACAGCATTGATAAACGAATAACCGAGATATTTGCACAAAATCAAGAGATAGCTATATTGGAGCTGATGCAGATAATATCGAATCGAAGGACTAATGCAGAAGTAAGAAGAAAAGCAATTTCGGACTTACTTGGGTATGCTGGAAGAATTAATGTTAACGCGGCGAAAACAATATTAAATCAGAACCAAGGTCAAGGTCAAGCTATACAGAATAATGAATATAGTGGGATGACTGAAAAAGAAATTGATCAAGCCCTAAGGGAAATGGATTATTTGGACGAAGATTAAATTTTAAGGGATAAAATAATGTCAATATTTGGTAAAGAAAAGTATATAGAAGATTTACGAGAATCGCGAAAAGCATTATTAAAGATTTTCGATAGTGAAGATGATGAGAAACTTTCAGTATATTATAGTGCTTAAGTGAGAATGATTGAAACGCAAATTCTTTATTTAATAAAAGAAATGCAAAAAGATTAAGGAGAAAATATGCCTATATGTTTGACTAATGAAGAGAAAAAAGAAATTATTAATTCTAAAGAGTTGAATCGGGTAATTGCAGAAAGGTTAAATATTCATCCTTCAACAGTAAGTAGAATAAAACGAGGTAAACAATATAGAAAAAGTCTTTGTATAGTTAGGATAGGAAAAGGTGGTAAAATGGTTTGTCCGAGTTGTGGTGAGTCAGCATATGTTTTTGTAAGACCACTTAGTGATAATAATAGAGTAATTTGTATATGTGGATGGAAAGGTGATTATAGTAATATGTTATTTATAAAGAAAATGAGTAGACAAGGTATAGAGAGATCAAGAAGAATATAAAATTTAAAGGAGAGTAAAAATGAAAAACTGTCCTTTATGTGGATGGTCGCTTGAACCAGTGTGGGATCAAGGATTTAAAGCATGGCATATATTGTGTTTGGACTGGACTGTTTATGCAATTGATAAAGATATAGCTATAAGAAATTGGGAAAAGTTGTATGGAGAATGGATGAATAATGATGTAGAATTATAGATAAAATGCAACAAGCTTTAAAGGGAGTGTGAATGGATAAGAAGTTAATAGCAATACTTGATGAAGTTAATAGACAGATTATGTTTGCAAGAAAAAAGTGGGCTCCCTATAATTCATATCACGAAGGAAAAGCAGTATTAGAAGAAGAGGTTGATGAATTGTGGGATGAGATAAAAGGAAAACAGAATCCTCAGCAACTTAGAAAAGAAGCACTTCATGCTGCTGCCTCGGCGATTAGATTTATATATGATCTGCTATAGTTTAATATATCTTATGAGAGAGTTGAATGGATAGATTGATAGACATAAAGAAAAAATACCGTGTACCTAATGAAATTATAGGATGGATGATATTGGAAATTGAGCAATTGAGAAAGGCATTGGATGATATTGACGAAGAAGCAGTTAATACGTATGAGAATAGTGAAGCTCCAGAATTAAATGATTGTATAGATAGAATGCAACAAATAGCCATACAAGTACGAAAAGAGAGTAAGTGAATGTATATATCAGGGTACTACATTAATATATATCTATGGGTATGGCATGGTTGGTATTATATGAATTTGCAGCAAGCTCTGAAGGAGAGGAATTGAATGAGTAATCCATTTATAGAAGTTGTAAATAAGCAGAGAGCTTTTCAACATTTTCATCAATGTAAGAATAAATTGAATGATGTGGGCGATGAATTAGATATTGTTTATAAAGAAAACGAGCGGTTGGAGAAGGAAAGGGAATGGTTGATTTTAAAATGTATTGGAAGTAGTGATAATGTAAATGCTATTTGGTGCGGGGAAGATGACCAAAAGAAATACTTAATTGAAGAAATGCAACAAGCGTTAAAGGAGGGTTGAATGAGAAAGTTTGAAATAGTACATGAAGAGACAATTTTAT
The DNA here is from genome assembly GCA_964409005.1 of Candidatus Woesearchaeota archaeon. GTDB lineage: Archaea > Nanobdellota > Nanobdellia > Pacearchaeales > GW2011-AR1 > CAYPBR01. The sequence goes on along the minus strand of CAYPBR010000001.1, from coordinate 29,744 downwards.
TTAGTCGGCTTATCGATGCTGAGAATATTTCTGATGCGCTTGAAGTGGCTCAAAAAATGGATGTATATAAAACGAAGAGGGGTGAAGTTAAAGCTGATGATTGGAATGTTAGAAAGGTGCAAGAAGTATTGTGGTGGTCGGGTAAAGATCAGGGATAAATATTTTAATAGATAACAAGCGTTAAAGGTGGGAGAATGAAAGCGGAAGAAATGACACAAAATGCCAAGCGGTGGGAGAGGATAGAGTCTAAGATGCGGTCAAGGAATCCTTATTACAATTGGAATTGTTGTCGGTGTAGTATATCGGTCAAGCAAGGACACGCTTTATGTGATGAATGTATAATAGAAATGAACAAGGAATAACAAGCGCTAAAGGAGGATTAAATGACAGTGTATAAAGTATTTGAAGAGGATTTGCGTCAAGAAGGAATTTTTGGTGGTGATAATCTTATTGACATATATCGTAAAGGCGAAGCTGACAAAACATGCGAAGAATTGGAAACAGAAATAAAATGGTTGAAGAAGGAAAACGAACGGTTGAGGACGGAAAAGGAATGGTTGTTAAAACAGTATGCGGATGAATTATATGATATGCATGAAACTTTCAGAAAAAAATATAACAGAGAGTCAATTAAACAGCGAGTAGTATCGGAAATGTTACAATTACTAAAGAAGGGTAAATGAATAAAAATAATAAATAGTCTAAAATCCGCATAGGTAGACAGATAGAATAAAAAGACAGAGAGGTAGCAAAATGATTTTAAAGATACAAGATACAGTTATTAAATCAAAGTGGTATTATTATGATAATATTACTAGTATTTCATTTAACCATAATGAATATTTTATAACTGAAGAAAATTTAATTTTCGAGAGAGATTTTAATTCTACTAAAAGTCCTCGACTTGATGTAAATGCTTTATATGCACAATGGATAAGACGGGAAACTGAAGATGATCCTACTCAATGTGAGGTAATTGTTACTCGTTTTCACTCGTCTTACGATCTTAATGGTAAGGGTAGAAATGAGTTATGCATTGCCTTTAATAGTCGGGCTTATTTGCTTAATGATGAAGGTAAAACAATAGAAAGAATCAGTTAGAAAGTAACTATCTGTTTATCTATTCGGTAAAAAAAACATAGTAGCAAAAGAAGGATTGTAATAAATTAGATGTAACAAGTACTAAAGGTGAGTAATAATAATGATAGCGAAAAGGCGAGCAAAGATAAATCGGATGTGTGATAAAATCTTAAAGAAGAACGATCAGGCTTCAATGACACTTAACCAACATATTGCATTGTGGACTATATGGTTAGTGTTATTGGGAGTAGGCGTAGGAATGATGAGTATGCCGCTTGTTACATTCAAATACTTATTTGTTTTTATTGTGTTTGGATTGATTATTATAGGATTGTTAAAACTAAAAAAACCTCAATAGGAGAAAAAAAATGAAAACCAAAAGAAAAAGTAACGAGCATGAAGACAAGTACAAAAAGATTTTGAAAGATGCTGTGAATACGTTTTATGATTATCAAAAAATGCGTATTTCATTAGAAAGTAGAATAAGAGCAGGCAATTATATGGAGAGTGAAGAAAATATCTTTTTTTTACACCTTAAAGGATTTAAAAAATTAGAAAAAGATATGGGTAAGTTTATTGAATCGACATTGCCGGAGTTTAATATATGGAATGAATGGTTAAAAGATCAAGTTGGTATAGGGCCGACCTTAGGTAGTGTTTTGCTTTCAAGAATAGATATAGAAAAATGCTCTACCGTATCTAAGATGTGGGCTTATAGCGGTATAGCAACCGGAGATACTTTCGGTTATAAGTTTGATAAGAAAAAAGGGGATCATGGAGAATGGGTAAAAACTGATACTTTGATACCTATTGATAAACTCACTCCGGGCTTTAGATCACCTTATGATACATTTTTAAAATCGAAACTCTTAGGGGTGTTAGCTCCTTCATTTCTTAAAACGAATTCTCCCTATAGAAGATTTTATGATAACAATAAAAATAGATTAATAAGTGCAGATTGGGGAGTAAGTTTACTTCATAGACATAATGCTTCAATGAGATATATGGTAAAAATGTTTGAAATTGATTTTCAAAGGGAATGGAGATTGTCAAGAGGGCTATCAATAAGAAAACCATATAAAGAAGAATATTTGAATAAGCATAATGAAGCCTGAATAAGGAAGAAAACCAGATGGGTAAAGCGAACCAAAGAAAGAAAGAAAACCAATTCATTTGAGTGAGTCAAGGTACATGAGAAAACCAGGCGTAAAGAGCGAGTCAAAATAAATGAGAAAACCAAGCAAACAGAGCGAGCCGGGTTCAACGAGAAAACCAGCAAAGAGAAGCGAGCCATTTTTTGAGAGAAAACCAGCATGCATGAGCGAGCCGAAGTCAATGAGAAAACCAGTAAAAAGGAGTGAGTCACTGAGGGGAAGAAAACCAGAGGCATAGAGCGAGCCGGGATCAATAAGAAAACCAGAAAAAAGAAGCGGGTCAGATTCGATGAGAAAACCAGATGGGTAAAGCGAGCCAGTCAAAATGAGAAAACCAAGAGGAGGAAGCGAGCCTATAATAAAAAGAAAACCAGACTATAAGAGCGAGTCACACTGAAAAAGAAAACCAGAGGGATAAAGCGAGCCAGAGAAGACAAGAAAACCAATTGAAAGATTAAAGGAGGAATAAAATGTGGTGGATAATACCTGTATGGATATTTAGTTTAATTGTAGTAGCGGCTATTTTTGGCGCACTTAGAGCAGGTAAATTATATGATGAGATGTTTGCGGAAGCATTAATAAAACAACAGCGAGAAGAACTTGATAGAAAAGATGAAGTGATTGCGAACTATAGGAAAAAGATATATTGTACTAAAATGTTAATTGAGTCAAATGTAAATAATTACAATAAAAAGCTATCTAATAAAAAGTTAATAGAAATGATTGAAGATGAGTTAAAAAGGTAAAAGAGAAGATAAAAAAATGAAATGTAAGATTGCACAAAATAAAGCTACAAGGATAAGATTTTTACGGAGATGTGGATGGAATATAGTAAGGCTTTCAAAACACTTTAAAATGTCAAGAGAATATGTTAAAAAAGTATGTAGTTATCAAGTTGATGAAATTAGAAAGGTAAAAAAATAATGAAGTTTGAGATTGGAATTGGAGTGTCAAATTTACCAGTAACGGATGGAAAGTTACATTTAGGGAAATCAGAAAAGAAAGAAAGTAAAAATTTAACATTTAAGCAGGCATGTGAGATAAGAAATTTGAGAAGTAAGGGATGGTCAATGAATGAAATAGCTAAAAAATTTAATAAAACTGTATGTTGTATCAGTCAGGTATGTAGTTATAAAACTCATAAATATTGAGGGGAGAAAAATGAATAATAATCAAGATTCACTTTTTGAAGAAATAGAAATTGGAGATGAAGTTGAAAAACTAAGAAATCAGATTGAAGTATTAAGTGACGATGCATTTAAAAATGAAATAGTAGTACAAGAATTTAAAGAAAAATTAATATGTAAGGTAAACGAGCATTTAGAGAGGATGGGAAAATGAATGTTTGGTATCAGTGCGTATTATGTCGATATAGACTTACTGAAAAACAATGGAAGTGTGCTAAATTTGATAAATGCCCGTTATGTGGTTTGTCGTTAGAACTGTTTAAACGAGTTGAAGATAAGATTGATTATAGTAAAAAATGATGTTATAATTTAAAGGTGAATAAAAATGAAAGTAAAAGATGCGATAGAATTATTGAAAGACATTAATCCAGAGTATAGTATAGTTGTAATGACTGAAAGACAAGTTTATGGTTTGTGCTTAACGGAAGGATTTTATCTTAGAGAGAGTACAGTAGGGCCGGTAGTACAGTTAATTCCAAGTCAAAAAGTAGTGGGGGTGTTACATGAATAGATATACTAGATATACTAATAATATGGAATGGATGCATAAGTTAGATGAAAATGAAAACACAGATTACGAAGTTTGGATAAAAGAAGAAGATGTAAAGTTTATGAAAAAACAGTTGAGAGATATTGAAGAATGTTTGGTAAAAGGGGAAGGCCCAACTATAATTAGATTAATTATAGAGAGGCCACGGGATTATTATGATAAAGCTGGAAGAATGATAGCTGAAGGTGATATTATTTGCATAGATAATATTGGCGTATTTGAAATACGGGATAACGACAGTATTGTTAGTGTAAAAGGGGATGAAACTGTATTTGCTTTTTTGGAGAATTCGGATTGTAAAACTATAAAAGTGATAGGGAGGACAGTATAATGAATAGATATATTTACGGTAAGCAAGGTATGTGGATGATTAGGCCAAACGGCAATCCAATAATGAATGAAGAAGAAGAAATTTGGATAAAAGAAAGAGATTATGTTGAAGAGAAAAGACTTACAAAGAGTAAATTGAATTTTATTGCAATATGTTTGAACTCAAATGCAAGCGCGGAGATTCAAGTAGAGAGAATTCAAAATATAATAGATAGAGAAGAAAAGCATTTAGATAAAAATGGTAGAGAAATAAAAGATGGCGATATAACACGTATAAAATTTGAGTATAGTTTATGTGTATTTGAAATAAAAGGTAGTAATATTTATAGTTTAGAAAGCGGCTTATATGTTGAATCATTAAAAAAAGTTGACTCAATTGATATGGAAGTGATAGGGAGGACAATATAATGAATAGATATATTAGTACAGCAGTGATCTTTATGGAGAAATTAAATAAAGGCCAAAGTACAGATTACGAAGTTTGGATAAAAGAAAAAGATCATACTGAAGAAATGAGATTTGTGAAAGATAAATTAGATGCAATTGAGAATAGCTTTTCTAATTGTCATCTTACTGTTGATAGTCAAATAGCATTCATTAGAAAGATAATAGATAAAAAAGAAAAATTTGTGGATAAAAATGAAAAAGAAATACATGACGGTGATATAGTACGTATAAAGGATAATATATTAAGTGGATTTACAGTGCGTATATTTGAAATAAGAGGTAAAGGTATTTATAGTTTAGAAAATGAATCATGTGGTGAACTTTTAGGAAAAGTTGATTCAAGTGATATAGAAATAATAGGGAAGAGGGTATAAAATATGAAATGGATTAAGCTTAAAACAAAATTAAAGAAAGACAAAAAAGATGAGAAATTTAAAAGAATTGCTCAGATAAAAGGCACTACATTCATGGTAGAGACAGAGGTTAATAAGACGACAAGAAGATTTAATAAGGTCGATATTGATTTAGGTGAACTTAATAGTTTAAAGAAGCGGAAGTATATTAATAAGGTAAATTGAGGAAGGATATGTTATTTGTTAAGGCACAAAAAAGAAGAAGAATTGCTGAGGGTCAAGTAGTAACATATAATATAAAGGGAAGGTTACTGAAGTATAAGAAAGTTGCTGGAGTGATGAAGTATGTGGGAGTGGCTGCAGCAGTAGAAAGAAAAAAGACTGTTAAAGAAAAAGTTGTGGGAGTACCGAAAATAAATAAAGAGCAGAAGCAAATATTAGATAGTACTGGAATATTATGTAAAGATACGAGGTCGCTGAAATATGTAAGCGATGAAATGGCAAGTATATTTAAAGCGTCGACGATTAAAATTGATTATAGTAAGTTGCCGGGATATATAAAGTGGATTTATCATCCTAGCATGGGATCATCAAGTAAGTATACAACAAATAAAATTGGATTAAAGTTAGGTGAGATAATAGAAATGGAAAAGAAGTACGGCGTTAAAATGTTTACAGGAATGCCGAAGGAAATGAAAGATGTAATAGAACCATATAGAAAAATATTATTGAAACAGTATGCAAAGGATGAAAATGTACGAGCGTTAAGAAAAGAAAGTAAGAAATTAGATAATGTAGTAAGTAGATCACGTAATGCAATACATAATGTAAGAAAAGAAATATATGATAAATATTATAATAAGACTTTAAAGAAGGTTGCTAAACAAAGAGGATATACTGTTGATAATTATAAAGATTTTGATAGTGCTAAAGTAAGTATGATGCCTCAAGTGGATAGAGCTGAAATAGTAGACTCGATTCCAATTGTATTAAAAAGATATTCAGCGCTTATATCCGATGAAGGTTATATGCTTGATTATTGGAGTGATGATAATACAGATAATATTAAAATAATTAAAGAAGCTAAAGGTATAACGGCTGTAGAAAAAAAACAATTGATTGATGCTTTTAATGTGCAGACAGAACCGATGAAAAAAAGTAAAGATTTTATGAAAAGGAATAAAAATATAATGAGTGATATTGGAAATATAAAATTAGATGTAGTAAAGAAATTGAAAAGAGATATTACGAGCACTCAAAAAGATAATCCTAAATCAAAGAAATGGTTTGAAGCGCTATATACAGCATATTATACAAATAAGATACTACTTCCTAAAATGAGAAAAAATTCTAAATTGATAAATGCAAAAGAAGCTTATGGAGTAGACGATGCTGAAGAATTAAGAAAGTTATTTATAGAAAAAAGAAGTCAGGCATATAAAGGAGAATCGGCAAAAAAGAAACTGTTATCGGCATTATCAGAGCAAGGTGAAGAGCGTAAAACATTTTCATTAAGTAATGCATCGTCAAAAGAGCAAAAGAAAGTATACGATAAAATGAAGTCGACCTTTGATAAAGATGAACATGGAAGCTTTGGATTTAAAATACATAACATTTTTAAAATTGATGATACAAGTTATTATAAAGATTATAAAAAAGTTGAAAAAGATATAGGGAATGTAACATTCTCATATCACGGAACGGCGTTTAAGAACGCTGCTAAGATTGCAAGGGGCGGATTTAAAGTAACAAAACCTGAAGTAGGTAGAATGATAGGTGACGGAATTTATGGATCATCGAATAGTTCAAAGTCGTTACAATATGTAGGTAAAGGCTTTAGTAGACAAATAGGAACGAGGGGAGTATTATTTGTATGTAAAAACGCATTAGGGCAAAAGAAAACTTTATTTCAAGATTATGATATAAGTAGACAAAGTGGTAATGAATTTCTTCAGGACTATGATACAGTTTATGCTCCGAAAGGTGTAGGCGGATTAAGAAATATTGAGTGGGTATCTAAAAATCCAAAACAGTTTTTACCTGTATATTGGATAGATGTTGAACTTGCAAAGCCAGGAACTTATGAAGAGGTAAGTTAAATGTGTTGGATACGTGGTGAATTTCGTGATAGATGGATATGTTGTAAAAATTGTAAACAACATACTTATCATAAACTATATACTGAAGGATTTATTTGTCAAATATGTGGTGATACAAATCAAGAAGATAAGTTTGAATTAAGTACAGGAGGCTATTTTGTTAAAAGTCGAGAGTGAAAGTAGCAATAGAGTAAATCATATTATGATAGCAGATAAGAATGGGAGATTATATTGCCATCTTAAAGAGCAAGTAATAAAGTGGAGCGATAAGTTTTATCAGGAAAATTGTACGAGATGCCAATATTTAGAAGGTTTAGGGCAGAACATTGGAACTATTGAATGCTCATTTGATAGTGAAGTAGATAGTGAAGATGATATTGTGGTAACAGTTGATGATCCATTTTTATATGCAGAAAGCAAATTCAAATTAGGAGTAAAGAAATGAAAGTGAAAGTAGGTGATAAAATATTTGATGGCAATAAAGAACCTGTAATGATAATTATTTCAAATGAAGATAAGCGTAATATTAAAAAAATGAATAAGTCATGTAATAAATATTGTTCATTTCCTGATGGATATGATTTGGATGAAATAAATGATTGGATGGAGAGATAAAAAAAATGACAAGTGATAATGCGAAAGTAGAAAAACTTATATCACGAGCTACTTTCAGAGTAACCTTAAATAAAAAATGTTATTTATGTTGTGTAATTGAAAGAAGCGATGGTACAGTAAAAGCGAGTATGAGCAAGGAATGGGGTTTTAAGATACGTAAGACTACTTTGTTATGGGATAAAATTTTAAAAGAAGTACTTACTAAATGGGAACTTCATTGGAGTACGGAAATTTGAAGTTTATTAAAATAGAAGAGTCAAAGGAGTAGTAAAAAAATGGATAAGGTAATTAAAGTGGATTATGCAATGGGCGAAAGAGTAAGAATTCGAGTAAATGATATGAGAGGCAAAATAAATGGAATATGGTTAGATGTAGCGGGTCTTAAATATAATGTTGAATGGGTTGATAGCGAATCAAGTGCTATTCATACTAAATGGTTTGTTAAAAGTGAGCTTGATTTATTATAACCAAGGTGAAAATGCTTTTACTTTGATGGAGTATATATGTTGGTAGATATGAAAGAAAAAAAGTTAGATTTGCGAAGGGAGTCAATGAGGAAAAGAAAACCTCAATTATGGCTTGCCAGATTCCATCATAAAAATGTACATAATAAACCGATGGAGTTTGGTGATAAGTATAGATTTTTAATTCCATTATATAATATGCTGGATGAGAGGGATATTTGTACTGAAAAATCAGTACAATGTGGATTAAGTGAATGGATGATTGTGTCATCGCTTCATGATGCGTCAATAGGATTAAGAATATTATATGTTATGCCTAATATTGATTTAAGAGGGAAGTTTGTGAAGGACAGATTAAATCGGCTTCTTAAATCGGTACCATATTATATAGAGTTGATTAAAAATGCTTCTGGCGATAGTGATTCTATAGGATTGAAACATTTTGGAAAGGGATTGCTTAACTTTGTAGGATCAAATAGTCCTGCTGACTTTATTAGTTATCCTGCTGACGTTTTATACATCGATGAAGTTGATAAGTGTGATCAAGCTAATTTAAAAATGGCACCGGATAGATTAGATGCTTCAGATTATAAATTCATAAGAAGAATAGGGAATCCTTCAGTAGAGAATTGGGGTATAGATTCACACTGGCAGGAATCATCACAGGGATTATGGAATGTTCGTTGTTCTAGTTGTAATCATTGGCAAGTACTGGACTTCTTTAAAAATATAATAGAAAAAACAAGTGAATTAACATTTAGAATATTAAGTGAAGATGACAATAATGTATGGGTAGCATGTACAAAGTGCGGTACTAAAATTAATAGAATGAAAAAGGGGTTGTGGGTTGATACATATAAAAATAAAGATAAAAAAGGGCGAAGAATAAGTCAGTTATTTTCAGCAAATATAGAATTAAAAACATTAGTTAACCAATATGGTAAAGCACTTGGAAACGCAAAAGAAATGCAGTTATTTGTTAATTCTAAGTTAGGATTACCATTTTCATCATCGGAAAATAAAATAACTTATTCATTATTGAAAAAGGCAGAAGAAGATAGTAATTATACATTGAAAGGTCAAACCGTATATATTAATTCATTTAAACGAATTTATATAGGAATTGATGTAGGAACTTATTATTATGTTATAGTACGAGCAGCATTAAATAATGGAAAAAGACAATTAATTGATGCGAGAAAAATTGAAACGACTCAGCACTTAGTAAACTATTTAAAGAAAATAAAGAATACAAAATATATGGTAATTGATGAACATCCAGAGATTAGAGAAGTAGAAAGAATAAAAAAATCTATATCGAAGTTATATTCCTGTAATTTTAAATTAGGTCAAACGATATTGACGCTTAGAAAAATGCGTGATAAATGGAAAAAGGAAAAGCGTATTACAATAGATCGAACATTTATATTAGATGAAGTGAAGTCTGATTTTGTTAAACAAATAATGCTTAATCCATTAGATACAAGTGATATTTATAATGATTCTATGGAAGACTACGGTGAATATTATCAACAACTTTTAAGTTCAACAAGGATATTTGTAGAGGTAGCGAATCGTAATAGAGGTAAATTCGAATGGCGTGAGTCAGGCCCTGACCATTTTTTTCTTGCAGAAGCCTATTGTAAACTTGCAGAACTAGTTGATCCTAATATATTACAGTATTATAGTGATAGAACTAGCGAATTTGTTGGGAAAACAAGAGCAGAGATTAATCAAGAACAGAGATCAAAAAAAGAGTTAATACCTAGAATGTCTGTAGATGAAAAAGAAGCTATTGATAAAGGTGTTATGGATATTAAAGATTCACCTACAATACAAAATTTATCTGTCATTAATGCTGAAAACTTTTTGAGAAGTATGTTTTTTCATAATGAAGAATTATTACGTGGTAGAAAAGACGACGAGGATGAATAAAATAATTTTAGGTGATTGCTTAAAAGCAATGTATAAAATAGAGGACAATTCTATTGACATGATCCTTTGTGATATGCCTTATGGACATGGAATGACTGCTTGTAAGTGGGATGTAGCAATTGATTTAAATAAAATGTGGGATCATTATAAACGAATAATAAAGAATAATGGAGCTATAGTACTTACAGCAAGTCAGCCTTTCACAACGGTATTAATATCAAGTAATATAAAAATGTTTAAATATTGCTGGGTATGGAATAAATTTAAGTCAGGAAATTTTACTTTTGCTAAAAGTCAACCATTAAGAGTAACTGAAGATATAGTAATATTTAATAGTAAACGATATAATCCACAAATGACTAAAGTAAAAAAAGAAAATATGAGAATAAGAGATATAAAAAATCATGCTATGGATAAAAATGGTACACAAGGAATAGGCAGAAGTAAGACTTCTAAAGAACGTAATGAAAAATTAAGATTCCCAGTTAATTTAATAAACATTAAATCGACTAAAGGTGCATGTAATAGTATAAATCGGATTCATCCTACTCAAAAACCTGTAGAATTATTTGAGTATTTAATAAAAACATATACTAATAAAGGTGATTTGGTTTTAGATAATTGTGCTGGATCGGGAACGACAGGAATAGCTTGTTTAAATCTTAAACGCAAATTCATTCTAATAGAAAAAGATAAAAAATATTATGAAGTAATGAAAAAAAGGTTAAAGAATCATATGAGGATGAATGAAAACACAAATAACATTTAGAGGTCGAAAATCTTTTCCTGAAGGTACTATCAGAGATTATGGTAAATACGGACGATACCAAAAAAAAGATAAAAAATGGGTACGTTTGAAAAGTGGTTATCCTACATTTAGAAAAACAATAGAATATAATAAAATGAAAGCATTTTTGAAAGCTATAGGATATAATCAAAAGTTCTTTTCTACTCGTGGTGTAAAAGATTTAAGAGCTTTAATAAATTCAAGAACAGATTTAAAAGAGGAATATTATGGGAAATCAGGTAGCACTTGGCTTTAGAAAGGATAAAACAATTGCATTAGATTTTGATGGAGTAATTCATGCCTATAGGAACGGCTGGGAAGGAATTACTGCAATACGAGATAAACCTGTCGATGGTGCAAGAGAAGCTATTAAAATATTAAGATACAAAGGTTATAAAGTGTTAGTATATTCAACAAGATGTTCTACTCATCAAGGCAGGCAAGCTATAAAAGAGTGGTGTAAAAAATGGTTTATTAAAATTGATGGATTGTCTGTTGAAAAGCCTTCTAGTATTTGTTATGTTGATGATAGAGCAGTAAAATTTGACGGTGATTGGAAAAAAACAATCAATGACATAATTACATTTAAGAATTATATTGAAGAGGAGAGAAAAAACAAATGAATGAATTTATAGAATTAATGGAATTCAATAACGAAAAGCGTAAAGAATATGGGCCTTCACCTTTGTTGAAATTTGTTTCAACATTTAATAAAAACAATAATCTAATAGAAGAAGTTAAAACAGCGCTTGAAAAAGAAACAGACATACCAAAAAGCTATATACCCCAAGATATGAATGATGAATTACAGCAGATTTTAGGTTGCGGTAAATATGCTAAGGAGACTAAGTAAATGCCTAAAATAATTCGTAACAAAGGTGGATATACATACGATGCTTCCCTTAAACAATTAAAAACTAAATTTGAAGATCAATTAATGTATCTTACTCAAACAAGCGCACATTCAGAAGTGCGTGAAAGATGGATGAGTATAAGTTCTACTGTTCTTAGAAGAATGGCAGAAAGATTATCAGCGGTAAGTATGATAATTAATACAAGAGAACAACAGATAATGCCATTTTTAATTCCAGCTACTGAAGTAGGACAGCCAGGATATGTAATTTATAAAAAAGGTAAGCAAGATAAACGATTTAAAAGCAATGACAAACGAGCTGATGAGATAGCTGAATTTGTAAATCAAACTGGTTTTGTATACGATCCATTTAGAGAAGATGATTTTATTGACTTTGGAAAAATGCTTATGCGTGAGATGCTTACCATAGATCAGGTAGCAGTTGAACTTCAAAGAAATCGAAAAGGTGAGATTGCAGCTTTTTGGTTAATTGATGGAGCGACAATACGTAGAACAACTATGAAAGGATACGAAGGGAAAAAAAAGATTCAATATGTACAATTATTAGAGGAGCAAGTAGTAGCAGAATATACAAAAGAAGAATTGCTATTTGATTATATGTATAAACGAGTAGCGATTCCGCATAGAGGTTATGGATATTCACTTCTTGAGCAAGCAGTTGATTTAATTACTACACTTATTTTAGGTATTTCATATAACAGAGATATTTTTACAAAAGAAAAAATACCGAAAGGATTTATTGCCCTTCAAGGAGAAGCAGATAGGGAAACTATAGAAGCAGTCGAGCGATACTGGTATATGGCAATGAGTGGATCAGGAGCACAATTTACCATACCAATTTTACCATCGGGAAAAGATGGAGTATCGCTTGATTTTAAAACACTTAGTCCTAGCAATAGAGATATGGAATACCATAAGTTGATGTTATTTTTTCTTTCACTATTTGCGGCTGTTTTTGGAATGGATTTAGCGGAGTTAGGAATTAAAACAGATACAACTCAATCTGTAATAGGAGAGAATACAGAGGGACGTCAAAAATATTCAAAAAGCAGAGGTATTGATTCGATCCTTTCATTTATAAAAGGGATCATGAATAAGATTATTAAGAAAGTTGATGAAGATTATATATTTGATTTTGTAGGTATCAATAAAGAAGATGAAAAGGAAAAATATACAATTATAAAATCAGCAGTTGAATCTGATAGAACTATTAATGAAATGCGTGAAGAAGACGGCCTTGATCCATTAGAGGGTAAAGAAAACGATGTATCACTTAATTCTCAAGCAGTACAGGAAAGAGCAGCGGCAACGGCGGCAAAACAGCAAGAAGCGATGGAGCAACAACAAGAAGAAGAAGGTGAATACGAAGAAAAAGGTAACGGAGAGAGCGAAGAAGAAAATGAAATAAAGGAAACAAAAAAATCACAAAAAGAGTTAGAAAATCATTTAGACAGTTTGATTAAAGCTGGCTATGATTTAGAAATCCAAGTATAGGGAGGTTGTTTATGATTTGGGCAGTTCTTATTTGCGCTTTAGCAGCAATGGCGTTAGGTGCCCTTATCGACTTTGGTATCATCAAGAAAGAACGGCATATCAAGCTCGCTAACATTGGTAAAGTTGCTATTAGAGCCTTGCAGGAAGCACTGGCAGATGGTAAAATTACCAAACAGGAGTTTTTGGATGGAGTTCAAAAAGTACTTGATGAAGCCAGGAAAGAATAAGAGCACAGTTATGATTTATCCCGGGCTTAATTGCCCGGGATTTATTTTTTTTGCCCGGGAGGTAAGTAGTATGAGATTGGAATCGGTATTAAAAGCAAGGCATAACGAAGTTGATAATTTAAGCGAAGCAGTAGAAATGCGAAAGGCAAATTATACAAAAAGAACAGGTTCGCCTGGAAACTATAAATATTTTTATGGAAAGAAAATTGGTAAAAAGACTTCTAAAAAAGTCAGTAAAAAAATTAATATAGCAACAAAAAATAAAACAGTCGTAAAGCAAAGACGTATTCCCACTGGAGGTCGTGCTGCTCCTATGCCAGGGCGAGAACCTTCTCGTAAGGAAATATCTGATTTTGAGAAAAATCCTAAAAGCAAACAAATTATGACAGGATTTAAAAATGAATTAAAAAAGCAAGGTGCTAATCTTAGTGATAAAAATATAAAAACACTTGGTGTGAAAGGAGTAACTAAACAAGATTTAAAAAATACTATTGATTTTGAAATAAAACATGGAACTAAAGCAGGTGATATTACAACTGAAACATTAATGAAAGAAGCTGAACATGAGATGGATTTACGCTTGCGAGCTAAAGCAGAAGGTAGATAACATAAAAAAAATGCCTAAATTATCTAAATATGAAGATTCACCTTGGAAATCTGTAAATCAATTAGGTGATAAATATGAGAAATACGCTCATGAAATAACTCATATAGTTTTAGATAATGTTATGAAAGTTCTTGGAAAGATGGCAAAGGCACACGATGATGCGCCTTTAATTTTTAAAGGCAAGATTCAATATAATCCTAAAGATGGAAAACCAATTAAAGCTAAAGACTGGAAAAAACTTGAAGAAGCAATTATTAAATATTTAGGTATTGAGAAAGATGCACTTCAAACAAAAATAACAGAAGATTCATATTTTTTAGGAACGTTAATAAATAGAATAGAAAATGAAAATAAAAAAAGAAATACTAATTTTAGTAAATTTAAACTTGATAATCCTGATTGGAAAACATATGGGTACACTGATTTTGATAAAGATATGATACTGGCATCAAAGCAGGGTGCAGGAATATATTTACAGAATGTTACTGATAAAGTTAGAAGTAAAATACAATCAATATTAGTTGAAGGTACAAAAGCTAAAAAGACAAAAGGTAAAGTATTCAATGAATTATGGGATAGTCAGGTCGCGCTTAATCGTGACTGGGATAGAGTAATTCGTACTGAAACAGCCTATGCGGTTAATAATGGATTGTTAATATCAGAGTTAAGACAAGAACCAAGTGATGATCCTATTTTTATGAAAGGAATATCGGCTCCAGGAGCGTGTCCATATTGCCTATCATTAGTAAATGAAAAAATAGTTGTATTAGTTGACGAAGCACCAGCAACAGGAGATACAGTAAAAATCGATGGAGTTGAATATAACACAATTTGGCCGGGTAAAAGCAATTTTGGAAGAAAGGCAAGAGATTACTGGGCGGCAACTATTATTCATCCTTATTGCCGATGTAGCTGGACACGATGGTATTTAGAACTTGAAGATTTATTAAAAGAAACAAATAATTTATAAAGGAGAAATAAAATGAGTAAATTAAGTATTAAACAAATTTCAGCATTTGGAAAATTTGCATTACCAACAGTATCTAATGAACATAATAATATTCATGGAGGTAATTTTTTTACAGCTCGAGTGGCAAATGCCGCTCTTGGTGCAAGTGCTTTATTGTTTATTGAAGTAATAATTCCTGCTGGTATTGAAATGCATCTTAAACAAATTTCTTTTTATAATGGCGATGATGGCTATTATGAACTTGTTGAAGCTCCAACTCTTACTACTGGAGCGGCAGCTTTAATAGCATATAATAGATTAAGAACATCAACAAAACTTACTAATATTAGTTTGAAAAGTAATCCAACAGGTATTTCAAGTGGAATTGTTCTTGATGACATGTATTTTAAGGGAACTAATCAAGTTCTCGGTACTTTAATTACCCTTGATTGGGAATGGGTATTAAAACCTGAAACAACTTATCTTATTAGATTAACAAATAATGGCGCGGGCTCAGAGCAAGCTCTTTTAAAAGCAAATTGGTATGAGCGTGTAGCATAAAGGAGCTATAAAATGGAAAAAGTTGTTATGTTTGCTAAGGCTAAAATATTGCCTATAGGATCAATACGAAAACATGGCGGATCACTTTATAAAAAAACAGCACAAGGCTGGAAACGTGTAAAGAAAAAAGGCCATGTAGCAAAAGACAAACCTACAGTAAAAAAGAAACATACTGCTTCCACCGGTGGAAGCAGTATAACAGAAAGTCATAAGCATGGAGCGTATGTAGCAATAGGAAATTCAATTGATTATATGGGTTTAAAAAAGACAAAGGAGAGCATACAACGAGGTTTAGAAGTAAATGATTATTCAACTAACGCAGGCGCATATGTTCTTAATAAATTTAAACTACATGTAGTCAATGATATAATAAAAAAAGGAAATAAATCTCTTTATAAAAAGAAAGTAGACATAGCATTTAAAGAAAATGCGAAAGTGGTTGCAATAGCAAGAGGAGAGAAAAAACCACAGACTACCAAGAAAACTATCCACCAGACACAAAAAGTGCGAGTAAAATCACGAGTTAAACCGAAAACGATAAAACAACCCATTGAGAAAAAACCCATTAGTAATGACATTTATACAAGAGTATTGGAACGACAAAAAAAGATGGATAAAAAGTATGTTTCGTTAAAAGGAATGAAAGTTAAAACATTAGATGGACAAAAGTGGGAATTTCAAAAAACTAATGATCTTGGTATACCTTATTTTTCTAAGGTAAAAAATAACGTTACTCAAAAGAAGCAATTCACACTGGCAAAATATGACAAAGAATGGGCTGATAAAACGTTAGTTACAATTAAAAATAAAACTAAGCAACCTACTGAAAAGAAAGTAACGTTACGAACAATAACAGAGCAGTATCAAGATAAAATAAAACAACTTTCAATAATGAATAAACCTGGACGACTTATTTATAAAAGAATGATACAACAGGCTATTAAGGATAAAGATAAAGAGCAGTTAAAACTTATTTTTAAAGATATTGATAATTGGCTTATTAGAGGTAAAAACTTTAAAAAGAAGAAAAACATAAGGAGAGGTAGATGATTGAATGTAAACATAACTATGTAAGAAAAGCATTGTATACTTGGGAATGTAGTGAATGTCATCAAATAATAATACCTTTACTTATGTTATTTTCAATCGAATTTGGAAAATTATTTTTAGAGAAAGGACATAAGGCATATCAATTATATAAAGGTGAGATATACCGTGAAATTAAATAACGCTTTAGAACTAAGAAAAGCTAAATATATAAAGCGCTGGAAAGGCAAGGATGGTAAGTGGGAATATGAATATCCACGCGATAAGAAAGACAGAAAAAAAGAATTAAGTAATAATCTTGAAATAAAATTAAGACAAAAAGAAAATGAAATATCAAAATTAGGTTATGAAAAATGTTACGTTTTTGATAAAAATGGAAAACAAATATTTGAAAAGAGTGGTGAAAAAAATCTTATTCGATTTGCACCTGAAGAAATTAATAAAATAAAGCAATCAAAAGTTTTCATACATAATCATCCAAGTGGCGGTTCTTTTTCCCCCGATGATATAAAATTTGCATACTTTCTTGATGTTAAAGAAATGAGAATAGCATCAAAGAAGTATAATTATAGTATTAAACTTCGTAATGTCGGTAGGCAAACTACCCCTTGGGAGGTATTTGCTAAAATTATTGACGATAGTGATAAACTAACACAGAGATTAAACGAAAAGAAAATCTCAACTGGGAAACTATCAGTCAAACAGGCCGAAGAAAATCATTGGCATCAAGTGTGTGAATCAGTTACTAAAGGTATAGACGGCATTGAATATCAAAAAATTAAAAGGAAGAAGCAATGACTGAAAAACGGTTTGATAAATTAAAAAAACCATTAGATTTATTGAAAGAATTTACTCTTGATAAATATAGTGATGAAAAAATATACGATAAAGTTTCACTTAAAAAAGCATTAGATTTACGAAAATCTAAGTACATTAAGCGCTGGAAAGGAAAAGACGGTAAATGGAAATATTTATATTCAAGATCAAAATTAGAAAAAAAGCAAAAGGTATCTAAAGTAGAAGTGAAGAAAAAAACTTCTGTTGATCTTTTTACACGTAATTTAAAACAGAAAGAAAAAGAGATAAGTAAATTAAAATATGAAGAATGTCATTCCTTCGATAAAGATGGAAATATTCTATTAAGCAAGAAAGGTGGTCAAACAGTAAGATTTTCAGCAGGCGAACTAAAAAAATTAAAAAATGCTAAAGTCATTACTTATAATCATGTACTTCCTTTTTCATTTAGTTTATCAGATATGAAATTACTTCACACTATAAAGCCTGATGAATTAAGAGCTGTTACTCGGGAGTATACTCATATAGCAAAAATGCCAAAAAAATGGACTGACGATGATTTTACTCTTTTTATAGCAAATGCAGAAATAATGTATGAATCTAATCTTGTGGAAATAGAAGATAAGAAAATGAGTTCAGATCAAGCTAATGAGTTTATTTCTCATCAAGTGTGGACTAACTTAAATAATTTTAATGGATTCAAATATAAAAGGATAGAAAAATGAATATAAAAGCAGTATTTAAGTATGTTAAAGAAGTTAAACCATTTAAAGACGGTATTATTATTGATGAATTTCCTGAATACGATAAAGTTTCACTTAAAAAAGCATTAAAAATAAGATTAGAAAAATCAGCCGCAACTATGGTTATGGGATCGATAAGAAGATGGGGAGCTAAACAGATTGCTCATAAAAAAACTCCTAAAGGATGGATGCGAGTGAAAGAAGGCAGTAGACCGCAAACAAGTAGATCAAAGCTTAAAAGTTTTTATAAAGAAATGAGAGAAGAGCACGGTGGTGGATGGATCGGCCCTGCCTTGGTAAGAAATAAAATGAATTTTGTTAGATTATTAGCTAAAGAAGGTAAAGCTGAAGTAGAAGAATTAGGGCAAGGACATTATAGAGTTAGATTTTTAAAATCTTTTAAGGATTTTGGAGAATAAAAATGCAATTGCAAAAAGCATTAGAATTAAGAAAAGCTAAGTACACAAAACGCTGGAAAGGTAAAGATGGTAAATGGAAGTATGAATATGGAAGAAAGAAAAAAGAAAATATAAAGACAAAATCGCAAGGAACGTTACCACAAAATATACATACTCTTGATTTAGCTAATGCTACTTCTTTAATAGCTCAAGCAGTTAAAATGCCTTTAAAAATACTTAGAAGAAATCAAGATATTGTAGAACGACAAAAAGAGATGGCATATAAACAAAAAAATTCTAAAGGACTTGACAGACTTGAAATTATGGGAGATATTTATCAAGCGGCAGTTGATATTAAAGAGTTTAAAGATGAAACTCCTGAAAACTGGGGTAAAGAAATTATACGTAGAATAAATAAAATGAAAAAGGAAAAATAAGGTGCAATTGCAAAAAGCATTAGAAATAAGAAAAGCTAAATACAATGAATTGAATAAAAAAATGGTTGATGAAGCTAATAAACCGATTAAGGCATATAACGGCGATGAGTTAGCTTATAAATTAACTCGACGAGTATTAGTTAATTTTTTAAAAAAGAATCCAAATCCTTCTGATGAGCAATTGCACAAATGGATAGAAAAAAATAAGTTTGATTCGTATGATGTAAAAGAGATCATTCATAAGTTGGTAAGTGGAAATTAATATAGTAAGGAGTTAAAACATGCCTAGAGAAGATGAGGCAAGTTGGCAACGGGCTAAGCGAATAGTTCATAAACAATATCCACGTTTAGATGAAGATGACGATAGATTTTGGAAGTTAGTGCAATCAATTTATCAAAATATGAAAAGTGAAATTGTAGTTGATAAAGAGATAATGCACAAATCAATTGAAGTTACTTTAATGTACCCTGATCCAATTGTAAAAAGTGATATTATAGATAATTACTATTTAATACAATCACATCTTGATAATCTAAGTAAAGCATACAAACTACAGGGAAGAACTAAATTCCACGATCTTGATATATCTATAGAAAATAAAAAGGGTAGTATAAGAAAATGGTATGATCCGTTAAAAAAAGAAGAAGGTCAAACTAAAATGAAGTGCCCTTATGGATATATTAGATTGAGTGAGGGTGCGGACGGCGAGCATGTTGATTGTTATTTAGGCGATAAAGAAGATTCAAAAAAAGTTTATGTAGTGCATCAACAAAATCCTAAAAATGGCAAGTATGATGAAGATAAAGTTATGCTTAAGTTTGAAACTGCTGACGAAGCTAAAAAGGCTTATTTAGCTCATTATAATGATCCGAAGTTTTTTGGAAGTATGGATGAATTGTCAATAGATAACTTTCAAGATAAAGTCAAAAGAAAGAAAGGTAAAATTGCTGGAAAACCATTAAATAAAGCTCGTAAGGTAATTGTTAAAAAAGATTATTCGGCTGGTGAAGTAAAAGCAATGGGAATGAGATGGGTTACAATCAGAGGCAATCATGTATTAATTCAAAAACTTGAGGATGGTAGTTGGGTAGTAGTAGGTGGTGCTGGCGGTAAGTTAGCTCATTTTAAGATTGATAAATTAATGTCGCCAGAGGAATATAAAAAACGTTCTAAGGAACGACAAGGAGAACGATTAAAGGAACTTACTAAAGAAGAAGTAAAAGAACAGGCCGAAAAACATAGAGCAGATATTCAAAAGAAGCGTGATATTAAAACTATATATGAAGAAAAGGTTAAAGGTATTTTAGGTACTACGCAAGAAGAGTTCAGGGCAAAAATAACTCAAGATGAAATGAGAGAAATGCAAGCTTTAGCTACAAACAAAGTAGTTGGTGATATTGATCGTAAACCTACAGAAAAAGAAGAAACAAAAATAAAGAAAGAAACTGAAAAACTTGTTGAACGAAAAGAAGTAAATAAAATAAAAGCATTACAGAAAGACGCAGTTGATTTATTAGCTAACGATTTTTTTGGTGAGAAACTTGATCCAAATGAAAAAAGAAATATTTTAAAAGAAATGGATATTGATAAAGCTAAAAAAATATTAATGGCAAAAAAAGAATTTAAGAAAATGATAAAACAATTAAATAAAGGTAAAGAACCTACTCAAACTAAATTGAAGTTAGGCGATACATTCGCTGAAGATTCTAAAAGCATAACTGATGAAGTAGTAAAGGAAATTGAACAGCATATTGAAACAAAAAAGAATATTCAATTATATGAAATGCTTAATGCACAATCATCATCCATACAGAGACATATTGATAGTGGTGCAGTTCAATCATTAAATGGTATTATTGGAGATATATACGATACTGGTGGAGTATTCTCTGATAAGATAATAAGGAATTTAGGCTTAGAAGCATCTGTTAGAATGGTTGCTGCTAAGATACAAGCAGATGGAAACGGTGAACTTCTGAAAGAAGGATTAATGCGTTATGCAAGGAAAAATAATAGAAGATTAGTAGAAGGTGCTTTAAAAGAATCAAGAAAAAGATTTTCAAATGCGGACGATATAAGAGCAATGACAGAAAGACCGCCGGGAACTGATGCATTATCTATGATTAGTGTCGCTTCAGCTAATGGTTATGCAGTAAGACAATTGGTTAAAGGTCAAATGGCTTTAGGTAATACTGTGGGATCGTTAAGAGCAACTGTTCATTTAATAAATGCTTTAGAAGAGAAGCCAGGCGATTCTATCATGGTAGAGATGGGAAAAGATTTATTCAAGGCAAGAACTAAAGCAAAAGAGATTGGTTTAAAAAGAGGCGATTATTCAATTAAAACAAGAGAAGGCCGTTTTGTTATGGAAGTTCCAAAAAGTAGTTGGAATAAATTTTTTGAGCGTACTGAAACAATTAAAAAAACTGAAGAAAAAATTGATCGAATAAAAAATCATAAAGAAAATACTGGTTATAAGCCTACAGGAATGTCTGATTCATTTGTTAGTAAAGGTAAAACTATTAAATGGAAATTAACGGACGCACAGGAAGCAGGATTGAGATTTTTTAAAGAACAAGATAAAGTTATTTTAGATTACGAAGCAGGTATTGGAAAGACGCCTTTAGCATATGCGGCGGCTATGGAAGCGATTCATAATAAAGGAGCAAAAAAGGTATTAATTGTAACTCCTGCTAAATTACGAGAACAGTTCTATGATGAAAGGGAAAAGTTTTTAGATGAAGAAAATCAAAAGAATGTTTTTCTTAATGACTTTCCAAAAAAGCAAAGGTTAGCAGGTTACGGAAAGGAGGGGATTACAATTATAGGGCATGATCAATTTAATAGTGATAACGATGCTATTAAAGCCGGTGATTATGATATGGTTGTAGTTGATGAATTTCACGAAATGACAACTTCAGGGCCCAGTGTAGAAGTAGGCTCAAAAAAATATAAAGGAATGATGGCGTTATCAGATATACCTTACAAAATAGGAATGTCAGGTACAAATATTAAAAACAAAAAATCTGAAATATATAAAAAAATTAACTTTATTGATCCAGATCATACTTTAGGTACATTAAAAGAATTTGATGATAGGTATAAGAATTTAAATCAAAGTACAAATGCATTTCAGGAATCAGCTAATAATGCTTTTAGAAATGAAATATCGCCGTGGATATATACCCAGAAAAATAATTTACCAGTTAAAAATACTATTAATGAAGTTAAAGTTGAACTTACTAGAGATCAACAGTTAGCTTATGCAAGGTCTGAGGAAGTATATAGAAAGGAGCGTGATGTAAAAAAGAAGGGGGCGTCGGCTGGTAGAGATGCAAGAAATTATCAAATTATACATAATGGTAAAATTGATCCCGGGAATAAAAATGAAAAAATTAATTATATATTAAATACTATGAAAGAAAAGCATCCTGAAGAAAAAGCAGTTATTCACGTAACAGGTCTTAATGCAATGAGCTCAATGAAACAAGCTTTAGAAGAAGAATATGGTAAAGGAACTGTAAAAACAATTCATGGCGATACAAGTAAAGAACAAGTAAAAAGTGCTAAGGTAGCATTTAATGATATGGATAATAAAGTTAAATTTATAATTGGAACTAAATCATTAGAGATGGGGCATAATTTACAAAGTGGTGGTACTGTTAATTTTCACTTAGATATACCAATGACTTATGCAAGTTTTGATCAAAGAAATAAACGAACATACAGAAATGGACAGGATAAGGATGTAACTACTTATTTAGTTTCAAGTAAAACGCCATTTGATATGGGGCGCGAGGACATCATGGGTACAAAGAAAAAAGAAATGGGAATATTAGGTAATCCGAGGTCAGTAGAGGAATATGATGAAAATGGTTTATTAGGGATTTTAAATCAAATACAAAAAGAGTCAAAGTGAAAGCGCTTTCACTTTGAAACAAGGAGAAAGGTATGGGTACGGAAAGTACAAAAAAAATGATTAATAAAGACCTGAATAAATTAAATAGCAATTATGCAAGAGGTAAAATTTACATAGCTGGAATAATAAAAGAACAAGAAGCAGTTATTAAAGCAAGTGAAGTTGGAATTACTAAAGCTAATGAAGTATTAAAACAACTAACTAAAAAACTTGCTCCGTATGTTGATGGTAAGAAAGAGGCCGATTTTAATTTTATTAAATATAAGGATGAATATGAACAAACATTGATAGATCGTAATACTTATCAGCGAGCTAGTAGCTTAGCAGAAGAATCTATATCCGAGGCTAAGTTGCATGAAATTTAATATTAGGAAAAAATAACCTGGAATTTATATAAAGTGGAAGTTAGTTTGTAAACTACTTTACAAAATTTAATAAAAGGAATAAACTATTAATATGAGAACTTTAGAAATGAAAGAGGGTAAACCATTTTATACACCGTTCACTGGTGATTTAATGATTAAAGCAGATGAGAATGATCCCTATACTGTATATATTGAAGCCTCAAATGAATCCCCGGACAAACAGAAAGATGTCGTATTTATGAAAGCACTGCATGATGAGAGAGATAACTTTCTTAAAAAAGGTATAATTAGTTGGGATCATTTACATAAAATTGAAGGATCGCCAGAATATATAGTAGGCGAACCGTTGGATGTAGGTTTTAAAGAAGGAAGAACATTTGTTAAAGCCCGGTTATATAAGGGCGTTAAGTATGCTGAATCTATAGTAGACCTATTAAAGGCTAAATGTACTAGACTTGGTGCATCAATCGGTGGATTTATTAAGAATAGAAAATCATTAGGTAAAGCTCTTAGCGGTGTTATCGGAGTAATATGGGATGAGACTGCTATAACATATAAACCTATTAACGATGAGACAATGGGAAATGTGGGATTGGTTCCTATTGGTGCTTTTGCTAAAGCATTAATGGTCGGTGGTGGTGTTAATACAGCTAATTTTACTGGTGGTAGAGCACTAGGAAAAGAAAGTCTTGATAAGGTTATTGCTGAACTTGTCTGGAGAATGAAAGAAGGGGATATGAGAACAGATGATGATGTTAAAGATTATTTGATTCATCAAAATAGTTTGCAATTATATGGACATTTAAAAAAAGTATTAGTAAAAAAATTCAACGGAGGAAAGAAGTATGCCTGAAAAGAAAAAAGAAAAAGAAGTTGAAGGTGAGGTTGACGACGTTACTCAAGAGGATTTAGAGAAGGCGCTTGATACTGCTCTTGGAGATTTGCATAAGGCAAACCCAAAAAAAGGAAAAGAAGTTCCCGCTGATGAAGAGGGCGAAGAAGAAGAAGAGGAGGAGAAAGAAAAAGATTTTGGAAAGAAGTCTGCTAAAGTTAAAAAGTCTGAGAATGATGATGGTGATGATGATGGTGATGTTGATTTTCAGCAGCTTTCCAAATCTCTTGAAGAAGGAGTACTTGAAAAAGAAGGAGATGCCCAGGAAGTTATTGATGCAGTTCCTTTTGTAAAGGCTCTGATGGACACACAGGAAGAACAGTTGTCCGAAGTAATAAAGGCAATTGTTTATGTTGCTAATAAAGTCGATGCAGTAAATGAACGACTTGATAAATCTGAAAAGATTGATTTTGCTGGAGCTAAATTGCTTAAATCAGTGAGTGAGACTGTTAGGCAGATGGGTGAAGCTCCGATTCCAAGAAAATCCAATATAGGAAAGGCTTTTGAAATCATAAAAAAATCTGAAGATGGTGAAAAAGAAGTTAGTATGACAAAGGCTGAAGCTCTCGAAAAATTGTCCTCACTCTGTAAGTCCGATAAGATTACATTGGAAGAGTTAATTATGGTAGAAGGCAGATTCAATAAAGGAATGGAGATTCCTGCAAGAATTCAGAAACTTTTAGTAGTATAAAGTAAAAAATAAACAAGGAGAAAATAAACATGGATCAAGCACTTTTGGATTTTCATTACGAAGGTTTTGCTAAAGGTAATCAGGAAATGATGGAAACACTGGAAAAAGCGCTCTCGGCTGGAAGTGGAGTTGATACAAATGCGTTTACTGGTGGACGTGCTCTTATTCCTGAATCTCTCGATTCAACTTTAGTAAATGTCCTTTGGAAACAGGATGAAGCAAAACTTTTTAAAGCATTGAAGAAAGTACCCGTAAAGTCTCCAGTTCACCAGTGGACACGAAGAACAGGAGTAGGTGATAGTGACGGAGCGTGGGTTGCTGAAGGTGGAAACTCAATAGAGAAAGATACAGATATTGAAAGAAAATATACAACGATGAAGTATCTTCAAACTTTGAGAAAAGTTACCTTACAGGCAACTATTTCAGACATGCTTGAAGATGCTATGACCGTTGAAAAAGGATCAGGTACACTTTGGATCATTAAAGAAATTGAAAAAAAACTTTTTTTCGGTGATTCTACTATGGTTTCAACAGAACCAGACGGAATTGAAAAACTTATCGTTGATAATATTGCTACTGATCCTGAAAATGTAATCGACCTTAGAGGTAAAGATGCAACTTCAGTAAAGATGGAAGATGCTATAGGCGAATCTGCAAGAGTAATCAGGCAGAAGTTTGGTATTGCAACAGACTTATTTATGTCGTTAATGGTCATGGAAGATATTCAGAAACTTCTCCGCGATAGACTGAGGTTTCCTGCTGGTGGCGGTGGTGGTGATCAAACAACGGTTCCAAACTTGATTTTCGATAAGTATCCAACTACTTTTGGTACGCCGATGCTTCAGCCTGATTTGTTTATACTTGAAGGCGAAGCACCAAGAACATCAAGTATCGTATCAGGTATACCTTCACAGGTAACAATTTCATTGGCGGCTGGAGCTCATGCTTCATCTGAATTTTTAGCTGCGGATGCTGGAACTTATTACTATTCAGTAGCGGCAGTTAACAAGTTTGGTCAGTCTTTGGTATCGGCCGAGGCTTCTCAAGTAGTAGCCGCTGGTGATAGAGTAACAATTTCTGTTACTGATGGTGGTACTGTTGGAACGAGTTTCTTTATTTTTAGAAATAAAAAAGATGCAGGAGCATCGGCAACAAAGCTTTTCTGTAAGAAAGTTCTTTATACAGGTGCCGATCCTGACATTTATGAAACAAATTCAGACCTTCCCGGAACTTCAAAGGCATTTATGTTAGGTATGAATACGATGTATAATGCTATTGAGTGGGAGCAGTTTTTACCTCTCATGAAGTTTGATCTTTACCCGACAAATGCGGCTGTCTATCCTTTCTTGATGCTTCTCTTTGGAGCTCTTGGACTTAAGAAGCCAGAACAGCATGTTATGATCAAAAATATTTCGCCGTCAAGTCTTGGATGGTTCTAAATTAAATACGGCCTTTAAAACGGGCCGTATTTTTTTAAAATAAATATTAGGAGGAAAAAGCACAATTATGACAATGCGAGACAGAATAAAAAGAGCTGATCCAATAGTAAAAGCATTAATTCCGAGAATTGATGATCTTATTGCTGGTCACAATGAATTAGTAAGAATTGTTTTGGGTGGACAAAACCCTCATAAAGTGAATGATGTTACTAATGTATTGACATTAGGAATAGCCAAAAGCACTCTTGATCAAGTAATTGATCTTGAACAAGAATTAATTACACAGTATGGAACTCATCTTGCCAGTACTACTCATCATAGAGGAGCTGATTCAACAAATACAGTAACGGAGCTAGGAGTGCCTAAAGAAATTTATGCTTTGTTAGATGAGTTAAAAGTTGATTACGAGGCTCATAGAGTCATTGTATCATCTTCAATTCATGCTGGCACTGATGCTGTAAATGTTATAACAGCCGCAAATGCTACAACAAAGGCGTTGGCTTTTGCTCTTGCTAATGATCTTAAAGTACAGTTTATTGCAAACTTTGCTAATGTTTCTATTCATCATGGAGTGGCAGATACAAATGTTCCGACATTTGTAACTTTGGATGCTGATTCAACATGGGCAGAAATAGCGACGGCGGCTGACGATTTAAGGGCTACTTACGAGGCACATAGAATTCTTATAGTAGCATTAGTACATGGTGCTCCTGATTCAACAAATACAGTTACAGCGGCAGCCGTAGGAACTGTACAAACTGCTGTAAATGCAGGATTGAATGAATTGAAAGGTGATTTTAATGCTCATATTCAAGAAGAAGGAACTTTTCACTTTTCAGCCGATACAAGTATGTTAACATCTTCGGCGAATGCTTCAAGTCTTGCAACTTCAATTACACTTGTAAATGAACAAAGACTTGATTATATAGATCATATTTCACGTGCTGCCGAAGTAGCAGCAGGGCCGATAGTTAAAATTCTTGATGAATATGATGAAGATGTTTAAGTAAAAAAAAGCGCAAGAGAATTTTACTTCTCTTGCGCTTATATAAAACCAAATAAAAAAGGTTAAAAAAAATGTCAGCGTATTATTCCTTTAATATATCAGATGGAAGTTTAAAAAAAGAGATTGCTTCAACTCAATTTAACTTTACGCATAAAAGTGGTTTAAAACGTAATGTCAATAGTGCTGATAGTATAATAACCGTCGATATAAGTGACTTTACAACTGTAACTGCTGTTATGGTAATTTCTACATTGGCGATAACACTTACTGTAAATGGAACTGCTATAGCAGTCACTAACTTTTTATTTATGGAAGTTTCGGCACTTACATCACTGACTGTAGCGTGTACTGATGCAACAGGCTCGGAAGTTGAAATAGTTGTATGGGGTACGTAAATATGCAATCAGTCTGGAGTATTATAAATGCAAAAGATAAATTTAAACTGGAAAATTGTAATTGCCATTGCCGCGATAGCTGTAACAATCGGTTCCTCTACGATAGCAATTACGGCGGATGGCTTTAAAGAACTCCGAAGGATTGATCGAGAACAACAAGAAATGATAACAGAGTTAAAAGTCCAAACGGAAGTAACTATTAATGAACTTTCTCACACAAATAAACAATTAGGAGATATGAATAAAGAGTTGAGTGAGATTAAGGAAATACTGAAGAAGATAGCTAAATAGAAGAGGTAGGTATGAGCGGATCATTTGGTAACTATTTAGAAAACAAAATATTAGATCATATATTAAAAGTAGCTGTATATACACCTGCTACAAACTTATATATAGCTTTATATACGATTGCTCCAACTGATGTTGGTGGAGGGACAGAACTATCCGGAAACGGATATTTAAGAATATTGTGTAATAATTGGGCTGCTGCTGTTGCAGGAGCTTCATCAAATACGATTCAAGTTTTATTTCCTGAAGCGACAGCAGATTGGGGGACACTTGTTGCTTTTGCGATATGGGATGCTCAGTCCGGAGGAACTTTTTTACAATGGGCGGATTTAACTACAAATAGGATAATACTAAATAAAGATTCAGTGAAGTTTAATATAGGTGAACTTGGCGTGATATTGGATTAAAAAATGTATGAATATAAAATACAGAAAGAAAAATTTCGAGAAGATGGTTATTATACAGCAACAGTAAAGGTATGGGATAAAGAAAATAAGTTAAAGAAATTCAGATTAGAAGTTGTTTATGGAAAACGTATTCCCAGTGAAAGATTTAAAATAGCAGAGATAGAAAGAAGAATATCAATGTTAGATGCTCAATTAGATATTCAAGAACCAGAGAGGATATATACAGAGCAAGAAATAACAAAAATATTACAGGAAAAGGGATATTTAGAAGATCATGAAGAATTTAGTGAAGATATGCCGGATGCAAGTAATAGACCTCCTAAACTAATTGAAGAACCTCCGCCAGAGGAACCACCAATACCATAAAGGAGTGTAAGAAGTGGCTAATAAATTTTGTGATTCATTATTAGCAACAGGAGCTAATGATGGAAGTACAATGGACGATGCATATCAGAGTATTAGGACTGCGCTTCAAGCAGCTTTAACTGCTGGTGATAAGTTGTATATAAGAAGAAGATCAGGTTTTTGGAAACCTACAACTAATATAGCTCTAACAGCAGACGGTAATCTTGCAAATCCAATATATGCCATTGGTGGGCCTCGGAATGTAAAAGCAGGAACGGGAACTTTTACGCAAGGTAGTAACGTAATATCAGGAGTATCATTTACGCCGAAACTTGAGCAACATGGTACAAGAATGATAATGAATGATGCTGATGGTCGAGAATATATGATTTCTGCTATTGCTCATAAGATAAATTATGATAATAAAAGTGGTGATTTTACTGAAGGATTAATGGTAACGGGCGCGGGAGGATGTGAAGGAAAGATTCACAAAATAGGAGAAGTGGCTCATATTAATTTGATTGATAGAGCAGATTGTGAAAGCACAACCCCACCAATGATATTTGACGAGACGGTTCCGGTTTTAACAGATGCTACTTTTGCAAGAGATGGAGCTGAAGCACATGGAGACACCTATTCATATAAAGTAACAAAAACAATAGCAAGCGGAACAACAGCTTATGTAACTTTATGTGATAATGAGCTTACATCTGATATGCATGGACTGGTAGCTGGACATACGTATACAAAATCTATATGGATCAAAGTACCAGCCGCAAGTGGGATTGCACTGAATGAAATAAGAATGTGGATAGAGGATTATGATGGCAGTTGGGTAGCTTCATATAGTGGAAATCCAACAG